>NZ_JBITGV010000001.1:946593-1166155 GCF_044457385.1 Streptomyces sp. NPDC050548
TTTCAATTATATCATCTTTTGTTTTTTGTTACGGCGGCCGGCCCACATTATAGTTTGGGTGTGGTTTTCTCAAACAAAAATTTTTTACCCCCCCCCCCCCCCCCCCCCCGCTTTTGAGGGATTTCGGGTGGCAGCAATCGTACGGTGAACACGCTCCGTGTTTACCGTACGGGTGAATTTCTACCAACCATAAACGAGGGCATCATGTATGAGCTCTGGGTCGCAGCAAACACCAACCACTAACCTCGAACTGACCACTACGGTTCCAGCCAACAGCAGTGGCCGGCTCATGCTTGGCGAATACCCAAGCGAGGAACTGGTCCGTCGCTTCACGTTTCGCATCTCGCCACCGAGTGATGACGGCGTGGTAGTCCATGAGACTTTCGACAAGGTCCCGGGCGGCGTTCGCAAGATCGTCTTTATTGAGAATTTTGAAGGCACCGACGTGACTATTACGGCGATACCAGTCAGCGAGTAGTACCGTCCACTGTTTAATTAGCACCGGGCGGCACCTCTTTGGAGCGCTTTGACAGCACGTTTTCACTAAAACACTGCCCAGAGAGGTGCCGCCCGGTGCACCTCCCCTGCCCGGGAACGCAGAACGACCCTAGGAACACCACCGGCCGCGCGGTGAATCTAGGGTCGTTTGTATGTCTGCGCTACTGCCCAACCTCCTCCTCGGGCGTCACCTTGAAGAAGTTGGTCACGATGCCTCGGAACGCGAAGTGACGCGTCCGACCTGCATGCAATAGGCACCACAGCTCAGGGCTGTCCTGCTCCTCGTGAGGTTCGGACTTCTCCGGGCACTGCACACACTCAGCCGCGTATAGCGGCCTTTTGTCTTCCTCGTTGCCGAGGGACATGTTGGTGAAGCGCATGCGGCCATCGCTCATGCCGGATCAAAGCTCCTTGCAGATAATGCGGGTTCGGCGCACGCCAAGAGTTCCACGGGCTCCGTGCGCCAGACGATGAGGTAACTACTGCTGCGGGCAAGGCCGTTCACGGCACGGCGTAGCTCGATCTCGTCGGCAAGCCACGTGTGCAGCGGTTCGCGTGCCGGCACCTCAAGCACTTCCGCTGTCGCCCGGACACGTCGGCGAAGCCATCGCATGGCCTGCCCAGGGGTCTCCACGTGTTCGCGCTCATCCACGACCGACAAGCTCTCGTCACCGGACGGCACCTGTTGAAACCGCACGTCTATGCCGCCTGCTGGTCCGCGCGGGTAGAGGCCGCTCATGCCGCACACGGCATCAGGCGCGAGTTCGCGTGCGGGGGCCGTCTCTGCCGCTCCTCACTCAGTCGGTACGGCCCCAGTAAGGGACTCGCTCTCATCGGCCGACTGGTGAGTTGGTAGCACAACGTTTCTCCAAACTCGTCAGTGTCGTGCCACGTCAGTGCGCAGACCTCACCCCTGGCCAGTCGGCCCATGCCGTGCTCGTACTGCCGCAAGTCCTCGGCCCACAGCACGAGTTGCTCGCGATTGGCTGCAGATAACTGCAAGGCCATCGAGAGCACGCGCCAGCGGAGCCAGCGCATGGCAAGCCGCGGTGAGGCTGTCGCGCGTGAACCGAGGAGGTACAACTTGTCGGGCGCGTCCGGCCGGTAGGCAACGAGCTCACACCAGAAGGCTTGCGGAGCGTTCCACGACCGGATGTGACGTGGGGGAACTTGCCGCTGGGGACGGCTTGTCCGTCTGTGTTTGGGCATGACTGCTCCCAAAGAGGTTTTAGGGGAATGGTGGTTGTGCACGACCCTTAGCCCGAATCGGTCGCCATGGGCTTGGTGCTACTGCTCGCCGCTACAGCTTTCGCGGGGGTGCTGAAAGCGCAAGGCCGAGTTCTCTCGCAGCCTCAACGACGAGCGTCATAAGTTGTGCAGTGGTAACGAGCTCGTGGCGTTCGCCGCCACGGCCGAAGGCCAGAAGGTACAGGCCGGAGTCCACGGTAGTTAGTGGAATGCGCAAGCCCGGTGTTGTGCCCGGTGCTTCGCTCATCGGTCTCCCTGGTGGCTATGTCGTCGGTTTGCGGTGCCGGCTCAGGAAGGTCCAGCACGAAATACGTTGCCTTGCCACGCAGTACCGAACGAGTGCCCCAGTCCTGGGCTAACGCGTCCACGAGAAACAGTCCACGTCCGCTCGTAGCTGTATCTGAGCTACTACGCATTTTCGGAATGCCTCGGCCGTGGTCGATCACCGTGACGGTGACTGACTTCGCGGAAAGCTCGCAGATCACTCGACACGTCGCGCTATCCTGCGCATGCAGGATGACGTTGGTGACGAGCTCGCTGGTCAGCAGTTCGGCAGTCTCCGCAAGGTCACTCGTGAGACCCCAACCACTAACGACTTTCCGCACTGCCTTTCGAGCATCCGAGACCGATGCGTCCACGGATGGATAACTGAACGTTTGTACGTCGTTCGGCACCACAGATCACCTTTCGGTGCATGACGCGGGCAGGCAGAACTACGCCCCACGCCACAGGCGTTGTTACGCGTCGCCCTTTCGCCGTGACGACTCGTAACCGGCGAACTCAAGGTAGCGTTGCATACTCCCGATCTGCAAGTACTCGATCTGCATACTTGCAGATCCACTTGCTGGCGCTCATGCATGGCGAGCGGGCAAACTGGCAGCAAGCCTGAATCGAGGGGTGTGATGGGGCAGACGATCAGGAGCCGCCGCCTAGGCTCCGACCTGCGGCAACTACGCAAGAAGGCGCAGCTGACTGCTCTACAGGTCGGCAACGAGCTGGGCTTCTCACAGGCCAAGGTCAGCCGCATCGAGAAGGGGGAAGTACGCGTAGCGCGCACGGACCTCAAGGCCATGCTGGGGCTGTACGGCATCACCGATGACGAACAGGTGGCCGCGTTCATCGAGGCTGCCAAGGACGCCAAGTCTCAGGGGTGGTGGGTCGCCTACGAGGACGCCTTGCCTCGGGAGTACCGCGACTACATCGCACTGGAGGGCACCGCAGCGAGCATCCGTACCTTTGAGGGCATGATCGTTCCAGGGCTCATGCAGACGCCGGCGTACATGGAACAGATCATCACGGCAGGGCCGGCGGTACTACCCGCTGGCCACGTGGATTCGCTCATCAAGGTGCGCCAGGAGCGACAGACCATCTTCGACAACGAACCACCGCCGAAGCTGTGGGCCATCGTGGCTGAGGGTGCCATCAGACAGGTGGTCGGTGGCTACAGCGTCATGCTCGATCAGTTGCACCACATGGCGAAGCTGACTGAGCGCAGCAACATCACGCTCCAAGTCCTACCGTTCGAGGCAGGCGCACACGCGGGCGTACAAAGCTCGTTCGTGCTCTTCGGCTTCCCGACAAACCCCAGCATCGCGTGCGTTGCCAATCTGACCGGGACGCTGTTCATGGATCAGCCTGGACAGCTCGAAGCGTTCTCGGACGCCTTCGACAACCTTCGTGCCAGTGCCTTGAGCCCTGCGGACTCCCTTACGCGCATCCATCAGGTCATTGAGGAGATGCGCAGCAGACCAGATCAGAGGAAGCAACCATGACCACCCCCGCCATCGTTGGCCCCTTCGTCAAGTCCTCCGCCAGCGGGCAGCAAGACAACTGCGTGGAGGTTGCCCCACTCTCTGATGGTGGCCGAGCCGTCCGTGACAGCAAGGACAAGCCCGGACCCATACTTATGTTCACGCCAGCCGAGTGGGCCGCATTCGTCGTCGGCGTCAAGGCATCGGAGTTCGATCTGTAGTCGATAGCAAGCACATCCGCTGAAGCCCCGCATTAGCGGGGCTTCTTTTTTGGCCCCTACCTCACTGACCCAGGAATTTAGCCGCCTAACCACTTAGGCCAAGAGGTCGACGACATCCAGGCGGGAAAGTGCTCCGGGGCTACTTCGTAGCTTATGACGAGTGTCGCAATAAGTGCGTACACCGCACAAAAGATGACGAGATTCCGCTTTCGGGTCTTGGCCTGCTCCTCCTTCCGTCGCTGTTGCTGGCGTATGAACTTTTCTCGCGCCAGTTGCATTCGCCGTTTGCGCTCGTCGGGCGTTCGACGTGACGACTCCTGAGCCTTACCTGATGCACGTTTGCCATCTTCCTCAGTCTGCACGTGCCCTTTCGCAGGTTCCTTCTTGGCTCGCTTCTTCTGTTCCTTCGCTTCTTTCTTGAAGCGCTCGGCTTCTATACGCTCCTTGTCGGCCTTCTCCTGTACACGGTCCACTTTGATGCGCTCGTTAACTTGCTCGGCCTCAGCATTGACGAACGCGACAAGGTAGGCTCCAAATTCCTCGAATTCCTGCCGCCTCAGTCGATCGAAGCTGCTTCGACTGCCAGTGTGGCCGATGCGTTTGATGACGTTATCGAGTAGGACGCCAGGGCTAACGAACTTATTTGGGTCGTCTGGCGGAAAGAACAGGTCGCTCACCAGTGCGGCACTGTCAGCCTTTCCGTTTCTATTCGCGTATGTCTTGACGCCATGCCATAGCAGTTCTCGGAGACGTACAGGCCGGTCCTCGTTATCGAGGCTCTTCAAGCTGGCATAGAGATCAGCAAGAGAGTCCAGAATTGGCGTTTCTTTTCGAGGCTGCCGGGGTGCCACAAGGTCAACGCGTCTGATGCCACGTTGCCGGACCTTACCTATTTCCTCGCCCAACTTCTTCAGTTCCTCGGGCGTAAGTGAGACCTCGGGCCACAGCTCCTCGGGCCACCACGCCTCCCACCATGGGCCCTCTGGTGTACCGCTTGCCCCCATTCGTCCCCCCGGACGCGCTCGACTCTCTCAGCCACAACGATATTGGCCGGTTTCCCCAGGTCTCCGGGGCTCTATGCACGGTTTCCTGCACGGTTTTTTGGCCGCAGTTGCTCCAACGTGGTGCTCGTCAGCCGCTCCCACCAGGGCACGGCGACAACAACCCGAAAGGAGCGCTGCGTTGATCGCACTGCTCATTTTCCTGGCTCTCGTCGAGCTGCTGATGGCGTGCCGCATGTGGTTCCGGCTCCTGGCCCTTCAGAGCCAGCACCGCCGGCACGGCGTCCGACTGTTGACCGTCGAGAACAAGGTCAAGGCGCTGCGCAAGGCGCGCACGTGATTCATGACGTCAAGGCTCTCGCACTGCTGGCCATCGCCTACTACGGCGGCCGAGCACGCCAGTGGTGGCGGAGCCGGCACCAGCGCAAGGCGGCTGGGGCCATCGAGTACATCACCCGCAAGATCAAGGACAAGGAGTAACAATGACCGCTACCCAGACGGCCGTTGCCGTCCCGCTGGAGCTGCTGAAGTCCAAGACCATCACGGTGCTCGTGGACTCGTTCCAAGCGGCGTTCACGGCCACATACGACGAGGAGCGCGCACGGAAGGAACGGGCCCGGCACCGGCTGCTCGCCGAACTCACGGCCTGTGACCCGTTCGTGCACTCCACCGACTTCGAGGAGTACCGAGCGGCATGAACAGCAGCCCCGAAGGGTGGGGCCGGCGTGCGCTTACCGCGCTCGCGCTCATCGTGATCATCTCGTACGGGGCGCGACTGGCCTACAGCTTGCTCGCGCCCCTCGTCCCCGTGGCGTTCTCGCTCATCGGGGTGGGTCTCGTCGCCCTGTTCTTCTTTCAGCGGCGACGGTAGCCATTGACCGAACGCATACAACGAGCAGTCACAGCAGTGGTGTTCATCATTGCCGGGTTGGCATTCGTCTTCGGCTTCGGCAACGGGTGGCTACTCGGTGTGCGGCTCGGCGTACCCGGCTGGATAGCACCGCTTGTTGCTCCGGCCGTTGATCTGTCGGTCATGGCGCTACTGGCCACCATGCAATATCTGCGCGCCAACGCCGCCACGGGGCGGCTTGTGGGTCCGCGTCTCTTGCTCGCGTTCTGCGGGCTGGTGACGCTGGCGCTCAATACGGCGTACCCGATTCTGTCAGCGCAGTACGGACGAGCTTGCTTTGACGCGGTCGCACCGCTGTTGCTCATCGGGTGGAGCGAGGTTGGACCTCGATTGTTGGCATCGCTCCATAAGACCGTCCCGGACGGTCCTGGTGTCGTCCCGGGCAAACACTCGGAACCATCAGCCGAGTTGGTCAAGGCGGCCGTGCAACTCGACACAGAGCACCGCAGTGTGCACGGTCGTCCGATTACTCGGGACGCCCTACGGGCCGGTCTGAAGGTGTCCAACGAGGTCGCCGGCGCGCTGCTGCGCACCATTCGTGTTGGCCGCTGACGCCTCTGTTCAGCAGCTCCGCTGCTGGGGATTCGCTGGAGACTCACGCACAAAATCGTTGACGGCCGGCGCGCGGCTCGGCATAAGGACAAATAGGGGGCGTGTCACAAATGACACGCTCAGGAAGGAGGGTTATGGAACAACAATGGCGTCTGAACGTCAGAGAGAAACAGGGCAAGGAGGCAGACCGAGGGCTGTTCCTGCAAGCCATCGTGCTGCTCGTCCGGCAGTTGGAGCATGCCAAGCACGAGCAGCAGGCTGACGAGCCTGACAGCGAGGTAGGCCGATGACATTGGCCGTAGTCATCCTCGTTGGCGGCCTGGCCCTGATCGCCGCTGTGCTTGGCATCCGGTGGCTCGACGCTCGGCACTGGGCCAAGCATCTGACGGCCTACCAACTGCGTTTGCCCGCTGACCTATCGGCGGACGACGTGACGCGGTGGCTGGAGATCATCGCCGGTATCACGCAACCGCCCAAGTGGTCACTGCTGTCGTATCCACCCATCGCGCTGGAAGTAGTCGCCGACCGCAAGGGCATCCGGCACTACGTCGTCGTACCGGAGAGCTTGCACAGCAAGCTCATGGGACTCATGCGGGCCGGACTGCCGGGGGCCCGCCTCGATGCAGCGCCCGAGTACCTGTCGAGTCGCACCCCGGCCACTGTGGCGGCCGAAGCAAAGGTGACGAGCGTCAGCCGTTCGCTGCTCGACGGTCGGGCCGAGATGGCGAGCAGCGCACTACTGGCCAGCCTCCAGCCGCTCAAGCGTGACGAGCTGGTGCGGTACCAAGTGGTGATGACGGCCGTGGGAACCCCGGCACCCGTCCACAGTGCAGCGCCACGGGGTACAGAAGGTTCGTGGTCGACGTACCTCGTAGAGGGTGAACTACCCGAGGACGCTGAGGCGATACGAGCCGCACGACGCAAGCAAGACGTCCCTCTCCTCAACGTGACCGTGCGTTTGGGTGTGACTGCCAACAGCCGCAAACGGGCTCACAAACTCTTTGGTCGTACCTGGGGCACCCTGCACAGCCTGAACGCTCCGGGCGTGCGGCTGGTGCGGCGCTGGCTCCCTTCGGGAGTCGTGCGCACCCGCTTGCAGTCGTGGGCGCTTCCCCTCACTCGTTGGCCACTCGTCCTCAACAGCCGTGAGCTGCCGGGACTGCTGGGATTCCGGCTGGGCGGCATATCGCTGCCTGGTCTGGCGCTCGGTGCCTCGCGGCAACTGGCTCCGAGTCCAAGCGTTCCGACACGGGGCACTGTGCTGGCTCAGACGAACTACGCCGGCATGTCGCGTTCGCTCGCGCTGACGCTCAAAGACCGACTGCGGCACGTGTACCTGCTCGGTCCCACGGGCGTCGGCAAGTCCACGCTCATCGCCAACATGGCTTTGCAAGACATCGCTGCTGGCCACGGCCTGGCGCTCATCGACCCAAAAAGCGACCTCGTTGGGGATATCCTCGCGCGGTTTCCCGAGGAACGAGCCGATGACCTCATCGTCTTGGACCCTGCGTCCAACGATAAACCGGTCGGCTTCAACCTGTTGGGGTCGCTGCACTCTGAGGCGCAAAAAGAACTCGTCGTAGACCACGTGGTGCACATCATGTCGGCGCTGTGGCACGACAGTTGGGGCCCGCGTACCAGTGACGTTCTCCGTAATTCGCTGCTGACGTTGACACACACGAGTGCGCCGGACGGGTCAGCATTCACGCTGGCCGAGGTTCCCGAGCTGCTGACCAACCCAACGTTCCGACGCATGGTTACCGGACAGCGCACCGTACCGGAAAGTGTGCGGTCGTTCTGGTACGCCTATGAGCAGATGAGTGACAACGAGCGGCTGAACGTCATTGGCCCGAGCCTCAACAAGCTCAGAAGCTTCCTGACTCGAACTCCACTCCGCCTGATGCTCGGGCAATCCGTGGGTATCAACGTAGCGGACGTGTTCAGGAAACGACGAATCCTCCTCGTACAGCTAACCAAGGGCACGCTCGGCACCGAGACGGCACAACTCCTCGGGGCGCTGCTGGTGGCCTCGCTGTGGCAAGCCACGCTAACGCGGGCCGGAATCCCGGCCGACCATCGGCGTCCGGCCTTCCTGTACCTCGATGAGTTTCAGGACGTGCTCAAACTGCCGCTCGACGTAGCCGACATGCTGGCCCAAGCGCGCGGCTTGGGCGTCGGGGTGGTGCTCGCCAATCAGCACTTGGGGCAACTGCCCGAGGCAGTGAAAACAGCAGTACTGGGAACCGCTCGCAGTCAGGTGGTCTTCCAACTCGACTACGACGACGCACGGACGCTCGCGAACCGCTTTACGCCGCTCACCGCCGAAGACCTGATGAATGCAGCACCGTACGAGATCGCTGCTCGACTATCGGTCGGCGGACAGACGCTCGCACCGGTTACTGGCGCCACGCTGCCACTACCCGACATGCGTACGGGGGCGGATATCTCGACGCTCAGTCGAGAACGCTACGGAACACCCCGAGCTGTAGTGGAAGCAGCGTTCAAAACACGGACTGGGAGCCGTGACGAGGGACGCCAGCTTGGCCGGCGAACTCGAAGGGGTGAGGCATGACCAGTGCACCGTTCGCCCTACCGGTCGGCCAGCCGGTCGCGTCGATGGCCAGCTCATGTCTCCCGAGGTCAGAGCGGCTGTGCGGCTCTGTAGCGCCAACGACTCACTACCTCTCCCCCGGAGTTCTGTCATGACGGCCCGTCTCTCCCTCGCTCGTGTCGAGCGCCTAGCTGCAAGCCTCTCTGCTCGTGATCGTTCGATCATCTTGGATTTGGCGCGGACGCGAATTTTGGCGGGGTCGCAGATGACACGGTTGCACTTCCATGATCTTGCCCAAAAATCCCGAGAAAGAATGCGCCGCAATGTCCTTTCTCGCCTGATTTCCATTGGTTTTGTGGCGACATTGGAACGGCAAATTGGGGGCGTTCGGTCGGGCAGTTCGGGCCATATATACACCCTTGACTCGGGTGGCCAACGAGCCTTGCCTTTTATCCTGGCGAGCGGAAAGCAAGAGCAGCCGGAACGCGCTCGAAAGCCGTGGACTCCAGGGCAAGCGTTTTTGCTGCATAGCCTTGACGTGTCGGAACTCTATGTGCGACTTGTCGAATTGGAGCGGGCTGGCGCTTTCACATTACCGCAGTTTCTAACCGAACCAGCATCATGGTTCCCGAACGGGCTCGGCGGCATCTTGAAACCCGATGCCTACACACTCTTGCAGTTTAACGGCGTTGAAGATGCCTGGGCGATTGAGGTAGACAGGGCGACCGAAAGCATTCCAACCCTTCGGCGAAAACTGCTGGCATACGTTGACTTCGCACACGCAGGTGGTGAGGGGCCGGACGGAATTACGCCAAGGGTGCTTGTCACCGTTCCACATTCCGGCCGGCTGGCTGCCGTACAGCGGCTCATTGGCGACTTGCCCGAGCCTGCTGGTCACCTGTTCCGGTCGGCGCTGTTCGCGGACGCTGCTCGACTGTTGGCGCTCGTTCTACGGGAGTGAGTTAGCGCAGGTCAAAGGGTGTGTCATCTAATGACACACCCGCGTATAATCGAGAGAAGGAAGGAGGAGACATTGAATCAGGAAGAGGCGCAAGCCCTCGGAGAGCGCGTCAAGGAACTGCGCCAGCGGTACGAGTATCCGTCAGTGCGAGCACTCGCCAAAGTAACCGGTCTTAGCCACAGCTACCTTGCCAAGCTAGAACGGGGCGAGATTGAAAGCCCATCGACGCAAACCTTGGAACGCATAGCGAAAGTTTTTTCGGGAAACGTTCAGGAGATTCTAGGGAAGTCCAGCGTAAAATTGTCGGGCGAACTGCCAGACATGCGGACCTACTTCCGTCGCACTCTTGGCGTTTCGTTCGATGAGGCGGACAAACTTGCCGCTCTTATTGAGGGCGAAATATCAACAAGGGCGAAGAAAGGGGGCGAGCATGAAGAAGATGAACACAAAGACGATGCGGACGCTGATTGATGTAATCAGGTCGGCAAGCCCGAAGAGGCCACTTTCATACGGAGAGTCGCTCAGCCTTGCCCGACGGCAAGCGGGGCTAATCCGGCAACTCCTTGGAGCGACAGAACCGGAGTTTGATACCGCATGGCTCATCGAGCAAAAGGTTGCACCGGTACACCATTTCGCAAGCTACGAAGTAGACCCGGACGTCAGCGGCTACACGAAGGCGCACGGGGAGAACGGGGAGTTGCATATAAATAAGACAGAACCAGTCGTGCGACAACGTTTCACGCTGCTGCACGAGTTCAAGCATCTGCTCGACGCGCGGGACGAAGATACCCTGCACGCCTATCTGGGCGGTGGCAACAAGACGACCAAAGCAGGCCAGATCGAATCCATCTGTAACGAGTTTGCCGCCTCAGTCCTGATGCCACTTCCAATCCTCAAAGACCTGTGGTCTAAGGGGACACAGGAAACAGCCCAATTGGCTCGTATCTTCAACGTCTCCCGTGAGGCCATGAACTACCGGCTTGTTCGCCTTGGCTTCAAGGAGCGCAAGCCGTGGTACCGGCGCTATGAGCTGACAGACGAGACAGAGTTTTCCATATCTCCCTGTACTGCATAGCCCACTTTCGCACTTTAACTAATCAACCAAAGGTGGTGGTGAGCCCGTGGGCGCTGCAACCCGCAACCCCCGGATAGGTGACGCAGCAGCCGGACGCACCAAGCGTGTCGTCCTCTACCTGCGCGTTTCCTCCAAGCGCCAGATGGACACTGACAGCGATGTAGACCCTGATGGCAACTCGATCAACACGCAAGACAAATGGTGTCGTGCGTTCGCACGCAAGCTCGGCGCTATCGTTGTCAAGGTTTTTATTGAGCCTGGTAACTCGGCTCAGACGATCGAGAAGCGGCCGGAATTTCGCAAGATGCTCACCTTCCTCCATGAGGACGGCGACATTGACGCGGTGATCTATTACAACCGAGCGCGCGTCTTCCGTAACTACATCGACGCTGGCAATACGAAGCAGCAACTTGCCGCTATCGGTGTTGATCTTCTGTCGGCTCGCGAAAACTTCGGCGAGGGTCTAACCGGCGAGGTTATGGAAGCGTTGACGGACGTTTTCAACTGGTGGATGGTTCGCCAAAGCGGCGAAGACATCAAAGCCAAGATGGCCAACAAGGCTCGCAATGGTGGCACCATCGGCAAAGCGCCGGTCGGGTATCTCAATGTACGCAAGCGGGTGGACGGTCGCGAGATTCGCACCGTGGAAGTAGATCGCGAGCGTAAGAAGTACATACCCATGGCGTTCAGGCTCATGGCGACCGGACGCGAAACGTTGGAAACGCTACAGACCAAGCTGACCGATGCGGGTCTTCGGATGCCAAGCGGCAAGCAAATTTCGACGCAACAGCTTCGCAAGCTCCTGCGCGATAGGTATTACCTGGGCTTCGTTGAGCACGAAGGCATCGAGTACCTCGGCCGGCATGCGGCGCTCGTTGAGCCCCAGCTGTTCGATCAGGTGCAGCGGGTCTTGGACGCCAACGGCGAGAACCATGTCCGGCACCGGACACATCACCACTACCTCAAGGGGCTTCTGTGGTGCGGCCGTTGTGACCATCGCTTCGTGCTCACGCGGGCCGAGGGACGGCATGGGGGCGTCTACTTCTACTTCTTCTGCCGAGGGCGGCAGGAGAACGTCTGTGACATGCCGTACGTACCGGTGGAAGTCATGGAAGACGCTGTAGAGCGCTACTACGGGTCTTCGGTCGCGCTCTCCGCAGACTTCCGTACAGAGGTCATGTCAGCGGTACAGGAAGCGCTCACAAGCGACTCGACGCTGTCTGAGGACGTTCGAGCCGAGTACGGCAAGCATCTGACGGTCCTCGACCGCAAAGAGGACTACTACCTTGATCTTGCTGCCGAAGAGGAGTGGCCCAAAGACAAGCTGCGGGCCAAGCTCGATGCCATCCGGGATGAAGTACGCCGGATCACAGCCACGTTGGAGCGAGCCGACGAGCGGGCATCCACAGGGCCGGACGTCGTCACGGCAGCACTGGCGCTCCTGGACGACCCCGGACGCCTCTACAAGGGGTCTGGGGAAGCTGTGCGTACGCTCTTGAACCGCTCGCTGTTCTCGCGGCTCTACGTGGACGGCGACAAGATCGCTCGGGCTCAGGCTCACGAGCCGTTCGCTGCTCTCATGGACAACCACCGCAGCTACCACGCTGCCAAGGTCGCCGAGGGTCGCACGAGCGCCGGAACCAACAAAGCCGCCCTACTCGCCCCGACCTTTGCGGGTCAGGGTTGGAGTAGGGCGGCAATGGTGGACCTGTGGGGATTTGAACCCCAGACCCCCTCGATGCGAACGAGGTGCGCTACCAGACTGCGCCACAGGCCCTTGCAACGAGTGAAACTCTAGCATCCCCCTCAGGGTGCTTGGAAATCCGTTCCTTGCCTGGTCACTCGTTGGCCGCGCGGGGCCGCTCGCCGTCCTCGTACTGGTCGAACAGGGGGGTACGCCCCCGCTCACGGGCCCGGCGGGCGGAGGCGGCGCGGCGGGCGTCGGTGCGGCCGTCCGGCGTCGCCCTGTCGTCGTCCGACAGGTCCTCCGCCTCCTCGTCCCGGGCCTCGTCCCGGGCCGTCGGCTGCGCCTCCTGCTCCGGGGCCACCGCGCTGGAGCGCGCGGAACTCCACGCGTCGGGCGCCCCGAGGTCCACGTCGGAGGTGGCGCGGGGGGCGACCGGTGCGGTGACGTACGTCGGCAGCGGTACCGGTACGGGGTCCCAGCTGTCGCCCTGGCCCGGCCGGCGCTGCCGTTCGCGCTGTTGGTCGACCCACTCGGCGTGGTCGGTCTGTTCGACGAGGGCACGGCGGTCGGCGGCGAGGGCGGACATCCCGGGGTCCGTCTCCGGTTCGGTTCCCTCCTCGGCGTCGTCGATCCCGGCGTCCACGGTCGCGCGCCGGCGCGGCTGACGCTCCCGCAGTCGCTGCGCCGCGGCCTCGGCCTGGCGGCGGTCCATCTGGTAGGCGAAGCGGCTGCGTTCCTGGGAGCGCAGGTAGGCGATGTACCCGCTGAGCAGTACCGCCGGCACACCGGGCGCCCAGAGGAGGGAGAGCCCGCCGACCGCCGCGACGATCGCGCCGAGCGTGAAGGCGAGGAAGAGCATCACGGTGGTACGTCGACGGCGCGCGAGCACCTTCACCCGCCGGGCGCGCGCCGCGGCGGCCTCCTCGGCGGGCGTACGCCGCCCGACCGGGACGCGCCTACGGGCGGACGCGGGGGCCGACTTGGGCGCGGACTTGGACGCCTTGGCGGAGGAAGGGGCGGGGACGGAGGCTTGTTGGGGTGCCGGGTTGGCCGCCTGGTCGCGAGTCTGGTCCCGGGCCTGGTCACGGACCTGACCCCGGGCTTGCTCGCGGGTCTGGTCGCGCGCCGGTTCGCGACCCGGCTCACGCGCGGGTTCGCGCGCCGACTCGCGGGCCGCTTCGCGCTCCGGTTCCCGCGTCGCTTCCGACCGGTCCGGGCCCGGTCGGCGGACCTGTGCGTGCACCTGGGGACGGGTCGGGGGCATGGCGAAGGCCCGGACGTCCACCGAGTCGGTGACGGCGTCCGGCACGACGGCGCTGGGCTCCCCCTCCTCGGTGGAGCGCGCCCGCAGGTCCTTGGCGTACCGGCGCTCCATTCCCGCCCGTCCGGACAGCAGCCGGATGGCGGTGCTGAAGCGTTCCGTCGGACGGGCCTCGTTCAGCTCGTCCTGCCTACGGAGCCACATCGGCACCAAGTAGGCGGCCCAGGCCCCGACAATGACTGCGTAGATGAGGCCGCTGCTGCTCACGCCTCACACGGTAGAGGGGTTTGCGTGAGGCCATCTGCCAATTGAGCCGGTGTGTCGCACGATCTGGCTGATATTTCGAGCTTTTTTTGTGACCGATGCGATCAACAGGCCGCGGAGTTGGCGAATTCATTGCCCCAAGGCGGTCATCAGCCGATCACTTTCGAACACTTATTCCATTTCCGGAGATCCGGGCTTCCGGGCCCAACAGGCTCCCCGTTACGCCGGATTGTCGTGCGGTGTGCTCCGGGAGCGTGCCCGCTGCCAGCGGGCCAGCAACCCTTCGGGGACCTCTTCCGCGGTGAGCGCGAAGACGAGATGGTCGCGCCAGGCGCCGTCGATGTGGAGATAACGGGGCCTGAGCCCCTCCTCCCGGAATCCGAGTTTCTCGACGACCCGTCGGCTGGGGCCGTTCTCCGGGCGAATGCAGACCTCGATGCGGTGCAGTCCCACGGCCCGGAAACAGTGGTCGACGACGAGTGCCACGGACGTCGGCATCACTCCGCGCCCGGCCACCGACTCGTCCACCCAGTAGCCGATGTGGCCCGAGCACATGGAGCCCCAGGTGATCCCGGCGACCGTCAACTGCCCGACCAGGCGCCCCTGGTACTCGATGACGAACGGCAGCATCCGGCCCGCGTTCGCCTCGGAGCGCAGGTGTCTGACCATCTGGCGGTAGGTCGGCCGGTGCGCGATCGGTCCGCTGGGCGTGGGCGGCGGAATGGTCGCCTCCCAGGGGCGCAGCCAGTCCCGGTTGCGCCGGTTGACCTCGCGCCAGTCCCGCTGGTCGCGGAGTTTTATCGGCCTCAGGACGATGTCGCCGTCCGCCAGTACGGCGGGCCAGGATGGGCTGTTCAGCTCGCACCCCCACTGGTGTCGGCGGGTCTGGGGTGATCGCCGCCTCGGATCTGGTCGACGGCGTGCGCCAGCAGGGGTTCCAGGACGGCGAGGCCGTCCTTCACCCCGCCGGTGGAACCCGGCAGGTTGACGATGAGTGTGCGCCCGGCGACTCCGGCCAGGCCACGGGAGAGCGCCGAGGTCGGCACCTTCTCCCGGCCGAACGCGCGGATGGCCTCGGCGATGCCCGGCACCTCGTAGTCGATCACCGCGCGGGTGGCCTCCGGGGTGCGGTCGGTAGGCGAGACGCCGGTGCCGCCGGTGGTGACGACGGCGTCGTACCCGGCCGCTACGGCGGCGCGCAGGGCGGCCTCCACCGGGTCGCCGTCGGGGACCACCTGGGGGCCCTCGACCGCGAAGCCGAAGTCCTTGAGGCCTGCGGCGATCAAGGGACCGCCCCTGTCCTCGTAGACCCCGGAGGCGGCGCGGTTGGAGGCGGTGACCACCAGTGCCCGGTACGGCGCGGGCAGCGCGCCGCCGGCCGAATCGTCGGGACTCATGTCCGGCTCCAGTCCCCCGACTTGCCGCCCGTCTTCTCCTCCACGCGTACGTCCGTGATGACCGCTCCCTTGTCGACCGCCTTGACCATGTCGATCACGGTGAGCGCGGCGACGGAGACCGCGGTGAGGGCCTCCATCTCGACGCCCGTGCGGTCCGTCGTCTTCACGGTGGCCCGGATCCGTACGGCGTCGTCCGTGACCGACAGGTCCAGTTTCACACCCGACACCGACAACGGGTGACAGAGCGGGATCAGATCGGGAGTGCGTTTGGCGCCCATGATCCCCGCGATGCGCGCGGTGGCCAGGGCGTCGCCCTTGGGGACTCCCTCGCCGCGCAGGAGTTCGACCACGCGGGGCGAGACGAGGACGCGTCCGGTGGCGGTGGCGGTGCGCGCGGTCACGTCCTTGCCGGACACGTCGACCATCCGGGCGGCGCCCGCGTCGTCGATGTGCGTGAGGCGGTCCTGCTCAAGGGGTCCGGGGGTGTCCCCCCGGAAAGGCTCAGTCATGCTGTGTGGCGCTCCCGGTCCGGGCGTGTTGTGCGCGACACGGTACCGCCAACCAGGAGTACTCAGCCGAGCAGGACCACCTCGACCTCGGTGCCGGGTTCGACGGACTCGACGTCCTCGGGGACGACGATCAGCGCGTCGGCCAGCGCGAGGGCCGCGACCAGGTGCGATCCGGCGCCCCCTACGGGGGTGACCTCGCCGTCGGCGTACGTCCCGCGGAGGAATTGTCTGCGCCCCTTCGGGGAGGTCAGCGCCTTGTCGGTGGTGAGGGTGGCGCGGGTTCTGGGGCGGTGGACGTCGTCGAGGCCCATGAGGGTGCGGATCGCGGGGCGGGCGAACAGCTCGAAGGAGACGTACGACGACACCGGGTTGCCGGGGAGGGCGAGCAGCGGGATGTGGTCGGGGCCGATGGTGCCGAAGCCCTGGGGTTTGCCGGGCTGCATGGCGAGCTTGCGGAAGTCGATCCCGGCGCCCTCCTCGTCCTCGTCCCCCGCGGAGGACAGCGCCTCCTTGACGACGTCGTACGCCCCGACGCTCACGCCGCCGGTGGTGACCAGGAGGTCGGCGCGGACGAGCTGGTCCTCGATGGTGTCGCGGAGGGTCTCGGCGTCGTCCGCGACGGCGCCGACGCGGTAGGCGATGGCGCCGGCGTCGCGGGCGGCGGCGGTGAGGGCGAAGCTGTTGGAGTCGTAGATCTGGCCGTCGCCCAACTGCTCGTCGGGCTGGACGAGTTCGCTGCCGGTGGACATGACGACCACGCGCGGGCGGGGGCGGACGCGGACGGTGCCGCGGCCGATGGCGGCGAGCAGGGCGATCTGGGGCGGGCCGAGGATCGTGCCGGCGTCCAGGGCGCGGTCGCCGGCCTTCACGTCGCTGCCCTTCGCGCGCACGTGCGCGCGTGCCTCGGCCGAGCGGTACACGTGCACATGGCCGCCGGCCGCCTCGGGGGACTGGCTGCGGGCGCGCATGCCGGTGACCGGTCCTCCGCCGAGGCCTCCGTCGGTCCACTCCACGGGGACGACGGCCTCGGCGCCGGGCGGGAGCGGGGCGCCGGTCATGATGCGGGCGGCCTCACCGGGGCCCACGTGGAGCGGTTCGGCCTGGCCCGCCGCGACGTCGCCGACGACCGTGAGGACGGCCGGGTACTCCTCGCTGGCGCCCGCGACGTCCGTGACCCGCACCGCGTAGCCGTCCATCGAGCTGTTGTCGAAGGGCGGGAGCGAGACCGGCACCGTGATGTCCTCGACCAGGACGCAGCCCTGGGCGTCGAGCAGTTGCAACTCGATGGGTTCCAGGGGGCGGACGGTCGCGAGGATGTCCTCCAGGTGCTCGTCCACCGTCCAGAGGTGGTCGGGTCCTGTGGTGCGGTTCGCGGCGGTGCTCAACGTTGCTACATCTCCTCGGCTACGTAACTGCGAAGCCAGGCGCGGAAGTCCGGGCCCAGGTCTTCACGTTCGCACGCGAGTCTGACAATGGCACGCAGATAGTCGCCCCGGTCTCCGGTGTCATAGCGGCGGCCCTTGAAGACGACGCCGTGCACCGGTCCGCCGACCTTCTCGTCGGTGGCCAACTGCTGGAGGGCGTCGGTGAGCTGGATCTCGCCGCCGCGGCCGGGCTCGGTCTTGCGCAGTATGCCGAAGATGTGGGGGTCGAGGACGTAGCGGCCGATGATCGCGTAGTTCGACGGGGCGTCGGCCGCCTCCGGCTTCTCGACCAGGCCGGTGACCTTGACGACGTCGTCGTCCGCGGTGGCCTCCACGGCCGCGCAGCCGTAGAGGTGGATCTGTTCGGGTGCGACCTCCATGAGGGCGACGACACTGCCGCCGTGCTGCTCCTGAACCTCGACCATGCGCGCGAGGAGGGGGTCCCGGGGGTCGATCAGGTCATCCCCGAGGAGGACGGCGAAGGGTTCGTGGCCGACGTGCGGGGCCGCGCACAACACCGCGTGGCCGAGGCCCTTGGGGTCTCCCTGGCGGACGTAGTGCATGGTCGCGAGGTCGCTGGACTCCTGGACCTTGGCCAGCCGGCTCGCGTCGCCCTTCTTCTGGAGGGCGGATTCGAGCTCGTAGTTGCGGTCGAAGTGGTCCTCAAGGGGGCGCTTGTTGCGTCCGGTGATCATGAGAACGTCGTCGAGCCCCGCCGACACGGCCTCTTCGACCACGTACTGGATCGCGGGCTTGTCCACGACCGGCAGCATCTCCTTGGGAGTTGCTTTCGTGGCCGGCAGGAACCTGGTGCCGAGACCGGCTGCGGGAATGACAGCCTTGCTGATCCTGGGGTGCGACTGAGTCATGTCCGAACCCTATCCGGTGCCTTTGTGCAGAATCTGTGGCTCCGGTTAATACGCTCTCATATGAGCACATTGGAAAGGATACGGGTGGGACCTGTGCGTCACCTGGGACGTGAACACGAGCCTGACAAGCGAATGTTGCGACGAGAGTTCCTCGCGGTGAGGAACAGGTTGACGGCCGGTGACGTGCGGGAAGCCGCCGCCGCGCTCGCCGGTCGCGCGCTGGAGCTGCCAGAACTGGCGCACGCGCGCACGGTGGCGGCGTACGTCTCCGTAGGGGGCGAGCCGGGAACGCTCGCCCTGCTGGACGCACTCCGCGCGCGGGACATCGACGTCCTGCTCCCCGCGCTCCTCCCGGACAACGACCTCGACTGGGGCGCCTACGACGGCGAGGACTCGCTCTCCCAGGTCCAACACGGCGGAAAGATGGCCCTGTTCGAGCCGTCCGGCAAGCGGCTCGGCCCGGACGCCGTGACGGCCGCCGACGTCGTCCTGCTGCCCGGTCTGGCGGTCGACGGGCGCGGGATGCGGCTGGGACGCGGCGGGGGGTCGTACGACCGCGTGCTGGCGCGCCTGGAACGGGCGGGCGCGCATCCCGCGCTGGTGGTGCTGCTGTACGACTCCGAGGTCGTCGGACATGTCCCCGCCGAGGCGCACGACCGGCCGGTGCGGGCGGCGGTGACACCGAGCGGCGTGCACCGGTTCCCGGGGAACTGAAATGGCCCTCCACGCGCGCGTGGAGGGCCATTTCGGATGTCAGCCGCTCACGGTTTCAGCACCAGGGTGTCGCTCGTGCTGTTGTCGACCGCCTTGGACGAGAAGGACCACGACAGCAGTTCGCCGTTGACCCACTTGCCGGTCTGGTCGGTGTAGTGCGCACTGAAGGCGTGCCCGGAGGCCCCTGTGAGGTTGATCCACTTGGACTTGTCGAAGTTGTCCAGGTTGACCACCATGCGCATCGACGGCACCCAGACCACTCCGTAGCCGCCGGCCGCGTTCCAGCCGGTGGCGTTGACCGTGGCCTCGCCGCCGCTGAGCTTCCAGGGGCCGCGGTTGAGGATGTACTGGACGATGGCGGGGCCCTCGGTGCCCAGGGTCTGGTTCTTCAGGAACAGGCGGTGCAGCCGGCCCCAGCTCCAGGTGTCGATGTCCTTGCCGAGCTTGGCGGTCAGCTCCCAGCGGGCGTCGATCATGGCGCGCTTGAAGAGCTGGTTCATGTTGCTCGCGCCCGGCCGGGTGCCCGACTTGGGGGTCGTCCACCAGGCGCTGGTGGGGTCGTCCATGAGCTTGCGGACGACCTCGAACCAGCGGTCGCCACCGTCCGGCTGCGCCTGGTCCGCGTCGCGCTCGCCGCACTCGCGCACCTTCTGGTTGTCCTCGTCGGCAGGCCCTGTGGTGTCGACCGGCGAGACGTACAGGCACTGGCCCTTAACCCGCAGCTCCTTGGGCAGCTTGTTGCCGAAGGCGAGCTTGAGGATGTTGCGCCAGACCGAGTTGAAGTAGGCGGCGGCCGCCGAATCGGCGTCCTGGGTGTAGTCCCAGCCCTCCAGGAGCTTCTGCGCCTGGCGCACGTCCGGGTCGGGCTCGTCGATCTTCAGCAGCTTGGGTACGAGCAGCTTGGCGATCTCGCTGCTGTCGTCGAGCTGCATCTGCCGCATGTCGTCGGTGGAGATCTTGCCGCCGCCGTCGATCTTCGACTGGATCAGATCGGTGATGCGCTGACTACGGGTGCCGTATCCCCAGTCCGTGGTGAGCGTGTACGGGTACTTGTCCTTGTCGATCACCGCCTGGTTCGCGGTGACGATGTAGCCGCGCTTCGGGTTGTACTCGTACGGCAGCGCGGCCTGCGGGATGTAGCCGGTCCAGTCGTACTTGGAGTCCCAGCCGGGCACCGGCAGCGAGCCGTCGCCCTTCCCGCGCACGGGAATCTTTCCGGGCAGCGTGTAGCCGATGTTGTTCTTGGTGTCGGCGTAGACGAGGTTCTGCGAGGGCACGTCGAACTTCGTGGACGCCGCGCGGAACTCGCTCCAGTCGGACGCCTTGTCGATGGCGAAGACGGCGTCCATGGTGGTGCCCGGGTCCTCGGCGGTCCAGCGCAGGGAGATGGCGTAGCCGTCGCCTCTGTCCGGGGCCGCGGTGTCGACGGTGGCCTTCTTGCCGACCTTCACTAGCTCGTCGTTGCGGTCGGACAGCAGCGGGCCGTTGTTGGTCTCCCGGACGACGATCTTCTTGGACGCGCCGCCGGCGACCTTGATGGTCTCGGTGCGGCTCGTGAAGGGCTTCGTCGTGCCGTCGTACAGGTAGCCGTCGCCGGAGAGCTTCTCCAGGTAGAGGTCGGTGGTGTCGACCCCGGAGTTGGTCATGCCCCAGGCGATGTCCTGGTTGTGGCCGATGACGACACCGGGCATGCCCGCGAAGGTGTAGCCGGTGACGTCGTACTGGCACTTGCTGGAGATCACGCGGCAGTGCAGGCCCATCTGGTACCAGACGGACGGCAGCGACGCCTCCAGGTGCGGGTCGTTGGCCAGGAGGGGCTTGCCGGTGATGGTGTGTGCCCCGCCGACGACCCACGAGTTGGAGCCGATGCCCTGGCCGTTCACGCCGACGGCCGTCGGGAGGTCGTCCAGGACGTTCGAGAGGCCCGCGAGCTGGCTCGTGAGGGCCGAACCCGACGAGGACGACGTGGAACCCGTCGTGCCGCTCGTGGACGTGCTGGAGGCGCCGTCACCGCCGTTGAACGTCTTGGTGTACTCGTCGTACTCGCCCACGGTGACGATCGGTTCGTTGCGGCCGTACGGATACTCCGGGTACAGGTCCGCGATCTGCTGGGGGCCGAGGCGGGTGGTCATCAGCGCGCGGTCGATCTCGTCCTGCATGTTGCCGCGCAGGTCCC
Organism: Streptomyces sp. NPDC050548; assembly: GCF_044457385.1. Classification (NCBI taxonomy): domain Bacteria; kingdom Bacillati; phylum Actinomycetota; class Actinomycetes; order Kitasatosporales; family Streptomycetaceae; genus Streptomyces; species Streptomyces sp. NPDC050548. The sequence goes on from NZ_JBITGV010000001.1 coordinate 967,663, forward strand.
AGGCCATCGCCTTGAGCCACGAGACCGAGTCGACCGGGGTCCACTTCTCGGGCTTGTAGTCGTTGGTGAAACCGAGAGCCGCGTACTCCAGGGAGATGTCTTTCCCGTCCTTGCCCTGGAGGTAGGCATTGACCCCCTTGGCGTAGGCCTGGAGGTACTTCTTCGTGGAGGCCGACAGCGTGGTGTCGTACTCCTTCTTGGCGACCCGGTCCCAGCCCAGGGTGCGCAGGAACTCGTCGTCCTTGACCTGGCTCTTGCCGAACATCTCGGACAGCCGCCCGGACGTCATGTGCCGGCGCACGTCCATCTCGTAGAACCGGTCCTGCGCCTGGACGTAGCCCTGTGCCATGAACAGGTCAGCGTCGGAGGACGCGTAGATCTGCGGGATGCCGTAGCTGTCGCGTTTGACATCGACGGGTCCCGAGAGGCCTTCGAGGGTGATCGAACCCGTGGTCTGCGGCAGGGAGGCCCGGACGGTACTGACGGACCAGTAGGCGCCGTAGGCGATGCCCCCGATGATGGCCATTACCAGGACGAGAACCAATAGACGGGCTTTGCGCCCCTTTTTCCTGCCGGACTTGCCGGGCTTATGACCCGATGAGGCGGTGGTGTTGGGGGGCATCGCTGTCCTTGCTGTCCTAACGCGAGCGGCAGGGCGGGCTGTGCTTTTGACTGAGCGCTGGAGCAACCATAGGCGCAGGCTTCCGAGCGACTTGACGCGGAGTCGGGTACCGGCGCGGACGGGCGTTCGATCTTGCCTCGGGAAGCGTCAAGAAAGCGTCAAGAGTTAGGTAAGGTAACGAAGTACTTGGATGCGTGGCGCCGCAGTCTCGCGTCCCCTGTACATGTGCTGCCGCCCCGGACGCGCGTCAGCCGAGGAAGGGAAGCCTTCTGACTGTCCACCACCTCGACCAGCTCCTGCTCGTCTGCTCGCTCGTCCTGCTCGTCGCCGTCGCGGCGGTCCGGATCTCCTCGCGCAGCGGGCTCCCCAGCCTGCTCGTCTACCTGGGGATCGGCATCGCCATGGGCCAGGACGGCGTCGGCGACATCCACTTCGACAACACCGAACTGACCCAGGTCATCGGATACGCGGCCCTGGTCGTGATCCTGGCCGAGGGCGGCCTCGGCACGAAGTGGACAGAGGTCGGGCCGGTCCTGTCGTCGGCCGCCACACTGGCGCTGGCAGGGGTGGCGGTGAGCGTCGGCGTCACGGCCGCGGGCGCGCACTATCTGGTCGGACTGGAGTGGCGGCAGGCGTTCATCGTCGGGGCGGTGGTGTCCTCGACGGACGCGGCGGCGGTCTTCTCCGTGCTGCGCAGAATCCCCCTCCCCGCGCGCGTGACGGGCACTTTGGAGGCCGAGTCCGGCTTCAACGACGCCCCGGTGGTCATCCTGGTCGTCGCCTTCTCCACCGCGGGCCCGGTCGAGCACTGGTACGCACTGGTGGGCGAGATAGCCCTGGAGCTGGCCATCGGCGCGGCCATCGGTCTCGCGGTGGGCTGGCTCGGCTCCTGGGGGCTGCGGCACGTGGCACTGCCCGCCTCCGGCCTCTACCCGATCGCCGTGCTGGCGATCGCGGTCACCGCCTACGCGGCGGGCGCCCTGGCGCACGGCAGCGGCTTCCTCGCGGTCTATCTCGCCGCGATGACGCTCGGCAACGCAAAGCTGCCCCACTGGCCCGCGACGCGCGGCTTCGCCGACGGGCTGGGCTGGATCGCCCAGATCGGCATGTTCGTCCTGCTCGGCCTGCTGGTCACCCCGCACGAACTGGGGGACGACGTCTGGCCGGCGCTGATCATCGGCCTGGTGCTGACGATGGTGGCCCGGCCGCTGAGCGTGGTGGTCAGCCTCACACCGTTCCGGGTGCCCTGGCAGGAGCAGACGCTGATGTCCTGGGCGGGGCTGCGCGGCGCCGTGCCCATCATCCTGGCGACCATCCCCATGGTGAACGGCGTCACCGGCAGCCGTCGCGTCTTCAACATCGTCTTCGTCCTGGTCGTCGTCTACACCCTCGTCCAGGGACCGACGCTGCCCTGGCTGGCGCGCAAGCTGAAGCTGGGCGAGGGGCCGGAGGCCGCCGACCTCGGCATCGAATCGGCACCCCTGGAGCGGCTGCGCGGCCATCTGCTGTCCGTCGCGATCCCCGCGGAGTCCAAGATGCACGGCGTCGAGGTCAATGAGCTGCGCCTGCCGGCCGGGGCCGCGGTGACCCTGGTCGTACGCGACGGAAAATCGTTTGTTCCGCTGCCCTCGACGGTCCTGCGGCACGGCGACGAACTCCTGGTCGTGGCAACGGATCCGGTCCGGGACGCGGCCGAACGGCGGCTGCGGGCGGTGGGTCGCGGCGGGAAGCTGGCGGGATGGCTGGGCACGGACAACACGGCGACCGGACGTTAAGGGCATGTTTCGTACGGTTCACACGTTCACCAATCGCAGGTGAACGCGCGCATGGTGCCCGTTTTCACAGGTCCACCAGCCTTCGCTCCCTGTACGATGAAGGCACATTTTGATCGAACCAACTCTGCCTGACGCAGTGCTGGCGCGACCGTATGGCGGCCGAATCCCTCATCCGCAGTGGGCACCGGTATCTACCGCAGTTCCGCGCAAGAGGACAGTGCTCGGCGCCGCCTCGACAAAGAGGTACCGCGCTACCAGGTGGCAGAAAGGCACGGGCCGTGGCATCCACGGTCACCTCTCGTCCTGGATACGGGCAATTGCTGCGTACGCGCGGCGCCTGGACGTTCCTGCTTCCCGGCTTCGCGGCACGCCAGCCGTTCGCGATGCTCACCATCTCCATCGTGCTGCTCGTACAGCACACCACCGGCTCCTACGGCGCTGCGGGCGCCGCCGCGGCCGTCACCGGCGTCTCCATGGCCCTCTTCGCGCCCTACAGCGGGCGCCTGGCCGACCGCCACGGGCAGCGGGCCGTACTGATCCCCGGCGTCCTGGTGCACTCGCTGTCGGGCCTGACGTTCACCGCGCTCGCGCTCGGCCACGCTCCCCTGTGGGCACTGTTCGTGGCGGCCGTGCCGACCGGCGCCTCGGTGCCGCAGATCGGGCCCATGGTGCGTGCCCGCTGGGGCGTGAGGCTCCAGGACTCGCCCCTCATGACGACCGCCGCCGCCTTCGAGTCCGTCACCGACGAACTGACCTTCGTCTTCGGCCCGTTGCTCGCGACCGCCCTGTGCACCACCGTGAACCCGGCGGCCGGCCTGATCACGGAGGCCGGGCTCACCCTGGTCGGCGGTCTGCTGTTCGCCGCACAGAAGAGCACCCAGCCCACGGTGACCACCGACGGGCACGCACGCGTGGAGCACGTTTCCGCACTGCGCGTCCCCGGAGTGCGCGTGCTGATCGTGACCTTCCTGGGCATCGGTTCCGTCTTCGGGGGCATGCAGGTCTCCCTGGCCGCCTTCACCGAGTCGATCGGCGAACCCGGCCTGAACGGCGTCCTCTACGGCACCTTCGCCGCCGGCAACATGCTCTCCGGGGTCGTCTGCGGTGCCGTCGCCTGGAAGGTCGCCCCGCAGCGCCGTCTCCTCGTCGGCTACGCGGCCCTCGCGCTGACCGCGTCCGCCCTGTGGACCGCCCACTCGGTACTGCTCCTGGCCGCCCTCGGTCTCCTGGTAGGCATGTGCATCGCGCCCGCCCTGATCACCGGCTACACCCTGGTCGAGGGGCTCGTCCCGGCCTGCGCCCGCACCGAGGCCTTCACCTGGCTGACCAGCGCGGTCGCCCTGGGCCAGGCCGCCGCCGTCACCGTCGCCGGACAACTGGAGGACCGCCTGTGGGGCGGCGCCGGTTTCCTGGTGCCGATGGCCGGTACGGTGCTCGCCCTGGGAACCCTGATCGCGCTCCGGTCGCACCTCGCGACCCGGCCCCGCAGCCGCACCGTTGCACGTGGCGTCGGTCACCGCGTGCCGGTGGCAGTGGACTGATCCCCGGGAATACGTCACTATGGACGCTCGTTAGCACTCATTGACTGAGAGTGCCAGGAGGAAGACACAGTGCCGACCTACCAGTACCAGTGCACCGAGTGCGGCGAGGGCCTTGAAGCGGTCCAGAAGTTCACCGACGACGCGCTGACCGAGTGCCCCAATTGCGGTGGCCGTCTGAAGAAGGTGTTCTCCGCGGTCGGCATTGTCTTCAAGGGCTCCGGCTTCTACCGGAACGACAGCCGCGGCTCCTCGTCGAGCAGCTCGCCGGCCACCTCGAAGCCGTCGACGTCCTCGGACGCGAAGCCGTCGACCACGTCCTCGACCTCGGACTCCAAGTCGAAGTCGTCGAGTTCGGGCTCCTCGACCGGCAGCAACAGCTCGGCCGCGTAGGCCGCGCAACCGCGCAGGACTTCTCGACCGCGGGACCCTGTCGTCGTACGACGACAGGGTCTTCGGTGTTTTCCGAGCCGGTTCCGAGCCGGTTTCCACGCCGGTTCACGTACCGATTCCTGAGCCCGTTCCTGCGCCTTTTCGGCGGCGGCTAGTGTGCTGGTCATGGCGAACGCAGAGATCGGCGTAATCGGCGGCTCCGGCTTCTACTCGTTCCTGGACGACGTGACCGAGATCCAGGTGGACACGCCCTACGGACCACCCAGCGACTCCCTCTTCCTCGGCGAGATCGCCGGCCGGCGGGTGGCATTCCTGCCCCGGCACGGGCGCGGCCACCATCTGCCGCCGCACCGCATCAACTACCGGGCCAACCTCTGGGCGTTGCGCTCGGTGGGTGTGCGCCAGGTCCTCGGTCCGTGCGCGGTGGGCGGGCTGCGCCCCGAGTACGGGCCGGGCACGCTGCTGGTGCCGGACCAGCTGGTGGACCGTACGAAGTCCCGGGCTGCGACCTACTTCGACGGACTGCCGCTGCCCGACGGCACGGTGCCGAACGTGGTGCACGTGTCCCCGGCCGACCCCTACTGCCCGACCGGCCGGGCGGCGGCGCTGAAGGCGGCGCGCGGGCAGGACTGGGAGCCGGTCGACGGCGGCACGCTCGTGGTGGTCGAGGGGCCGCGCTTCTCGACCCGTGCCGAATCCCTCTGGCACCAGGCCCAGGGCTGGTCCGTGGTCGGCATGACCGGCCACCCCGAGGCACCACTAGCCCGTGAACTGGAGCTCTGCTACTCCTCGTTGACCCTGGTCACCGACCTCGACGCGGGCGCCGAGACCGGCGAGGGCGTCTCCCACGACGAGGTGCTGCAGGTGTTCGCGGCCAACGTGGACCGGCTGCGGGGCGTGCTGTTCGACACCGTGGCCGCACTGCCGGAGAACGGGGCACGGGACTGCCTGTGCGCGAACGCGCTGGGCGGGATGGATCCCGGGTTCGAGCTGCCGTAGACGGGCGTCGTGGGGAGGGGACGGTGAGGGCTTCCGCGCTGCGGAACTTCCCGTTCGGGTGAGGGAGTTGTCCACAACCGGCGGGTAGCACACGGGCTCCGGCAGGCCTTGACGAATTCCCGCATCGTGGGACCGCAAATCGATCCCTCGTCGCAGGTGGTGGTCCGCATGTCCCTCTCCCCTCCCTTTCCACGCCCGTTGGGCACCGATGCTCCGGCCACGTGCGAGGTGCCGCACTTCGCGCCGGTGCGGGTGCGCGGCGGGTGGTACCAACTGCGCCGGCTGCTACGGCACCGGAGGCGGGCCGTGGCCGCCGGGCTCGCGGTGACGGCGGTCGCGCTCATCGCGGCGGGCCCGCGCGATACGGCGGACGCGCGGCACGGCGAACGGCCCCGCGGGCATCCGGTGGCGGATCCGCTACGGCAGCAGCGCCGGGCGGTCGAGTGGGTGTCGGCGCCGGTGCGGATCGCCGACGCCGGTACGGTCCGGCTGTTGCGGTCCGGCGACCGGGTCGATGTGATCGCGGCACAGGACACGACGGCGGGCGGTGACGCCGAAGTGGTCGCGCGCGGGGCGCGGGTGACGAAGGTGCCCGAGCCGCTCGACGAGGCGGCCGGCAGCGGGGCGTTGGTGGTGCTCTCGGTGCCGCGTGCCACGGCGGCGCGGCTGGCCGGTGCGAGTGCCACGGCACGGCTGGCGGTGACGATGTGTTGAGCCGCGCTCTCCGTATCGTGAGTCGCGCCTTCCGGCGCATGTGCGAATTCGTGTCAAGTCCCTCGTTCGAGCTACCGAATTGGACACGGCGGCCACGCCTTGACGTAGGTTGCGGAGCTGTTCGTTCCACACCGTGCACGTGCGAGAAGAGGCTCCGAGTTGAGCGAGAAGAAGAAGGAACCGAGCGTCTGGCAGGGGTTCAAGACCTTCCTGATGCGCGGGAACGTCGTCGATCTGGCAGTAGCGGTGGTCATCGGCGCCGCCTTCACGAACATCGTCAACTCGGTGGTGAAGGGGCTCATCAACCCGCTCGTCGGCGCGATCGGCACGCAGAACCTCGACAGCTACAGCTCGTGCCTGAGCGACAGTTGCTCAGGGGACAAGGGCATCCAACTGATGTGGGGCTCGGTGCTGGGCGCCACCCTCAGCTTCGTGATCACCGCGGCGGTGGTCTACTTCCTGATGGTCCTGCCGATGTCGAAGTACCTGGCCCGGGTCGAGGCCCAGCGCAAGGCCAAGGAAGGCACCCACGAGGTCATCGAGATCACCGAGCTGGAGGTCCTCAAGGAGATCCGCGACGCGCTCGTCGCCCAGCGCGGCAACGGACACCGGGAGCCGTAGCCGACGGCTCAGATGTGGTGGGGCGGCTTCTCGTCGAGGAAACGCCTGAGATCGGCGGCGCTGTCGCCCTCGGCCCGCTCGCCCCACCCGCGATCCGTGTCGTCCGAGGAGGGCCGGCTCAGCGGGTCGTCGAAGACCAGCGCGGGCTTCGGCTCGATCGGATCGCGCGGCTCGGGGGCGGGGGCGGTACTCATACCTCAAGGGTACGGCCGAGGGGGCGCCTGACGGCGCCGCGGGCCGAGCGGTCGGTCCCGGCCGACCCGGCCGCTTCTGAAATCCCCGCCGTTATCTGCTGTGCTTGTCCGCATGACGTCCGAGATTCCAAGACCCCTGCGTCCGCTCACCGCCCGCGGCCGGGACGAACCGCACCGGGTCGCCTCGCCGCTGGAGCTCTTCTTCGACCTGTGTTTCGTCGTGGCCATCGCGCAGGCGGGCGTGCAGCTGGCGCACGCCGTGGCCGAGGGGCACGCGGGCGAGGGCGTTCTCAGTTACGCGATGCAGTTCTTCGCGATCTGGTGGGCCTGGATGAATTTCTCCTGGTTCGCCTCGGCGTACGACAACGACGACGTGCTCTACCGGGTCGTCACCCTGGTGCAGATCTCCGGCGTCCTGGTCCTGGCGGCCGGGGTCTCACGGGCCTTCGAGCAGCACGACTACCTGGTGGTCTGGCTCGGCTACGTGATCATGCGGCTGGCGATGGCCACGCAGTGGCTGCGGGCGGCACGGGCCGCCACCGGGCCGGAGCGGACGATGGCATTGCGGTACGCGGGCGGCGTGCTGCTCTGCATGGTCGGCTGGACGGGCCTGGTGGTCCTGCCGGAACCGGCCCGGGGCTGGGTGTTTCTCGTGATGGTGATCGCCGAGCTGTGCGTGCCGCGCTACGCGGAGAAAGACTTCCCTACGCCGTGGCATCCGCACCACATCTCGGAGCGGTACGGGCTGTTCACGATCATCGTGCTGGGCGAAACGATCGCGGCGGCCACGGTGGCCGTGAAGTCGGGCGTGGACGAGCACGAGGCGCTGGGCGAGCTGCTGCCCATCGCGGCGGGTGGACTGCTGATCGTGTTCGCCGCCTGGTGGATCTACTTCGTGGTGCCGATCCACGGCCATCTCCGGTCCAACCAGCAGGCGTTCCTTTGGGGTTACGGCCACTATCTGATCTTCGCGTCGGCGGCCACGATCGGCGCCGGCCTGGAGGTGGCGGTCACGGAGGCCATCGGCAAGGCGCACATCTCCACACTGGCCGCGTCCGCCGCGGTGACCGTGCCGACGGCGCTGTATCTGCTCAGCGTGTGGGCGCTGCACGCCCGTCACTACAAGGTGGGCGTCGCCCGGCAACTGGTGCTTCCCGTCTCGGCGTTGCTGGTGATCTGCTGCACCTTCCTGGGCTCCTGGGCGGTGCTGTCGGCGGGCCTGGTGTCGGCGCTGACGGTGGCGGTCGGCACGACCCTGACCGCACTCGCGGCCGCCGAGAAGAGCAGGGCCGAGGCGACGGTGACGGTGGGCTGACCGGCGCCCGCAACTGGCCGACCATCAGTGGAACAACCCCCCACACCCAGCCGACCAGCAGCACAACAACCACCCCCACCGCGCCGCCGGTCCCCGGATCCGTGTCGCGCTGCGTGAGACTGAACTCCATGACAGTTGACGCATTGACGGACGTGGCCGGGGTGCGGGTGGGCCATGCGACGCGGTCGGGGGACGGTTGGCTCACCGGTACGACCGTGGTGCTCGCGCCGGAGGGCGGGGCAGTGGCCGCAGTGGACGTGCGCGGCGGCGGACCCGGCACCAAGGAGACCGACGCGCTCGATCCGCGCAATGTGGTGCAGCGCGTCGAGGCGATCGTGCTGACCGGCGGCAGCGCGTACGGGCTGGACGCCGCGTCCGGGGTGATGGCCTGGCTGGAGGAGCAGGGGCGCGGGGTGCGGGTGGGCGCGGAACCGACGCATGTCGTGCCGGTGGTGCCCGCGGCCTGTGTCTTCGACCTGGGGCGGGGCGGCGATTTCAGGGCCAGGCCGGACGCGGCCACCGGGCGGGCCGCGGTGGAGGCCGCTGCGGCCAGCGGGCCGGGGGTGCGGGTGCGGGAGGGGTCCGTGGGCGCCGGTACGGGCGCCGCGGTCGGGCCGATGAAGGGCGGTGTCGGGACCGCGAGCATCGTGCTGGAGTCGGGGATCACGGTGGCGGCGCTGGTGGTCGCCAACGCGGCGGGGTCGGTGACGGATCCCGAAACGGGCGTCCTGTACGGGGAGTTGTTCCAGGGGCGCGTGACGTATCCGGAAGCGCATGTGCACGAGGCCGCGCGGCGGCGTCTCGCCGAGAGCGCCGCGAAGCACACGCCTCCCCCGCTGAACACGACGCTCGCGGTGGTCGCCACCGACGCTGACCTGTCCAAGGCGCAGGCGCAGAAGCTGGCCGGCACCGCGCACGACGGCATCGCGCGTGCCGTGCGGCCGGTGCATCTGCTGCACGACGGGGACACGGTGTTCGCGCTGGCCACCGGGGCCCGCCCGCTCGACGCCGCACACCCCCTCGCCCTGAACGACATCCTCGCGGCCGGCGCGGATGTGGTGACCCGGGCGATCGTGCGCGCGGTGCGGGCCGCCGAGTCGGTGGACGGGCCCGGCGGGGCGTGGCCGTCGTACGAGGAGCTGTACGGGAGGCGGTAGGGGCGGTAGAGGCGGTAGCGAGCCCTTGTGGCGGTGGGCGTCCGGTGTTTCCGGGGATCCGTCCCGGTGTTTGTCGCGGTTCTGTCACCGGATGGCGTTCGTGGGGAACGGCGGGAACCCGTGTGGGGGTTGGGGCGCTCTTTGTCCACGCATCGCAGCGGATCACGCAACACACATCACCACTGCGCATTTCGCACACCACACGAACCTGGAGCAGCCCGTGACAACGCCGGACATAGCAGCGCGGCGCGTACTGGGGGCCATCGCCGCCCTGGTGGTCGGCACCCTCACCCTCAGCGCGTGCGGCGGCAACGCCAGCGCGGACACCGACACCAGCGGCAAGGGCGGCGGGACGTCCGCCAAGACGTCCACCGCGAAGATCGTCATCTCGGCGAAGGACGGTTCGACCAACGCGTCCATCAACGCGACGGGCGTGCAGGTCAGCAACGGCAAGCTGACCGACGTGAAGATGACGGTGGCCGGCTCGGGGCAGGCCGTGGAGGGCGTGGTCTCCGCGAACGGCGGGAGCTGGAAGCCGAAGGAGCAGTTGGAGCGCGGTACGAAGTACCAGATCTCAGCGACCGCGAAGGACGCGAGCGGCAAGGTCTCCGCGGCCAACTCGATCTTCACGACGGTCAGTTCGGCCAACAGCTTCATAGGGACCTACACGCCGGACAACGGGACGACGGTCGGTGTGGGGATGCCGGTGTCGTTCACCTTCGACAAGGTGATCGGCGACAAGAAGGCCGTGCAGTCGCACATCACGGTGACGTCCAGCGGTGGGCAGCAGGTCGTGGGGCACTGGTTCGGGGCGCAGCGGCTCGACTTCCGGCCGCAGGAGTACTGGAAGGCCGGTTCCAAGGTCACGATGAAGATCGACCTGGACGGTGTCGAGGGCGCGAACGGCGTCTACGGCGTGCAGAAGAAGACGGTGACCTTCACCGTCGGCCGTTCGCAGGTCTCCACCGTCGACGTGAACACGCAGACCATGACGGTGGTGCGGGACGGCCAGACCCTCAAGTCGTTGCCGATCTCCTCGGGCAGCCCGGAACACACCACGTACAACGGGCAGATGGTGATCTCCGAGAAGTTCACGCAGACCCGGATGAACAGCCGGACGGTCGGTCTGGGCGGGGAGTACGACATCCCGGACGTGCCGCACGCGATGCGGCTGACCTCGTCGGGGACGTTCATCCACGGCAACTACTGGTACAACAAGGCCAATCCGCCCTTCGGTCAGACCGGCACCAGTCACGGCTGTGTGGGTCTCGCGGACGTGCAGGGCGCGCAGGGCGCCACGAACGCCAAGTGGTTCTACGACAACTCCCTCATCGGCGACGTCGTGATCGTGAAGAACTCCCCCGACAAGACGGTCGCCCCGGACAACGGGCTCAACGGCTGGAACCTGGCGTGGAGCGAGTGGACCGCCGGAAGTGCCGCCTGACCGGCAGGTTTTGACGGATCTTCGGGCCGCGCGGGAACATCTCGCGCGGCCCGCGCGTTTTCCCGGCATACGTTTTCTCGGTTCCTGGGCACGATGTCCGACCGAGGGGCTACGGTATGCACCCACAAGGTGACATGCAGCAACGCCGGGAGAAGCCTTGAGCGTTCCGTACGACACGGCAGCGTACGAACCACCTGAGTCGCACGAGTCTCCGGAGGAGCACCTCGCGCGACTGCTCGGCCGTGCCCTGAACTCCTTCGAGCTGCCGGACCAGACGATACGGCAGGTCATGGACTGTGCGCTGGCGTACGACAGTTCGCTGCACTCCGCGCACCACAGCGCGGGTCTGCACCGGGAGACGTACCGGCACACGTGGCTGCTCAGCGACGGTTCGGCGCTGACCCTGTGGGAGCTGGTCCACAACACCGTGCTGGGCCGTGAGGCGCAGCACGAGGTGTACGTCGACGAGGAGGAGCTGCGGACGGCGACCGCGCGGCTGCCGATGCCGCCGGACACGACGGACTTCGAACTCCCGGTGCTGGTGCACCTGTCACCGATCCCGGAGCCCCGGCACTCGTATCTGGCGGACAACTCGGCGGACCACGCGCGCCGCTTATTGCGCCGCGCGGAGAACGCGGACCGGCCGGACGAGGAGACGGCGGCGCTGCTGACGACGGCGTTCGCGCACCAGATCATCCAGGCCTTCGGCCGCCCCTACCGAGCGGGCCGCGCGGCGGTGTGCTTCTCGCTCTACGAGCACGCGTTCCTGCTGCCCGACGGCGCGGAGATCTCCCTGTGGGAGGTCGAGCACACGGCCACGCCGGACGGCCGTCACATGTGCGAGGTGTACGTCAGCGAGGACGCGGCCCGGGACGCGATGGAGCGGCGGGCCGCGCAGGTCTCGTAGAACCCCGGGCGGAACCCCGGGTCCGGCTCAGCGTCCGTCGCTGAGCTGTCGTACGAGACCCGCGAAGGCGTCGCGTTCGGCGGGGGTCAGTTCGACGGACTCCAGGTGGGGGGCGGTGTCCCGCTGGCCCGGGAGACCGTGGAGGGGGTGGGCCGCGTGCCAGACGGTGGGTTCGGCGAAGGCGCGGCGCAGGATGCGGGTCAGGCCGAGCACCCAGGCGACGGTCGCCAGGGCGAGAACGGCCACACCGGTCAGCTGGAGGATCGAGACGTGCGCAGGCATGCGTTCCAGTAGACACCACGGTCCGGGACCGTGGTCCCGGACCGTGACGTATCTCGCAGTTGCCGTGAACAACTCACAGCGGGCCAAAAGCGGCTAGGCGGCGATCGGCTGCTTGGCGTCCGCCGTGGGGGCGGATATGTCCTCCGGCGCTCCGGGAGCGGCAGCCCCCGCGGCCGGCTTGCGCATGCCCTTCAGTACGACGACCAGGCCCGCCGTGACGGACATGCCGACCGCGATGGCGATCAGGTAGAGGAACGGGCTGCCGATCAGCGGGACCACGAAGATGCCGCCGTGCGGGGCGCGCAGGGTGGCGCCGAAGGCCATCGACAGGGCGCCGGTGATCGCGCCGCCCACCATCGAGGACGGGATGACCCGCAGCGGGTCGGCCGCCGCGAACGGGATGGCGCCCTCGGAGATGAAGGAGGCGCCCAGCACCCAGGCGGCCTTGCCGTTCTCGCGCTCGGTCTCGGTGAAGAGCTTGCCGCGCACCGTCGTCGCCAGGGCCATCGCCAGCGGCGGGACCATGCCGGCCGCCATGACCGCGGCCATGATCTTCATCGCCGAGTCACTGGGGTTGGAGACCGCGATACCGGCGGTGGCGAAGGTGTACGCGACCTTGTTGACCGGGCCGCCGAGGTCGAAGCACATCATCAGGCCGAGCAGGGCGCCCAGCAGGATGGCGTTCGAGCCGCTGAGGCCGTTGAGCCAGTCGGTCATGCCCTTCTGCGCCGAGGCGATCGGCTTGCCGATCACCACGAACATCAGGAACCCGACGATCACCGTGGAGATCAGGGGGATCACCACCACCGGCATGATCCCGCGGACCGCCTTGGGGATCTTGACCCTCTGGATCGCCAGCACCACGCCACCGGCGATCAGACCGGCCGCCAGACCGCCGAGGAACCCTGCGTTGATGGTGGAGGCGATCATGCCGCCGACGAAGCCCGGCACCAGACCGGGGCGGTCGGCCATGCCGTAGGCGATGTAGCCGGCCAGCACCGGGACGAGGAAGCCGAAGGACACCACGCCGATCTGGAAGAGCAGCGCGGCCCAGCTGTCGCCCTGGGTCCACACGAAGTGGTCCATGACCGACGGTGCCTTGTTGATCGTGTACCCGCCGATCGCGAAGCCGAGGGCGATCAGCAGACCGCCGGCCGCGACGAACGGGACCATGTAACTGACGCCGGACATCAGCCACTTGCGGAGCATCGTGCCGTAGCCCTCGCCCGGCTCGCCGCCGCGTTCGACCGGCGTGGGCGCGGATCCGCCGCTGATCTCGCCGCGTTCCGCCTTGCCGCGGACCTCGGTGATCAGTTCGGCGGGGCGGTTGATGCCCGCCTTCACGCCGACGTCGACGGTCGGCTTGCCGGCGAAGCGTGCCTTCTCCCGTACGGGCACGTCGTGGGCGAAGATCACGGCGTCCGCCGCCGCGATCACCGCCGGGTCGAGCCGGGTGAAACCGGCCGAGCCCTGCGGCTCCACGACGAGGTCGACACCGGCCTCGCGGCCCGCGTTCTCCAGCGCCTCGGCCGCCATGTAGGTGTGCGCGATACCGGTGGGGCAGGAGGTGACGGCGACGATCCGGAACGGCTGCTCCTCGGCGCCGACGCCCTTGTCCGCCGTAGAAGCGGCTGCCGTGGAACTGCCCGCCGCGGCACCGGCGGAGGCCGCCGTCGGTGCCGCAGCGGAGTCTTCGGAGGTGCCCGCCGCGGGCGCCTCGTCGCCGCGGATCAGCGCCGCCGCGCTCTCCGCGTCGCCGACCGACCGCAGCGCGGACGTGAACTCGGCGTTCATGAGCTGCCGGGCGAGCGCCGACAGGATGGTGAGGTGGGCGTCGTCGGCCCCGGCGGGCGCGGCGATCAGGAAGATCAGGTCGGCGGGGCCGTCCGGGGCGCCGAAGTCGACGCCCTCCGCGCTGCGCCCGAAGGCGAGGGACGGCTCGGTGACGTACTCGCTGCGGCAGTGCGGGATGCCGATGCCGCCGTCGAGGCCTGTCGGCATCTGCGCCTCTCGGGCGGCCACGTCGGCGAGGAAGCCGTCCAGGTCGGTGACCCGGCCCTGGGCGACCATGCGCTCGGCGAGGGCACGTGCCGCCGCCTCTTTGGTATCGGCGGACAGGTCGAGGTCGACCAGGTCCGCGGTGATCATCTCGCTCATCGCGGGCTCCTTCGCACGCGTATCGCCCGGGGAGTGTCGTGGGCGGGGGTGGGGACGGGGGTACTGCGGTGTGTCGCGGTGGGGGTGGCGGCGGCGGTTAAGAGCGGGGAGTGCCGCCGCCCTGTGGTCGGTTCGAGGGGCGCCGTGGCGGCCGTGGAAACGTTCATGCGACGGGCTCCGTCAGTACGAGGTCCACCGGGACGTCGGGCGTGACCGTCACCGCGGACGGGTCGAGGTCGGCCGGGGTGGGCATCACGCTGCCGGGGAGCTGGACGGCCGCCGCGCCATGGGCGACGGCCGAGGCGAGGGCCTCCGGGCCGTGGCCGCCGGCGATCAGGAAGCCGGCCAGCGAGGAGTCCCCCGCGCCGACATTGCTGCGTACGGCGTCGACGCGCGCGCTGCCGTACCAGGCGCCCGAGGCGTCGACCAGCAGTTGGCCGTCGGCACCGAGGCTGGCGAGGACCGCGCCCGCGCCCAACTCCCGTAGTTCTTCGGCGGCCTTGACCGCGTCGCCGACGGTGGCGAGGGGGCGGGAGACGGCCTCGGCGAGTTCCTCGGCGTTGGGCTTGACGACGTCGGGGCGTTCGCGCAGGGCCTCGATGAGCGCGGGGCCGGAGGTGTCCAGGGCGATCCGGACGCCGGCGGCGTGCGCGCGGGCGACCAACTCGGCGTACCAGGACGGCGCGAGGCCGCGCGGGAGGCTGCCGCAGCAGGCGATCCAGTCGGCGTCCCGGGACTGCTGCCGCACCGTCTCCAGGAGCAACTCCTGTTCAGCGGCGGTCAGTTCGGGGCCGGGGGCGTTGATCTTCGTGAGGACGCCGTCCGCCTCGGCCAGCGCGATGTTCGAGCGGGTGGCCCCGGCGACCGGGACCGGCGCGACCTCGATGCCCTGCGCGTCGAGCAGGCTGGCGACCAGCGCGCCCGGCGCACCGCCCAGGGGCAGCACCGCGACCGTGCGCTGTCCGGCGGCGGCGACCGCGCGGGAGACGTTGACGCCCTTGCCGCCCGGGTCCATGCGCTCGCCGGTGGCCCGTATGACCTCGCCACGGTCGAGGGAGGGGACCTCGTAGGTGCGGTCGAGGGACGGGTTCGGGGTGACCGTGAGGATCATGCGCGCACTACTTCCATGCCGCCGCGCTCCATGGCGGTGGCGTCTTCTGGGCTCAGCCCGCTGTCGGTGATCAGGAGGTCCACGTCGCTCAGGGCGCCGAAGCGGGCGAAGTGCTCCTGGCCGTGCTTCGCGGAGTCGGCGAGCAGCACCACGCGGCGGGCGGCGCCCATCGCCGCGTGCTTGACCGCGGCCTCGGCGAGGTCGGGCGTGGTCAGCCCGTGCTCGGCGGAGAAGCCGTTGGCCGCCACGAACACGACGTCCGCGCGGATCTCGCCGTAGGCCCGCAGCGCCCAGGCGTCGACGGCGGCGCGCGTACGGTGCCGCACGCGCCCCCCGACGAGGTGGAGCTGCATGCCCGGGTGGTCCGCGAGGCGGGCCGCGATGGGCAGGGAGTGGGTGACGACGGTGAGTTCGGCCTCCAGCGGGACGATGCCCGCGAGGCGGGCCACCGTCGTACCGGCGTCGAGGATCACCGTGCCCTGCATGGGCAGTTCGGCGAGGGCCGCCTTGGCGATGCGGTCCTTCTCGTCGGCCGCCGTCGACTCGCGTTCGGCGAGGTCGGGCTCGAAGTCGAGCCGTCCGGCCGGTATGGCCCCGCCGTGCACCCGGCGGAGCAGGCCCGCGCGGTCGAGGGCCTTCAGGTCGCGGCGGATCGTCTCCGCCGTGACCTGGAACTCCTCGGCCAGCGACACGACGTCGACCCGGCCGCCGTCACGGGCCAGCCGGAGGATCTCCTGCTGCCGCTCCGGTGCGTACATGTCCGTTCGCCTCCGACCTGTGCCCGAACTTGTGGTTTCGCTCGGAGGCTACGCCCACATTTCCGGAAAGTAAACAGGTTCGGGCATCAGGCGGACATGAACGGGCAGAGAGGTAACAGAGGCACCATCAACGGGGATCAACTGCGGGGATCAGCTGCGGCGCAGGTCCTTGATCCTCTTCTCGGCGGCGAGGACGGCGCGCACCAGGTCACCCCGGGCGGTCTCCTGCCGCATGGCCTGGACGAGCTGGGCGCGGTGCTCCTGGACACCGATGCGTACGGCCGTCGGGCCGGACTCGGGCAGGGCGGTGGCGACGTAGTCCTTCACGCACTCGACGACCTTCCTCAGCTCGGAGCGGACGGCCTCGGTGGTGTCGGCGATTCCCTCGATCATGTTGCCGGTCTGCGAGATCTCGGCGAAGTCGTCGGCCGCGCAGGGCTTCCGGGTGAGGCGGCACTGGGCCTTGTAGAGGTCGGCGAGCCACTCGGCGGGCTTGTCGTACTCGGCGTTCGTCTCGTCCTTGCGACGGATCATCCGGGTCCAGGCGAAGACCCGTCGCTGGTGCCGGTACATCAGAACGCCGATGACACCCCCGCCGAGGGCGGACGCGAGGGGCACCAGGAGGGTGCTGGTCATCATGCTGTGGTCCGTTCAGGGGTGGGCGTTCCCGGCGGCGCGATGGCGCAGCGCGTCCACGTCGTGGATGACGAACCGGCGGTACCCGGCTTCGACGATCCCGTGGTAGCGCAGGTCTCTGATCGCGTTCTCCGTGGTGGAGACGGCGAGCTGGAGCGCGGCGGCGAGGTCCTTCTGGCTCGGGCCGGTGATCCTGACGCGGTCCGCCCGGGGGTCGGGGCAGCCGGCGGTGTCGGCGAGGTGCGCCAGGAGCCTGCTGACCCGCTCCAGGGGCGGCCGGGTGGCCATGGTGTAGACGAGTTCGTCGCTGCGGTTGCGGTCCTCCAGGCTGCGCAGCAGGGCGCGTTGGACCTCGGGCCACTTGCGCAGCAGGGCGTTGAAGCGGTGGGCGCGGCAGGGGATGACGACGGTTCCGGTCAGGCATTTGGTGCGGACGGCGGAGTCGTCGGTGACGAGCTTGGCCTCGCCGACGAGCTGGCCGCGGCCCCGGAACCGGGTGACGGTGGGGACGTTCTCGCCCGCGCCCAGCGGGAAGCGGTCCTGGCGTACGACGCCGTCCCAGATGATGTACACGTCCTGGTCGGCCGGCCCGATCGGCAGCTGTTCGTCGCGCGCGAAGGCACGGCCGTGCAGACCGGTCCGCAGCAGCGAACACCAGTCCTCGGCCGCCAGCCACCGCAGGAAGCTTCCCTCGGGCTGGTTCTCGGGGGCCAGGAGGAGATCGGGCGGGCGGGCGGTGTCGACGGTCGAGGGCACGCTCACTCCCCCGCTCCGGCGTACGCGTCCTGCGGTACGCGCTGGTGGCGAGGTATCACGGTACGCATGAGGTCTGAATTCCTTTCTCGGTTTCTCTGTTCTGTCGAGGTTCTGGAACCCCGCTGGTCGGCGGGGTTCCGGAGTGACGGGTCCGGCCTCCCTCTCCGGGAGGTGCGGCAACCGTCCGGTTGGTGAGGCCGGGCGGGCGGAAACAGCAGCGGGACAGACCGTACCGCTGGTCGCGAGAGATAAGCCAGTCGGCATTCCGAAGGCACCGGGACGGTTAGCGATCATGGTCGAAACCCCCTCGCCATGGGGTTTTACGACGGGAGATCATGCGTGCTCCGAATGGAAAAGTAGCCACCCATTGCGTAATTACCAATGCGCTTATCCCCGTTATCGGCATACCCTCCGGGACACGGCGGGGACCTTCTCCGCCGGGCGACATATGACGTCCACACAAACGGGAGGCAAAGACGAGAGGCCCCGGGGCACCACCCCCAGGACCTCCCGGAAAGGTCCGGACCCGTCAGGATCAGACCGCTGCCCAGTAAACACCACGGACCTGCTTTGGGTCACTCCCCGTCAGGCAGGAAACGGCCCGCGCCGCCGGACGCCCGGTCCAAATCCCCGGCCGTGGGGGTGTCACCGACCGCTCACCTTTCCGCACACGCCGTCGAGACATCCCGCCCGGCCGCACTCTTTACCCCTTTTATGCACGCGCGGGCAAGACCGCCCTTATCCGCACCGGGGCGGGACGACTTCCCCACGTGACAGCAATCGATCAAGACCAAACAGATTCGGCCAAAGCGCCCCCGCCCCGCCGACACCCCTATCGGCCGACAGCGCACCCGCCGAATTAACGGGCCGACACCTCGCCAATTACTTTCCGAGAGGCAATCCGACCCGAGAGGAAATACGGCGAATCGGCGCCAGGAACGGATTCCCGTCCATGAATCAACGGTTCACCACAGCACATCACCAAATATCGACTAATGGATAAGGGCACGGCCGTTCGACCGCACCGCCTCACCCCTCCCGCTCTCCCTTCCGCCCCATCTTTCACCCTGTCAGTTTTCTTGCGGGGCAGGCGAGTTGAGTGCCCGGCGGCGCCGAAGCCGGAGTGTCCGGTCCAGAAGCGGTGATTTCGGCACACAGCGTGTCGTTCGGTACCGAGTCCGCCGTCGGATCGGACCGGCGTGCGCCTCCCCTCGCGCACCGGCGTACGCCAACTCCGACGGCTCGCGTCGAGCGCCCCGCCCCCGGTACGGCCACGGGGCGGGGCGCTCGACCGCGGTGCGTCAGCGGACGGTGTCAGCGGATGACGTCAACTCCCGTCGGGGACAGCCCCCTTGGCGGCCGTCTCCGCCGCGGCCGTCCGCCCCGGCAGCGCGAACATCAGCAGGAAGATCAGGCCCATCACCGCGGCGACCCAACCCAGCGCGTTCTGGAACGCGTTGACGAACGCCGGGCCCACCTCGGCCTCGGTCAGCCGGTCGCCGATCGAGCCGAAGAAGACGACCGACACCAGCCCGAGCCCCAGCGCGTTGCCCATCTGCTGCACGGTGTTGATGAGTCCGGACGCGGAACCCGCGTACTCGCGCGGCACCTCGGAGAGGATCGTGTCGGTCAGCGGGGCGAAGATCAGGCCCATGCCGGCACCCATCACGACCAGCGGGAGCGCCATCTGCCAGGAGGCGATGGCCAGTTGGTACCGGTCGGCCTCCCAGAGATACAGCAGCACACCCACGACCATCACCAGCGCACCGGCCTGGAGCACATTGCGTCCGCCGAGGCGCGGCACCAGCTTCTGCACCGACATCCCGGCCGCCACCGAGCAGGCGATCGAGAACGGGACGCCCGTCAGCCCCGCCCGCAGCGGGCTCCAGCCGAGACCGGTCTGCATGTACAGCGTCCAGACCAGGAAGAAGATGCCGAGTCCGACGCCGAAGACGGTCTGCACGGCGATGCCGGCCGCGAAGCTCTTCACCTTGAACAGGGAGAGTTCGACGAGCGGGGACCCGTCCCGCGCGGCCTTCCGCTTCTCGTACGCCACCAGTCCGCAGAAGACGCCGATCGAACCGGACATCGACACGAACCCCCAGGCGGGCCAGCCCAGTTCGTCGCCCCGGGTGAGGGGATACAGCAGCATCAGCAGCCCGAGGGTGACCAGGGCGACGCCGACGAGGTCCAGCTTCAGCGCGCGCGGGGCCTTCGACTCGGTGATGAAGCGGCTGCCGAGGATCAGGCCCGCGATGCCGACGGGCAGGTTGATCAGGAAGATCGGGCGCCATGCGAGACCGAAGAGGTTCCACTCGGTGAGCAGTGCGCCGAGCAGCGGTCCGGAGACGGCACCGAGTCCGACGATCGCGCCGAACAGCCCGAACACCTTGCCGCGTTCGTGCGCCGGGAAGGTGGCGTGCACGATCGACAGCACCTGCGGCACCATCATCGCGGCCATCCCGCCCTGGAGGATGCGCGAGGCGACCAGCATCTCCGGGTTCGCGGCGAAGCCGCACAGCGCGGAGGCGAGCGTGAAGCCGCCGATCCCGAGCAGGAACAGCCGCTTGCGGCCGTAGATGTCGCCGAGCCGTCCGCCGGTGATGAGTCCGGCGGCGAAGGCGAGCGCGTAACCGGCCGTTATCCACTGGATCTGGCTGAACGAGGCCCCCGCGTCCCGCTGGATCGAGGGGATCGCGACATTGACGATCGTGACGTCGACGAGGTCCATGAAGGCCGCGGTCATCACGATCGCGAGGGCGAACCAGCGCCGCCGGTCGGCCGTACGTGCCGGTTCCGTCGAGACGGCCGGGCTGTCCACAAGGAGTTCGGTGGAGGTCATGGCTCAAAGCTATGACCCCATTAGGCCAGATCGTGTCCTAGTTCTACGGCATCCTCGAACCCATGACGACGGACACCCCGGCCCGGCTCCTCCAGCTCCTCTCCCTCCTCCAGACACCCCGCGAGTGGCCCGGCGGCGAGCTGGCCGACCGGCTCGGGGTCTCCCGCCGCACGGTCCGGCGGGACATCGACCGGCTCCGCGAACTGGGCTACCCGGTGCAGGCGACCCTGGGCGCCGACGGCGGCTACCGGCTGGTCGCGGGCAAGGCGATGCCGCCCCTCGTCCTGGACGACGAGGAGGCGGTGGCCATCGCGGTCGGGCTGCGCGCGGGCGCCGGGCACGCGGTCGAGGGCGTCGACGAGGCGTCCGTACGGGCGCTGGCCAAGCTGGAACAGGTCCTCCCCTCGCGGCTACGGCACCGGGTCGCCACCCTGCAGGCCGCCACGACCGCGCTGACCAGTGGCGACGGGGCGAGCATCGCGCCCGAGACACTGACCGTGATGGCCTCGACGGTGGCCGGCCACGAGCGGCTGCGGTTCGCCTACCGCGCGAAGGACGGCACCGAGTCGCGCCGCGTGACGGAGCCGTACCGCCTCGTCTCGACCGGCCGGCGCTGGTACCTGGTGGCCTACGACCTCGACCGCGAGGACTGGCGGACGTTCCGGGTCGACCGGGTGAGCGAGCCGTTCGCGACGGGGGCGCGGTTCGCGCCGCGCGAGCTGCCGACGGGGAGCGCGGCGGAGTATCTGCGGCGGTCGATGTACCGGCAGCAGGAGTCCTACGAGTACACCGTGACGTTCGCCGCGCCCGCCGACGTAGTCGCCGCGCGCGTCCCGGGCTGGATGGGCACGCCCGAGCCGCTCGACGCGCACAGTTGCCGGCTGCGCGCCACGACCGGCGACGAGGTGCGCTGGCTGGCCGCCCGGCTGGCCCTGCTGGAGTTCGAGTTCACGGTCCAGGAACCGGCGGAACTGGTGCGCTGTGTACGGGAGTTGGGGCAACGGCTGAGCAGGGCGGCAGGGGGAGAGTAGAGCAATCTCACCCCACCCCCCGTGCCGCCCCGATCTCCCCCCAGGGAAAGTCCCGCAGCGCCCCCAGGTTCCGCAGCGCCGACTCGGCCGGGCCGGCGAGCGTGCCCGGGTGTTCCTTTCCGGTGGCCCAGCCCTCGACCGCGGTCCGTACGGCGGCGCTCGCGACGGCGGCGGCGAAGCGCAGCTCCGGGGAGGTCACGTCGGGGGCGTCGGCGGCGAGGGTGGGGTCGCCGTGGGTGACACGTTCCAACAGGACCTCGCCCAGGGTCCGTTCCGACGCCTGGCAGACCTCCGCCCACACCTTGCGCAGACCGGGGCTGGACTCGGCCATGCCGATCAGGGTGCGCGCCCAGGTCCACGAGTGCGTGGAGACGCCCACCCCGGGGGTGAGCGTGTGGCGCACACCGTGTTCCAGGGCCTCCGGCACCGACAGTGCGGGCGGGGCCGCGCGCACCGCGTCCGCCCAGCGCTGGGCGCCGGCCGCGTAGAGCGGGGCGACCGCCTCTTCCTTGGTGGCGAAGTAGCGGTAGAAGGTGCGCGGGGCGATACCGGCACGCTGGGCGATGTCCTCGGCGCGGGTGGCCCGGAGCCCGTGTCTGGCGAAGAGTCCGGCCGCCGCCCGGGCGATCTCCATCCGGGTCTCGGCCTTGCGCCGCTCGGTCAGCGAGAGCGGTGCGGAGGGAGAGGGGGGACGGGAATCCGGGGCTGGGGTGGGGCTGCTCACACCGGCAGGCTATGCCGCTGTGGCACAATCTGCCATCCGGCGGGCCACCCCGGGGTTCAGGTTCGGGGTGCCCCGCCATCCCACCATGTCCGCGCCTTGCCCGCCCCCGCATGGGCGAAAAAGAGCCGGACCTCGACGCCTGGGGGGACAGGCGCCGAAGCCCGGCTCGGGAGAGTCCCGGCGCCGGGGGGGATTTGCGTCGGGACTTGGCTCAGTGGGCCGCGGGGCAACGCCCGTGTCTCCAACTCATGGGCCCTGAAGTCTTGTTCCCCGGGCCCCGCGGATTGAAGCGGCGTCGCACAGCCATGTTTGCGCGGTCTCCCGCCACCCGGCGTACGCGGCCGGGCACGCACCCGGAGTCGTACGCGCCCCCGGGCCCGCCAGGGCTGCCGGGACTGTCGAGCCGTCGGACCCTCCGGCGCCCCCGCCGGAGGGTCCGACGCTCACGCCGCCGCGTCGAAACCGGTCTGGCTGGCCAGCTTCTTCAGTTCCAGCAGGGCGTGCTTCTCGATCTGCCGGATGCGCTCGCGGGTGAGGCCGTGCTCCTTGCCGACCTCGGTGAGCGTGCGCTCCCGGCCGTCCTCCATGCCGTACCGCATCTTGATGATGGAGGCCGTGCGCTGGTCGAGGCGGCCGATCAGGTCGTCCAGTTCCTCGCTGCGCAGCAGGGTCATCACGGACTGCTCGGGCGAGACCGCGGAGGTGTCCTCCAGGAGGTCACCGAACTGGGTGTCGCCGTCGTCGTCCACCGACATGTTCAGCGAGACCGGGTCGCGCGCCCAGTCCAGGACGTTCGTCACGCGCTCCGGAGTCGTGTCCAACTCGGCGGCGATCTCCGCGTGTTCGGGCTCCCGCCCGTTCTTGCGGTTGAACTCGCGCTGCACGCGCCGGATCCGGCCCAGCTCCTCCACGAGGTGGACGGGGAGCCGGATGGTCCGGGACTGGTCGGCGATCGAGCGGGTGATGGCCTGACGGATCCACCAGGTCGCGTACGTCGAGAACTTGAAGCCCTTGCGGTAGTCGAACTTCTCCACCGCGCGGACCAGGCCCGCGTTGCCCTCCTGGATCAGGTCGAGCAGGGGCAGGCCGCTACGGGGGTAACGGCGGGCCACGGCCACGACCAGACGGAGGTTGGACCGGATGAAGACGTCCTTGGCACGCTCCCCTTCGGCGACCAGGGCCTCCAGCTCTTCGCGGGTGGCGTCCGCCTGGGACTCCTCCTCGCCGTCGAGGACCTGGCGCGCGAACACGCCCGCTTCGATGGTCTGTGAAAGCTCGACTTCCTTGGCGGCGTCGAGCAGCGGTGTGCGCGCGATTTCGTCGAGATACATGCCGACCAGGTCGCGGTCGGCGATCTCGCCGCCATGGGCGCGAACACTGCGTGCCACGCCGGAGGTCTCGCCGGAGGCGGACTTACGACGGGCGACGGCACGGGTTGCCATGCGTGCTCCCTTGCGATGGTGGGTCAGCAGGTGTTCGTCGGATGCTGGGGCACTGTCTTCTTCGTGACTCTTCTCGTGTGCCCTGCATCTGATGGAAACAACGACTGGAATCCGGACAGAATTCCCGACCCACTCCCCTATTTTTCTGATCTTGCAGTACCCTGTCCGGCCACAAGGGAGGCATGATGCCGTCGGAACGTACAGAGGTGCAGGTCAGGCCGGGAGTCGAGGACGACCTCGATGCCCTCACCGACATCTACAACCACTACGTACGCGAGACCCCGATCACCTTCGACACCGCCGCCTTCACGCCGGAGGAGCGCCGTCCTTGGCTGCTCTCCCACCCTGAAGACGGCCCATACCGGCTGAAGGTTGCCGTCGAGGGGATCTTCCAAGGAAACTCACAGCGAATGCTCGGCTACGCCACATCCAGCCCTTACCGGGCGAAGCCCGCGTACTCCACCTCGGTCGAGGTCACGATCTACCTCGCCCCCGACGCCGGCGGGCGCGGCATCGGAACACTGCTCTACAAGGCCCTCTTCGCGGACCTGGCGACCGAGGACGTCCACCGGGCGTACGCGGGCATCGCACAGCCCAACGAAGCGTCCACGCGGCTGCATGAACGCTTCGGTTTCCGGCCGGTGGGCACCTACCGGGAGGTGGGCCGCAAGTTCGGCCGCTACTGGGATGTCGCCTGGTACGAGAAGGAGTTGTAGCCCTCCCCGAAGGGGAGAGCGTTTTCGGCGCGGGCTCAGCCGAACTGCACCGACCGCTTCGCCATCCCCATCCAGAACCCGTCGATCACGGAGGGGTTCAGCGCCTCCGGGGTGTCCAGCTCGCCGGCCGCCTCCGCCGCGCCCATGGTGACGAACAGCGGGGCGAAGTGCTCGGTGCGCGGGTGGGCGTAGCGTCCGGCCGGCGCCTTGTGCAGGAAGTCGAGCAGGCCGTCCCAGTCCCGGTTCTCCAGTGCGCGCCTGCCCCAGTCGTCGAACTCGGAGGACCAGGTGGGCACTCCGCCGCCGGTGTGGCGTAGCGCCGCCAGGTTGTGGGTGAAGAAGCCGGAGCCGACGATCAGGACGCCCTCGTCGCGCAGGGGCGCCAGCTTGCGGCCGATCTCCATCAGCTTCACCGGGTCGAGGGTCGGCATGGACACCTGGAGGACGGGGATGTCGGCGGCCGGGAACATCTCGACGAGCGGGACGTACGCCCCGTGGTCGAGGCCGCGGTCGGGGACGTCCTGCACGGGGATGCCGGGGGCGCGCAGCAACTTCCGTACGGACTCGGCGAGTTCGGGTGCGCCGGGGGCGTCGTAGCGGACCTGGTAGTAGTGCTCGGGGAAGCCCCAGAAGTCGTGGACCAGGGGGACCGGGTCGGTGGCGCCGAGGGCGAGGGGGGCCTCCTCCCAGTGGGCGGAGACCATGAGGATCGCCTTGGGGCGGGGGAGTTCGGCGGACCAGGCGGCGAGTTCGCCGGGCCAGATGGGGTCGTCCGCGAGGGGCGGCGCGCCGTGGCTGAGATAGAGGGCGGGCATGCGCTCCGGTGCGGCGGTGGACATGACGGTCACTCCCCATGCTTGAACTCTCAAATTCCCTGTACCGGAGCTTACGCCTCGTTTGTTTAACCTTCAAGGAGTGCTCTCGTACAGTGGAGAGCATGAACACGGCACCCGCACCCGCAGAACCCCGCTGGCTCACCGCCGAGGAGCAGCGTGTCTGGCGCTTCTACATGCACGCCAGCACCCTCCTGGAGGACCATCTGGACCGCCAGCTCCAGCGGGACGCGGGCATGCCGCACATCTACTACGGCCTTCTCGTGCAGCTCGCCGAGGCGCCGGGCCGCCGGCTGCGGATGACCGAGCTGGCCATGAACGCGAAGATCACCCGCTCCCGGCTCTCGCACGCGATCGCGCGGCTGGAGAAGAACGGGTGGGTGCGCCGCGAGGACTGCCCCTCCGACAAGCGCGGCCAGTTCACCGTGCTGACCGACGCGGGCCACGAGGTGCTCAGCCGGACCGCGCCGGGTCATGTGACCGCCGTACGGCAGGCGTTGTTCGAGCGGCTGAGCCCGGAACAGCAGAAGTCCCTCGGCGAGATCATGGAGATCGTCGCCGAGGGACTTCAGCCGAACGAAGCGGGCGCGGATCTGCCCTGGCTCCGCTGAGCCGCTCAACTCAGTGCAGAACCAGGGCAGTTCCTGGGAGCCGTAGCTACGAGGCGTCCCCTTCCCCGTAGCTACGGATGGTGCGAAGGGGGTACGACCGGGTCGGGCGTCGTCAGTGGGCGACGACCGGGACCTTGAACTCGTCCTCGACTCCGTCACCGGAGGCGACCGGGTCGGAACCCTGCTTGCCCGCGTTGACGAGGACCGAGACGATGATCGCGGCCGTCACCAGCATGCCGACGGCGAACCAGATGGCGTTGGTGTAGCCGTGCACCTGGCCCTGGAGCGCGACCAGCTGCTGCTGGGTCTTGGACGTACCGGCACCGGCGATGTGGTCCTTGATGTACGCGGTCGTCGCGGAGGCGGCGATCGTGTTCAGCAGGGCCGTACCGATGGCGCCGCCCACCTGCTGCGAGGTGTTGACCATCGCGGAGGCGACACCCGCGTCCCGGGGCTCGACGCCCAGGGTGGCCAGCGACATGGCCGGCATGAACGCCGTACCCATGCCGAGGCCGAGCAGCAGCATCGCGGGCAGGATGATCGAGGCGTAGGACGAGCCGATCTCCAGCTGCGTCATCAGCAGCATGCCGACCGCGGCGACCAGGAAGCCGGGGCCCATGAGCAGGCGGGCCGGCAGGCGGGTCATCAGGCGGGTGCCGATCTGGGTCGAGCCGACCATCATGCCGACGATCATCGGCATGAAGGCGAAGCCGGTCTTGATCGGCGAGAAGCCCTTCACGACCTGCAGGTA
Organism: Streptomyces sp. NPDC050548; assembly: GCF_044457385.1. NCBI lineage: Bacteria > Bacillati > Actinomycetota > Actinomycetes > Kitasatosporales > Streptomycetaceae > Streptomyces > Streptomyces sp. NPDC050548. The sequence goes on from NZ_JBITGV010000001.1 coordinate 993,992, forward strand.
GTAGGTGAGGAAGAGGAACGTGCCGAACATCGCGATGATGGCGATGCCGAGCGAGAGGTAGATACCGCCGCGGTTGCGGTCGGTGATCACGCGCAGGGGCAGCAGCGGGGCCTTGACCTTCGCCTCGACGATCACGAACGAGGCCAGCAGGACGGCCGACGCGATGAAGAGCGCGATGGTCGAGGAGTCGCCCCAGCCGTCGGTCTCGGCGCGGGTGAAGCCGTAGACGAGCGAGACCAGGCCGAGGGTGGAGAGCAGGACACCCGGGATGTCGAGCGGGTTGCGGTTGCGGCCGCCCTCCGGCTCGCGGATGACGAAGTACGCGCCGAGCGCGGCGATGATCGCGAACGGGATGTTCACGAAGAACGTCCAGCGCCAGTCCAGGTACTCGGTCAGCACACCGCCGAGGATGAAGCCGACGGCGCCGCCGCCACCGGCGATCGCGCCGTAGATGCCGAAGGCCTTGGCGCGTTCCTTGGCGTCCGTGAACATCACGGCGAGCAGGGAGAGCGCGGCGGGCGCGAGCAGTGCGCCGAACGCGCCCTGGAGCGCGCGGGCGCCGAACATCATGGCGCCGGAGGTGGCGAGACCGCCGAGGGCGGACGCGGCGGCGAAGCCGGTCAGACCGACGACGAAGGCGCGCTTGCGGCCCCACAGGTCGGCTATACGGCCGCCGAAGAGGAGGAGACCGCCGAAGGCGAGGGCGTAGGCCGTGACGACCCACTGCCGGTTGCCGTCGGAGATGCCCAGGTCGGTCTGGGCGGACGGGAGGGCGATGTTCACGATGGTCGCGTCGAGCACGACCATCAGCTGGGCGAGCGCGATGAACGCGAGCGCTTTCCAGCGGTTGGCATGGGCTTCGTGCTCGGCGGCCTCGGAGGCCTTGTCGAGAGCGCCGGAGGCGCTTCGAGCTGTTTCAGACATGGTGGTACCCACTTCGGGACTTCGTGACGGAAAAATACGGAAGAAGGACGTTGAAGGACGTGTTCGGGGACGGCTCGTCGACGGGTGACACTCCGAGGTCGCCACGACGACGAGAGCCGGTGCTTGTTGTTGAGACGGGCGTGACGCTCTGAACTAATCGGTCAGGGCTGCCGGAGATCCTCCATGGTCGCGGCGGTACCGGGCAGGACCGAGCGGGCCGGGGCCCGCAGTCCGTCCAGGAACAGCTGCAGGTGTCGGTGTACGAAGCGGTCGGCGCTGAGGCAACCGGTGCCGGCCGGGGGCCTGCTGAGCTGGGCCACGGCGACCATCACATCGCCGACACCCACGTCCGTACGGAGCTGCCCGGACCGCCTGGCGCGGTCCATGACCTCGCCGATGAGCTGCTCGACCCGCTCCCGCGCGGCTTCCAGATCCGGGTGGAACTGGTCGAACGTGCTGGAGATCATCGGGCACAGCGCGCTGATCCGTTCGTCGGCGGACACGTGCACGAAGCGCTCCAGAGCGGCGAAGGCGTCGCCGGTCTCGGTGAGCGCCTGCTCGGCGGCCTCCGACGTACGGTCCATGACCGAGACGACGACCTCGCGAACAAGGGCGTCACGGTCGGGGAAGTTGCGGTAGAGCGTGGCGTTGCCGACGCCGGCCCGGCGGGCGATCTCGTCGAGCGGCACATCGGGGCCGAACTCGACGAACATCTCGCGGGCGGCGGTGACGATCCGCTCCCGGTTGCGCAAAGCGTCGGCGCGCGGCCGGGTCACCTTTCGCTGTACGGGGGTCATCGCGGTCGTCACGGTCGGCTCCTTGACTTACGGGTGGCGATCCGGGGAAGGACTCCCCGTTTCGCTCGGACACATGGCTAAACGGGGAAACGGTCCCCGGTTATTTCCCACTCAGCGGGACAATCAATGTGACCTGAGTCACACCTCAATTGGTCTCTTCTTCGCCCTCGTCCCACCACAACCACACGGTCGGTCTCCTCCAGCGCGCGCCCTCGCACCGCACGACACAGGGTGATCGAAAGGGTGCAGCCGGAGACCGGCGGCTGCCGTGGCGCGAAGGGTCTCCCTGCATGCAGCCCAGCCGTCGGATACGCCCGCGCCGCGTGGCCACCCTCGCGTCCGTGACCGTCCTGACCCTCGCGGTCAGCACCTCGGCCGGTACCGGGCACCTCACCCCGGGCGCCACGACGGCGGCGGGCCCGATCGCGCTCGCCCGCACCTCCGCACTCGGCGCCTGCATGATCAACGGCCCCCTCGACACCGAGATGTCCGAGGGCATCCCCACCCCGGGCGGCTACTCCCGCTCCACCGGCACGGTCCACGCCCTGACCCTGATGGTCGACTTCTCCGACGCCCCCGGCCAGGGCACCGCCATGGACCGCTACCACGAGTTCTTCCCGCAGACCCAGGACTGGTTCCGCACCAGCTCCTACGGCCGCCTCGACTACCGCCCCGAGACCCCGGTCACCCACTGGCTCCGCATGCCCAAGCCCTTCAGGTCCTACGGCATAGAGCGCGGCGCGCCCTTCGACCCCGGGTACCGCCAGCTCGTCCAGGACATCGTGGCCGCGGCCGACCCGACCGTGGACTTCCGGTCGTACGACCTCCTGAACGTCCTGGTCACCCCGAACGCGGGCCCCTCCGCCCTCGACACCGTCCTGTCGGTGACGTTCGCCGGCAACACGGAGGCCCCTGTCGCGGACGGCGTCCCGGTCTCCAACGCCTCCTTCGTGTACTCCCGCCAGGACGACGGTTCCGGCTCCTACTCCCGCACCGGCTACCGCGTGCTGCCCCACGAGAACGGCCATGTCTTCGGCCTGCCCGACCTCTACACCCAGGAGGGCGGGGGCGCGGTCGGCCACTGGGACATCATGAGCGAGGACTGGGGCGCCGACAACGACCTCCTGGGCTGGCACAAGTGGAAACTCGGCTGGCTCGACCCGTCCCAGGTCAACTGCGCGATGACCAGCGGCACTTCGGAGTACACCCTGACCCCGCTGGAACGCCCGGGCGGCGACGGCACCCGCCTGGTCTTCGTCCCGCTCTCCCGCCGGACGGGCTACGCCCTGGAGCTGCGCACCCACGAGGGCAACGACGAGGCGGTGTGCCGCCCCGGTGTCCTCATCTACAAGGTGGAGGCGGACGTGGACACGGGGATGGGCCCGGTGAAGGTGTACGACGCGCACCGGGACAGCGGCGGCTGCACCCGAAGCCCCAATGTCCACGCCGAGCTGTCGGACGCGCCGTTCACTGCGGGAGAATCGTTCAACGATCCTCGCAGGGGGGTTCGGGTCGCGGTGACGGGGGCCGATGCGGCGGGGAACTATCGGGTGACGGTGACGCGGACGCGGTAGAGGTGACGGGGCTCAGGGGATTGAGCACCGCTCTCCTAAAGCGGGTGTCGCAGGCTCGGCCGTGACCGCATCGGGCGCGGGCTTACCGTAGGGCTGCCGAGATCGCCGTACCGGAGAGCCGATGCCCGCTGAGACCACGTTGGACGACCGTGCCGGAGCCGTGCCCGTCGAGGCGGTCGCCCCGTTGATCCGCGGGGTCGCCGTGGTGCGTCAACTCACCGACGCGGGCGGCACGTTGAGCCTCAGTGCGCTGGAACGGGCCACGGGCCTTGCCCGCTCCACGGTCGACCGGATCACGGCGACGCTCGCTCGCATGGGATACGTCCGTCTCGACGGCCGGGACACGGTTCTCACCCCTCGGATCATGGAACTGGGCAACGCCTACCTGGCCGCCCTGCGACTGCCGTCTCTCCTGGACGCCCGCGCGGACGCCCTCGCCGACGAGCTGGACGAGTCCGTGTCGTTGGCGGTCGCCGACCGGGACGGCATCCGCTTCATCCACCAGGCGACCCGCCGCCGCGCGATGTCCCTGAGCTTCCGCATCGGCGACCTGCTGCCCGCCGAACGCACCGCGCCGGGACCGCTGTTCGCGACCGAGTGGACCGACCGCGACTGGGCGCGCTGGCGCGAGCGCCGGGCGGCGGACCCGGAGGACCGGGGCTTCCCGGCCGTACCCCCGCGTTCGCCGTCGTCCCCCGGACCCGACTTCGAACGCTCGGTGGCCATGGCCCGCGAGAACGGCTGGGCACTGGACGACCAGCTGATCGAACCGGGCCTGGTGGCGGTGTCCGTACCGGTCCGGGACCTCCGCACCGGCACGATCGCGTGCGTGGCGAGCGTGGTGAGCCACACCAGCCGGCATACGGCGGCGGAGCTGCGGAACACGCTGCTGCCGCGGTTGCGGGCGGCGGTGGAGGCGATGGAGGAGGACCTGCGCACCGCACCCCGACCGGACGCGGTGGCGGCGCCCTCGGGCCTGGCGACCTGGACGGGCGCGTCCAAGCAGGAACTGGGCCGGGAGTTCGTCGAGTCCCTGGCCCGCGGACTGACGGTCCTGACGGCCTTCGGTGAGGGTCGCGCCGAACTGACCCTCACGGAGGTCGCCCAGACGACGGGCCTGGCCCGGGCCACCGCCCGCCGGGCGCTCATCACCTACGAACACCTCGGCCTGGTCGCCGCGTCCGGCGACCGCCGCTTCAGCCTGACACCCCGGGTGCTGTCGCTGGGCTTCCCCCCGCTCTCCCGCACCACCCTGCCGTCCCTCGCGACCCCGCACCTGACCGCCCTCGCCGCCCGCATCCACGAGTCGGCGTCCCTGGCGATCCTCGTGGGCGGCGACATCCAGTACACGGCCCGGGTCGCCACCAGCAGCGTGATGAGCGTGAACATCGCGGTCGGCACCCGTTTCCCGGCGTACGCGACGGCACTGGGCCGCGTCCTGCTGTCCGACGCCCCGCCGGCGACCGTACGGGATGCCCTGACGGCCCCACGTCCCCTCACCCCCCACACGCTGACCGACCCGGGGGCGCTCTCGGCCGCCCTGGAACGGGTACGGACCCTGGGATACGCCCTGGTGGACGAGGAGTTGGAGGTGGGCCTGCGCTCACTCGCCGTCCCGGTCCGCGACCGCACCGGCCGGGTGGTCGCCGCGCTGAACACGGCGACCCATGTGGCACGCCGGCCCGCCGAGGAGTACGTCGTGGCCGTCCTGCCCGAGCTGCTGGAGACGGCGGGACGGATCGAGGCGGATCTGCGGGTGGCGGGGCGGTTCACTCGGGTGGCGAGGTCGTGACCGGGGGAGCGTGAGGGGCAGAACTCGCGTGACGGCTACACCTCGTCCGCGGATTCCAGCAGACCGCGCAGCCGCACCACCCACACCACGATCGCGGCCAGGGTGATCGAGGCGACCGCGGTGGCCATGCCAGCCCGGATGCCTGCGGACACCGTGACGCCGCTCGCGACCAGGGCGCCGAGCGGGACGCCCAGGCCGGAGGAGAGCATGCGGCGGGTGGTGTTGACCCGGCCCTGGAGTGCGGCCGGGGTCACCTCCTGGGAGTAGGTCATCGTGTTCACCAGCACGACCAGATAGGCGGTTCCCCAGGCCGCCAGCGCGATCAGCGCGATCCGCCAGTCGGTGCTGAGCACGACCACGAGTCCGAGCAGCGCGCCGACCGGCAGCACGAGGAGCAGCAGCGGAAAGGCGTCGTAGCGGCGCCGGAGCCGGGGCAGCAGCAGGGAGCCGCCGATGCCGCCGGCGCTCCACGCCATGTAGAGGAGGCCGATACGGCCGTCGGTGCCGTGGATGCCGAGGACGCGGTCGGCGAAGACGACGAGCTGGCCGACGACGGCTCCGCCGGAGAACGACTGGAGGGTGCCGACCACGGTCATGACCCGCAGCGTCGGATGCCCGGCCAGAAAGCGCAGGCCCTCACCGACGGACTGCCGGAAACCGGGTCGCGGACCCGAAGAACTGGCAGCGCGGGCAGGGGAGTTGGCGACGGCCCGGAGGAACAGCGCGGAGCCGGCGAAGCTCAGGGCGTCGAGCGTGAGCGTGCCCACGGGGTGGACCAGGGCCATGAGGACGCCCGCGAGGCCGTTGCCGATGATGCGGACGACGGTCTCGGCGCCGTAGAGCGCGCTGTTGGCGTCGGCGAGTCTGTCCTTGCCGACGACGGCCGGGACGAACCCGTACCCACCCGCGTCGAAGAAGAGGGAGAGGCCGGAGCAGAGGAACGCGACCACGACGACATGCCCCACGGTCAGCACGCCCAGGACCTGCGCGACCGGCACGGAACCGAGGCACAGGGCGCTGAGACAGTCGGTCACGATCATCAGGGCACGCCGGTCCACCCGGTCGGCGACCGCGCCCGCGATCAGCCCGAACGCGAGGTAGGGCAGCGTCCCGGCCGCCGCGACCAGGGACACCAGCAACGGCGACCTGCTCTGCTGAAACACCAGGACGGGCAGCGCGACGGTCGTGACGGCGGACCCGAGTCCGGACACGGCACGGGAGAACCAGAAGTTCCGGAAGCCTGGGCTCCGCCGGAGGGGCGGGACGTGCGGGAGGGGCGGGGTGGTGTCCGCGTCGGTGACGCTGTCTGTCATCTGCAGAACTCCATGCCGAAGGACCGGCGGGCGCGGTGGCCCGTCGGTGCGGTGTGCTGGTGGGGTGACATCAAAAAGGGTCGACACCCGGTCCGGTTGATGACCGGAGGTGGTGTCGACCCGAAGGAATGAACCGGGGGGATTTTAGCAAGGACGGGCGACCGGGCGCCCTGAACCCCCACCGATTACCCCGCCGGCTGCCAACGCGCCACGCGCTACACTGACGCCGGTGGCGCGGCCGTACGTCGGTTACGCGGCCACCCCGCCTTCGTAGCTCAGGGGATAGAGCACCGCTCTCCTAAAGCGGGTGTCGCAGGTTCGAATCCTGCCGGGGGCACCGGTTCGATCAGGGCTCGGGCCCCGTACCTCCCATGTCAGGGAGGTACGGGGCTTTCTCGTGGTCTGTCCGAAGGACTCGGGGACTCAACTCTTGCCGTGGGCTCGCTGATCGGGCGGCTGTCAGTGGGTGCGCGCGGGACACGCGTGCCGGACGGACGGCGGACAGTACGCTGAACGCAGCGGGATCGGGCCCGTCGCACAACGTCCGGGAGGTGCTTCATGACGGCCGAGATGACGGCCCCGGCGTGGATGCATGAGCAGATCACGGCGGAGGAGTACGAGTCCTGGTCCGAGGAGCAGTGCGCCGGGATCGAGATCGTGGACGGGATGGTCGTCGTGAGCCCGAGTGCGTCCAAGCGGCACAATCGGCTGGCCCGGATTCTGGCGAACACCCTGGACGCCGCCTCGGGCCCGGAGTGGAACGCCGACACGGACTTCGACGTCCGGCTTCAGGACGTCCCGCTCACCAATCGCCGCCCGGACGTCGTCGTGTACCGCGCTGACACGATCGACATCACCCCAACCCGCCCTGAGCACGTCCTGCTGGTCGCGGAGGTGGTGTCGCCGGGCTCGGAGACCACCGACCGGATCGTGAAGGTCGACCAGTACGCCAAGGCGGGCATCGGCTTCTACTGGCGGATCGAGCAGGCCGCGACAGGCGTTCCCCTCGTGTACACCTACGTTCTCGACCCCGCGACGAAAACCTACCGGGAGGGAGAGGTGTTCATGGGGACCCTCAAGGTGGCAGCCCCCTTCCCGATGGAGATCGACCTCGGCCAGATCTGATCCATGGGGTTCGACGGCGTGGGCCGGCTGGTCGTTGCCGCCGAGTACTCGGCCGTACGTGAACAGTGCCGTCGCCTTTTTCCCGCGCTACGGCACCCTCGCCGCATCCGCCTCCTCGGCCGCCACCCCGTCTCCCTCCCCCGCCCCCGCGAGCGCGTTGTTCCGTCGCACCGACGACCAGAAGGACCAGCCGATCAGGAGGACGCCGACCAGGCCGGTGATGACCTCGTTGATCTGGTACTGGATGGTGACCATGAGGATCACGGCGAGGGCGCCGATCGCGTAGTGGGCGCCGTGCTCCAGGTAGACGTAGTCGTCGAGGGTGCCCTGGCGGACCAGGTACACCGTCAGCGAGCGGACGTACATCGCGCCGATGCCCAGGCCCAGTGCCATCAGGACGATGTCGTTGGTGATGGCGAAGGCGCCGATCACGCCGTCGAAGGAGAAGGAGGCGTCCAGGACTTCGAGGTACAGGAACATGAAGAACGCGGCCTGGCCCGCCAGTACGACCGCCGGGCGTCCGCCCTCGCGTTCGCGTTCCTCCGCCTCGGCTTCCTCCTCCGCCTCCAGGCGGTTCTCGAAGAAGCCGGAGAGGCCGCCGACGATCATGTACGTGATCAGGCCCGCGATGCCGGAGACGAGGACCGTCTGGGCCTTGTCCGCGTGGGCGCCGCCGTGCTGGTGGGCGTGGGTCGCGAAGGTGAAGGATGTGATCAGGAGGACGATCAGGGCTAGGCAGACCGAGAGCATGTCGACCTTGCCGAGCCTGGCGAGGGGGCGTTCCAGCCAGCCCAGCCACTTGATGTCGCGGTCCTCGAAGATGAAGTCGAGGAAGATCATCAGGAGGAACATGCCGCCGAAGGCCGCGATCGCCGGGTGGGCGTCGGTGACCAGTTGTTCGTAGCGGTCCTTGTCGGTCAGGGCGAGGTTCACCGCGTCGATCGGGTTCTTCTTCGCGGTGACGGCGACGATGACCACCGGGAACGCCAGGCGCATGCCGAACACCGCGATCAGGACGCCCACCGTGAGGAAGATCTTCTGCCAGAAGGCGGACATCTTCTTCAGGATCCCGGCGTTGACCACCGCGTTGTCGAAGGACAGCGAGATCTCCAGGACGGCCAGGATCGCGATGACGCCGAACGCCGTCCAGCCGCCGTACCAGACTCCGAGGGCCAGGCCGATCGCGGTGACCGCGAACGACCAGCGGAAGGTCTTCAGAAGCACGGGTTGCCCCTTCCTGTTGTCGCGCGGTCGCCCGCGGGCCGGGTACCCGTCAACAGCCCCGACCATCATCGGCGTTGTCTACCACGGCCGCCTGTCGTGCGGGTGACGGGGCTGACGAGGAGCACGAAAAAAGGGCCCTGGACGTCGATGGTCCAGGGCCCCTTCCGGAGTCGGAGTCGGTGGCGCCGCGTCGTCACTTCCTGAGCGCCGCCCGGCCCGACGTGCGCAGCGCGCCCACCGTCTTGAGGAGGCGGTCGGCCGGGTCGCGCAGGGACTGGTGGGCCAGGACCGTGTTGCGCAGGCCGCGGACCGGGCGGCGCCACAGGCGGTGGGCCGTCGCGACCGGGTGGGGGCGGGTGGCGAAACCTTCCCCCACGCGCAGTTCACGGGTCTTGAGCCAGTCCTTCCACTCCTTGTCGCCGCGCCCCAGGTCCATGAGGCGCACGCCGTGCCGGCCCGCCTCCTCGGCCATCCTGAGGTGCATGATCAACCCCGGGGAGTAGTAACGGAGTTCGGGGTCGTACGCCGTGAACCAGGCCGCGAACAGCGTGCGGGACGTCGGTCCGAAGTGGGCCGCGACCGGGCGGTCACCGGCGTAGAGGACGGACAGGATCCCGGTGAAGTGTTCCTCTCGGACCCGGAAGAGATGGTCCACGAGGTCTACGATCCACGGGCGGGCGAAGCGGTCCATGCGGCCGGTTCTGCGGTACTGGGCGGACTTCCACCGCATCAGCGTGTGCAGGACCTCGGGGTTCCGGTCGTCGTAGACGAAGCGCATCTCGCCGAGGTCGCGGCCGAGCCGGCGTTCCTTCTTCAGCGTCGTCTTGGCGATGCCCGGGTACGCGCCGCGCAGCCACTCGGCGTAGGGGACCTCGCCGTCGCCGTCCTTGAGGTCGATCACCGGGGAGGCGAAGGTGCCGGTGACATGGCGGCCGAACGGCTGCTGTTCCTCGACCAGATGGTCGAACTCGAAGACCGACAGGCCGCAGGCGCGCAGGAGTTGCTGGACGTCCCAGGTGACACCGGGCCGGTGCACCAGGGCCTGGCAGTCGGAGAGGCCGAGGCCGATGGCCCGGCCGACGCCGACCGGGTTGCGCTCGTACGGGAAGAAGCCGACCGGCTCCCCGCCCTCGTGCAGAACCGCCACCTGCGCACTGCCGCGGTGACGGCCGACGCCGTCCGCGAACTCCGGTGCCAGGAAAGGGTTCGCGTAGTCCGGCGACTCGTCCATCGCCTTGTGCCAGGCCTGGCGGAGCGAGGTGCTCAACTCCTCCGGTCTGTGGATCGTGATGTCCGCCTTGCCATTGGATCGCATGGATCGCATGGGCGACCGTCCCCCCACATTTCCCCCACGACGCGTCGTCCGCGCCCTTGCCTACTCGTTCCACGGTACGACGAGACACGAAGAGTTCGGCAGGTCTCAAACGTCGCGAAACAGTACGGACGCTGTCAAGGATGCCTGTGGTCACGGAAAAGTACGGATCGTGCGGGATCGTACGGATCACCCGGGCGGTGTCGATCAGGACGCACCGGCGGAGACCGTCAGCAGTCGGTCCTGCCGGGCGCCTACCGCCAACACCCCTGTCACCGCTGCCGATGCGGTCGCCATCAGGGTCATCGCCGTTGCCGGAGAGGTCAGTTGGGCCGCCGTGCCGGCGAGGGCCGCGCCGACGCCCTGCATGGTGAGCATGCCGGCGGAGCGCAACCCGAGGGCGTGGCCCGCGAGTTCGTCGGGCGTCAGCTCCATCAGGCGTTCCTGGAGGACGAGGCTCGCGCCGTAGCCGACGGAGCCGACGCACACGGCGATCGCCGCCCACGGCAGGCCCGGCCGCAGCGCGAAGAACAGGTACGGCGCGGCCAGCAGGAGACGCAGCGGGATGTCCAGGCGGCGGCGCAGGGCGGGCGGTACGAAGCGGCCCAGGGTCAGGTCGCCGACGAACATGCCCAGCGCCGCGCTCGCGAACAGCGTGCCCGCGGACCCGGAGTCGTAGGGGACGTAGAGGGATTCGCAGCCGACGATCAGGCCGTTGGGGACCCACATGCCGAGGAAGGCCAGGCGGCGGGGGCGTGCGGACCACAGGAGGGCGTTCGTGCGCCAGGTGGCGGCGACCGACGGGCGGCCCGCGGTGCGTGGCGGGCGGGCGCTCAGGCCCAGGCGCAGCAGCAGGGCCGTGGTGACGTACAGGCCCGCCGACAGGAGCAGGCAGGCGCGCGGGGACAGGAGCGCCAGCAGGGCGCCGCCCGTCGCGAAGCCGGTGACCTGCATCAGACCGGAGGCCATGTTGAACACCGAACGCCCCAGTACGAAGCCCTTCTTGGGCAGAATCTCGTTCAGCAGGCCCCCGCTCACTCCCCCGCCCAGCGAGGCGATCAGGCCCTGCAGGAACACGACGGCGAAGACCGCGCCGATCGGTAGACCGGGCAGCGCCAGGAGTGCCGTACAGCCGGCGAAGGCGGTGTTGATGCCGGTCAGTGTGGCCCGCGGGGGCAGCCGGTCGGCGCCGGAGAGGAAGAAGGTCGCCCCGATCATCTGGGCGAGCTGCGGCCCGAACATGCTGACCGCCGACAGCAGGGGCGAGTCCGTGGCCCGGTAGACGAGGGTGGCGAGGGAGAGACCGCTGATGGTCAGGGCCGCGTTCTGGGTGGCGAAGGAGAGGAAGAACGGGGTGTATTCGGGGGTGCGGAAGAGCTCGCGGTAGCTGCGCATGCGCGGAGTCTGCGGGGGTGCGGGCGCGGGTCGTATTCTTTCGCGCGGACGCGAAACAGCGGGGGTGCGGATGGGGTGGTGGCAGCTCAACGCCGACACCCTCGCCCGGAGCCGGTTCGTGCTGTCGTCGTTCGCCGAGACCTTCGCCTCGCTGAAACTGCTGCACGCCGGGGTGGGCGCGCACCCCGGTGAGCAGGAGTGGCTGCGGGACCATCTCCCGGGCTACCGGCGGCAGTTGGCGGCCGATCCGGTCACCGGGGCGCTGGTGCGGGCGGCGCTCGGGCGGTCCTGGATCGCCGACTTCGTCTGCCCGACCCAAACGGACCGGGAGTCGTTCGAGGAGACCGTCGCACGCGTGCGTACGGCCCCGCCGGCCGCCGCGCGCGCGAACCTCATGGTCTCCCTCGCCGGACCGCTCCCCGCCGCCCTGGAGCGCGACGACCTGCCCGAGCGGGCGGCCCGGCTCCTGGAGTACGTGTGGGAGGAGACCGTACGGCCGTCCTGGGAGCGGCGGCGGCGCGTCCTGGAGGCCGATGTGGTCGCGCGGACCGCACAGGTGAGCCAGGGCGGCTGGGCGGCCGTGCTGGACGCGCTGCGGCCGGGCCGGACCCGGTGGCTCGGCGAGAACCGGCTCCAGGTCAATCTGCACGAGTATCCACCGCGCGAGATCTCCGGCGCGGAGCTGCTCTTCATGCCGGTCACGCCCGGGGCCGGGTGGGTGTCCTGGGAGGAACCGGACCGGTACGCGATGATCTACCCGTGCTCGGGCGTCCTCGCCGACCCCGGCGGGCGGGCGGTGCCCGAGAGTCTGGGGACGCTGCTGGGCGCCTCGCGGGCGGAAGTGCTGGTGCTGCTCGGCTCGCCGATGAGCACCAGCCAGCTGACCGCCGTGACCGGGCAGGGGCTCGGCTCGGTGGGCCGGCATCTGAAGGTGCTGCGGGACGCGGGGCTGGTGGAGCGGCGGCGGGCGGGGCGCTCGGTGCTGTATTCGCGGACGGCGGCCGGGGAGGTCGTGGTGGAGGCTGCCGCCGGTGCCTGAGTCCGGAGGCGCATGGGCCGCCCGCGAGAACGACATTTACCGGAGTTAGCATCCGGTTATGACGACTACAGAGAACACGGGTCCCCTCGCCGTCGAGATCGGGTCGCTCAAGGGCGGCTCGGCGGACCTCTCGCAGTACGCCGGCCAGGCCGTCCTCGTGGTGAACGTGGCCTCCAAGTGCGGGCTGACCCCCCAGTACACGGGCCTTGAGCGGCTCCAGGAGCGGTACGCGGCACAGGGCTTCACCGTGCTGGGCGTGCCCTGCAACCAGTTCCTCGGGCAGGAGCCCGGCAGCGCCGAGGAGATCGCCGAGTTCTGCTCCGCCACCTACGGCGTGACCTTCCCGCTGACCGAGAAGGTCGAGGTGAACGGCGACGGCCGGCACGAGCTGTACGACCGCCTCGTCGGCTTCGCGGACGCGGAGGGCCACACCGGCGACATCCGCTGGAACTTCGAGAAGTTCCTCATCGGCCGCGACGGCACGGTCGTCGCCCGCTTCTCCCCGCAGACCGAGCCGGAGTCGGCGGAGGTCGTGGCGGCGGTGGAGGGTTCCCTCGCCTAGGAAGGTGTTGACCTTGCCCCTGGGGCAAGGCCGAGCGTCCTTGTCGCCGGGCGGACGGATTCCGCCCGGTGACGGAGGATGGTTGAGGTGGACGACGAACTGCTGACCATCGGGGCGTTCGCGGCCCGGGCGCGGCTTTCGGCCAAAGCGCTGCGGCTGTACGACCGCCTCGGGCTGCTGTCACCGGCACGCGTCGACGCGGTCAGCGGCTACCGCTACTACCGCGCCGGCCAGGTCGAGCGGGCCCGACTCGTGGCGCTGCTACGGCAGTTGGACATGCCGCTGGCCCGGATCGCCGCGCTGGTCGAGGCGGACGGGGTGGACGCGGCCGGACTCCTCGCCGCGTACTGGACTGACGTCGAGACCCGGATCGCCGGGCAGCGCGCGCTCGCCGAGTACCTCCGTGCACGCCTTTCGGGGAGGAGCTCCGAGATGTACGGAAAGTTCATGGTCGAGACGGTCGAGGTACCGGAACAGGTGCTGATCACCGAGACCCGGCACATCCTCGCGGACGAGTTGCCGGCCTGGATCGGGGCCTCGCTCGGGCGCCTGGAGGCGGCGGCCGAGGAGTGCGGGGGCGTGAGCGGTGCGCCGTTCGTCGCCTACCACTCCGAGGTGTCGACGGAGAGCGACGGGCCGGCCGAGTCCTGCGTGCCGGTCGCGGACGAGGCGGCGGCGCGGGCGTGGGTCGCGCGGCAGGGCCGGACCCGGCAGACCGCGGTCCGCGTCGAACCGGCCCGGCGGCTGGCGTACACCCGCATCACCAAGGCGCAGGTGGCACATCCGCAGATCCTCGCCGCGTTCGAGGCGGTGGAGCAGTGGGTGACCGCGGAGGGGCTGCGGTACGCCGGTCCGTGCCGAGAGGTGTACTTCGCGGACTGGGCGGCCGCGGGGCCGGGGGACGCGGTGTGCGATGTGGCGTTTCCGGTGGAGCGGGATCCTGGTTCAGTGGGCGTGACGGGGGATCAACAGCGGTAGGGCCGGGGGCCGTTGGCTGTGGCGGGGGCTCGGTAGCCGTGAAACCGGGGGCCGTTGACCGTGGCACGGGGCTCGGTAGCCGTGAAACCGGCGGCCGTTGACCGTGGCACGGGGCTCGGTAGCCGTGAAACCGGCGGCCGTTGACCGTGGCACGGGGCTCGGTAGCCGTGGAACCGGCGCCTGTTGACCGCGGCCGGGGCTCAGTAGCCGTAGATCGGGCCCGGTCCCTGTAGCCGCGGGTCGGGCTCGATCGCCGTGGGAGGGGCATGGCTCCGGCAGCCGCAGAAACGGCCCGGCAGCCGTGAGAATGGGCCCACCAGCGCGGCACAGGGCCGACAGTCGCGGCCCAGGCCCGACAGGTGCGGCGCGGGCCCGTTGGGTGCGGCGCGGGCTCAGTAGCCGTAGAACTGGCGGCCGTTGGGCGTGGCGCGAGCCCGGCGGCCGTCGCCTTGTCGGCCCGGTGGGCGGCGCCCTGGGTGTGATGGGCGGCGCCGCGTGGGCGTGGCCGAGCCCCCTCGGCCGGGACGGCGGGCCAGTCGAGAGGGCTCTTTCGGTGTACCTATGAAATTGGAGTGATCATTCGTCACGCGAGGCCGACAGTCCCCCTGCCGACCTCGGCCACGAAGGCGTTCCACGCGTCGACGGGGAACGCAAGTGTGGGGCCGTCGAGGGTCTTGGAGTCCCGTACGGCCAACGCCGCGAGAGCTGGGGACTTGACCTCGACACACGCGCCGTTTCCGGCCGAGTACGAGGACTTGATCCAGTTGTCGTTGGCGCCTTGCTGAATTGCCATTTTTGCTCCGGTTACGCCAGTTGATGAGTCGCTGTCCCCGCGCGTCCCGTCCGGCCACGAACACTCCGGACGTACAACACGGTTTGCGCCAACGCCTGTTGCTCGATGGCGTGATCGACGCTACTCGCCAACATCGGTAGGCGAAGCGGCCATTCACTCGACCGGGTGGCATATTCCCCTGGTGCTTCCATCCTGGCTGGCGGAAGGTGTACAGTGCGGCCCCTTCCGCCGGACAGGCCACTCAGCGGGCGTACTCCTTCGCGATGTCCGCGATGAACTGATGCGACTGATCCACGTTCAGGGCCTGGGCGCGCAGGTGCTCGTACATGACGCTGTACTTCTGCACGTCGGCCGCCTTCTCCAGGTACAGGTCGCTGGTGACGCCCTCGATGTACACGACGCTGGAGTCCGCCGCGTCGGGGAACTCCAGGATCGCGTACTGCCCGTTGAGGCCGGGGTGCGCGCCCACCTCGTACGGCAGCACCTGCACGGTGACGTGCGGGAGTTGGGACATCTCGGCGAGGTTCTCCAGCTGCTCGCGCATCACCTGACGGCCCCCGACGACCCGGCGCAGCGCCGCCTCGTCCAGCACCGTCCACAGGCGCAGCGGGGATTCCGCGGCGGAGACACGTTCCTGCCGGCGCAGCCGCACCTCGACGCGCTTCTGGATGTCGCTCGGCGAGGTCTCGGGCAACGCGCCCCGGATGAGCGCCTCGGCGTAGGGCCGGGTCTGCAACAGGCCCGGGATGATCTGGGGTTCGTAGGCCCGCAGCGAGGCCGCGTCCGTCTCCAGGCCGATGTAGACGCTGTACGGGATGTCGCCGAAGGAGTGCCACCAGCCCTGCTGGCGCGAGTCCTTGGCCATCTGCATCAGCGAGTCGACGATCCGGACGTCCTCGACCTCGTAGACCCCGCACAGATCGCGGACGTCGCGCTGGCTGATGCTGCGCCGGCCGTTCTCCAGCCGGCTGATCTTCGACTGCGACACCAGCAGCCGCTCGGCGACCTCTTCGGCCGTCATGCCCTTGAGCTCGCGGAGCCGACGCAACTCCTGGCCCAACCGGCGTCGCCTGACGGTGGGATTGACACTTGACGCCACGGGAACGTGCACCTCCGGCTGCATGCCTCTGCTTGCCACTGCTTACTGCTACTTGCCGCTACTTGCCGCTACTTGCTGCTCACTGCTTGCCACTTTGCGTATCTGCTGTTGAGCAGACTGCCACCAAGGTGGTTTCTACCGCTGGGAAACGGTGGATATGCGGCAGGTACGAGCCAGGTTCCGGTCGGCCACGGTGTCCGTAGATGCGGCCGAGCGGGGTGGAGTGACGTTACGTCTACTCCACCCCGCTCGGACCAGCGGCTCCCGAACCGGGTCTTGGGGACTGGCGGTGCGGCGGTACTGCGGTATTGCGGTACTGAGTGGTGCGTGTACTGCGGTCGTGCGGTCCTGTCGTGACTGATGCGGGCGTGTGCCGTGGAACTGCGGCTCAGTGAGCCACGGCGCGCGCCATGGTGCCGCGGTGCGGCTGCATCGGAACACCACGAGCCGGTTCCGGTGGCCTTGATCCGGGCGCGGCCTGACGGCCGGCCGGGGCCGGGCTGCGGCGTGGCTGTGCGGCCACACCGTTCTGGACGTCCATCACGGCGTGCGCCACGAGTCCGCCCATGGGGTCGTGCCTGATCAGGTCCCGCAGCCGGGAGCGGGACGAACGTCCCTCATTACCCGGATACAGGTGCTTGCCCAGACCCACCGCGTGCGCCAGTGCGGCGAGCGCGGCGGTCCGCGGGTCCGGCGGTACGCCGGTGCGGATCGCGGAATCGAGTCGCGCCCTGATCTCACGGCTGATCTCGTTGTCCGTCGCCTGATAGCGAGTCGTGGGCAACACCCCGCACATCTGTCCCGCCACGGCATGCACCATGCCGCACCGCTCCAGATGCGAGAGGTAGGTCTGGCGAAGTCCCAGTCGGGGCCCGCCAATCCAGTTCACTGCACGCACGGGAGCGCCACGCCTTCGCAGCAACTCCAACGCGCAGTCCAAAGTTGGATCTCCAGTCGGCCGTGGGACTACCACGGCGATACGATCCCCGTCTGGGGCTATCCGTCCGGCC
Organism: Streptomyces sp. NPDC050548; assembly: GCF_044457385.1. Lineage (NCBI taxonomy): Bacteria > Bacillati > Actinomycetota > Actinomycetes > Kitasatosporales > Streptomycetaceae > Streptomyces > Streptomyces sp. NPDC050548. Next base: position 1,010,929 of record NZ_JBITGV010000001.1, read on the forward strand.
AGCGCCAGCTCCACTAGCTGTGCTCCGGCCAGGCCGAGGTCGAGCGACTGCGGCTGCGCAGTGGTACCCGTGGCCGGGTCCAATGCCAGCAGCAGAAGCTCTTCCGGAAGTGTTCTGCGGCTCCTGCCCATCCATGCCTCCCCGCGTGGATGAATGACAGGGTGACCCCTCTCACATCTGTCTGTCGAGGGTGCGTGACCGCTTCGTAGTGGAACCGGTAGGTATGTCGTTCTCGTCTACCGCAGGGGTTAAGCCCGCACACAGGACACTGGTACATCGTTCGGACAACGGTGTTTGATGCGTTGTCCGGGCTGCGGGTAGGAGATTTACCGGCTGTTTTCAGCTGTTTTTGTAGCTGTCTCGGCTATCTCGGTCGGTTCGGTTGACGCACGGTGGGCGTGCGGCTCATGGAGGAGGCATCGGTGGCGGGCGAGTCCCCCGACAGGTCGAAGCAGCGCGAGTCGTCGGCAGAACCGACGCCGGGGAGCGCGAGTCCGGTTCCCGAGGCGAGGTCCGAACGCGACCCGCGCCTGGCGGTGGCCCGCGAGGCCACGTCGACGTCGTCGCAGCGCGGGGGTGTGGACACCGCGACGAAGATCTTCTCGATCCGTGAACTGCGGCCGGAGACGGCGGAGGACGGGGAGGGGGGCGGCACCGACGGGGCTGGTGATGCCGGCGGGTCGTCGGGTGCGGCCGGTGGGGCTGGTGGGTCGGGTAAGGCCGGCGGGTCCCGTGGGGCGGCCGACGCGGGCGGAGCCGGTGGCTCCGACGGTTCCGAGTCGGCCGGGGGTGGCGAGTCCGCCGACGGTTCCGAGTCCGCCGTGAGTGGCGAGAGTCCCAAGGGCGTCGAGTCCGCCGAGGACGGCGAAGGCTCCGAGGCCGCCGAGGTCTCGGCGGGTGGTGAGGACGCTGAAGCTGCCGAAGCCGCCGGAGCCGTCGATCCGCAGAACCCTTCCGCCAAGGGCGGCCCCGCGGGCGATGCCCGGCTGCGGGCGGCTGTGGCGGCTTGGGTGTCGGGAGCCGACGAGCCGGACGGTTCGGCCGCGGAGGAACCCGCGAGTGCCGACGACGCGGGCGAGGCTTCTACGGCCGAGGGCGCGGCGCAGTCCGCCGAGAGCGCGGAGACCGTGGTCGTGGCGACCCGCACTGCCAAGGGCAGCCCCGAGGCCGCTGAGGCCGCTACGGAGACCGAGGAGGGCTCCGTGAGCGCCGTGGCGGCCGAGGCGGCCGACGCCGAGACCGAGGACGGCCCACAGGACGCGGTTCCCGAGACCGCGGAAGCCGGCGAGGCCGAGGCCGAGTCCGTGGCCGACGAGATCACGGACGCCCGCCCGGAGGACACCGGCGCCCGCGAGGACGCGGTTCGCGACGCGGCCGAGACGTCGGAGGCCGCCGGGGACGCGGACGCGGAACCACAGGACGCCGTGCCCGGGACGTCCGAGGACGAGCCGGAGGACACCGCGCCGGGCGCGTCCGCAGCCGAACCGGAGGACACCGCACCCGGGGCCCCCGAAGACGAACCGGAAGACGCGGCACCCAGCGCGTCCGCGGCCGAACCGGAAGACGCGGCACCCCGCCCCTCCACACCCGAACCCGAAGACACCGCACCCCGCGCCTCCGAAAACGAGCCGGAAGACGCGGCGCCCAGCGCCTCCGCAGCCGAACCGTCAGACACCGCGCCCGACTCACCCGACTCACCCGACTCACCCGACTCACCCGACTCACCCGACTCACCCGAAGACGCGGCAGACGAGCCGGAAGACGCCGCCCCGGCCTCCGAAACGCCCGGCCCCGGCTCCGGCTCCGACCCCACCCCCGAACCCGATCCCGACCCCGAACCGGAAGCCGCCGACGGCGCCCCCGCCCCACAGGCTCCACCCGCAGCCGACAACGCAACCCGCACGGGTGGTGCGGGTGGGAAAACGGAGCCGGGCGACGGCGTAGCCGAGGCGGTCGATCAGCCCACCGCCGTCTTCAAGGCCGTACGGCCGCCCAAGCCCGCGGTGGACCAGCCGACGACCACCCTCAAGGCACCGCCCGCCCCGAAGGCCCCCGAGGCCCCCGCCGAGCGCACCAGCAAGTTCGTCGCGCTGAAGCCCCTCGACGAACCCCGCACGCCCCGCACACCCCGCAGGGACACCGCCCAGGTCGGCCCCGAGCGCACGACCCAGCAGCCGCTTCCCCCGAAGCCCCCGCTGGATCTCCTCGCCGAGTTGACCAACACCCCGCCGCCGCCGGAGACCCCGGTCCGCACCGCGATCCGCAGGGTCAAGATCTGGACCCCGCTGGTCGTCCTGCTGGCGATCGTGTTTGCAGTAGTGCAGGCTCTGCGACCGCTGCCGACGCCGTCCCTCACGCTCACCGCCGAGGACTCGTACACCTTCGACGGCAGCAAGGCGAACCTCCCGTGGCCGAGCGAGGGCCAGGGCTGGATGGACGTCAACGGCATCGGCACGATGGGCAGCTTCGGCAAGCAGACGCCGGTCGCGATCGGGTCCGTGGCCAAGGCGATGACTGCGTACATCGTCCTCAAGGACCATCCGCTGAAGGCGGGTGCGGAGGGCGAGAAGATCACCGTGGACGCGACCGCCGAGAAGGAGGGCGGTTACGACAAGGACGGCGAATCCACGCTCAACACCGTCAAGGCGGGCGACGTCCTCACCGAGAAGCAGGCGCTGTCGGCCATCATGATCCCGTCGGCGAACAACATCGCGCGACTGCTGGCCCGTTGGGACGCTGGCTCCGAGGCGGCGTTCATCAAGAAGATGAACGACACCGCGAAGTCGCTCGGGATGACGAACACGACGTACACCGACGCGTCCGGGCTGAAGGAGACCACCGTCTCCACCGCCGAGGACCAGGTGAAGCTGGGCAATCAACTGGTCGGGATCCAGGCGCTGATGGACATCACCAAGCTGCCGAGCTGGGTCGACCCGTCCGGCAAGAAGTGGACCAACTACAACCGCCTGGTGCCGTACAACAACTCGCTCGGCATCAAGACCGGCACCACCACCGCGGCCGGCGGCAACCTGCTGTTCGCCGCCACCAAGGAGGTCGGCGGCGAGACGGCCGTCGTCGTCGGCGCGATCCTCGGCCAGCACACCGCGCCGATCATCGACACGGTCAACGCGGTCAGCAAGACGGCGATGCTCGCGGCGCAGGACGCGATGAAGTCGGCGAAGATCCTGAAGAAGGGTGACGTCGTCGGGTACGTGGACGACCAGCTGGGCGGTCACACGCCGGTCGTCGTCACCAAGGACGTCGCCGCGGTCGGCTGGGCCGGCCTGAAGGTGAAGCTGTCCTTCGCCTCCGACGCCGTACCGCACACCGCGAAGGCCGGCACCAAGGTGGGCACCCTCACCGTGGGCGACGGTTCGGGCGGCGCGGTCAAGGTGCCGGTCGCCCTGCAGAAGGATCTCGCGGAACCGGCCCTGACCGCGAAGCTGAAGCGTCTCGGCTGACCCACGAGGCGCCGTACGTCACCGCACCCCGCCGGTCGGCCACCCGCACGGGAGCCCGTCGGCGGGGTGCGTGCTAGCGTCGCGAATCGGGGCACGTCGCCGGTCGAGGGGACGCGGCGTCGAACAGGCCGGGAACGGGACGGGACGCGGCCGGGAACAGAAGACGGGACACGGGGAGTGCCTTCAGGTGGCCACAGCGGAGCCGACACGCGCCGACGATGCCGATCCGGGCCCGGTAGCCGGCCCGCGAATACACCTGCCCGCGCAGCACACGGACCACGAAGCGACACCTGGCGGTAGCACCCGCTGGGCGGGTCTGGTCGACCGCCTCCGCGCACCCTTCCTCCGCCACCCGGTGATCGGCTTCACGCTGCTCTCCGGGGTCCTGCACATCGTCTGGTTCTTCACGTTCGCGAACAGTGGCGGCGATCTGGCGGCGCAGGACGCCTGGGCGGAGTTCGTCGGCCGGCACCCGGACTCGGCGTACAACCTCGCCTGGTACGGCGGCATGCACCCGGTGTCGTACAGCGTGGTCTCGCCGTATCTGATGTCGGTCCTCGGTGTCCGTACGACGATGATGATCGCCGGGACGATCTCGGCGGGCCTGCTCACCCTGATCCTGATCCGCAGCCGCTCCGTCAAGAACCCGCTGTGGGCCTCGCTCGCGGGTGTCTTCGCGCTGCTGTGCAACGCGGCCTCGGGCCGGGTGACGTACGGCCTGGGCATGGTGTTCGGGCTCGGCGCCGTGGCCGTCGTCTTCTGCTGGCCCTACCGCTGGCGCTACAAACGCTGGGCGAAGGCCCTGTGCGCGGCCCCGCTGGCCGCGCTCGCGACGATGTCCTCGCCGGTGGCCGGACTGTTCGTGGGCCTGGTCGCCGTGGCCCTGTTCCTGCAGAAGCGGCGGCCCGGCGCCTGGGCGCTCGGCCTCGCGCCCGCGGCCGTGGTGGCCGTGTCCGCCTGGCTGTTCCCGTTCTCCGGCACCCAGCCGATGCTGTTCGGCTCGATGATCCTTCCGCTGGCGTCCGGGGTCCTCGTCTACTTCCTGGTGCCGCGCGAGTGGATCACCGTACGGATCACGGCGGCCGTGTACAGCATCGGGGTCATCCTGGTCTGGCTGGTCAGTTCGCAGATCGGCTCGAACATCAGCCGGCTGGCGATGCTGTTCGCCGGCGTGGCCCTGATCGCCGCGCTGCCGTTCGTGACGCCCCGCTCGCGCAAGTGGTACACGATCGTGCTGGCCTTCATCGGCTTCACCGGCTGGATCGGCTTCAAGTCGGTCGACGACGTCGTCAACACCGCGCCCGCCGCGTCCTGGTCGCACGAACTCGCCCCGCTGGTCAACGAACTCCAGGAGGTCGGCGCCGAGCGCGGCCGGGTCGAGGTCGTCCCGGCCGCCTCCCACATCGAGGCCTCCGCGCTCGCGCCCTACGTCAACCTGGCCCGCGGCTGGAACCGCCAGGCCGACATGGAGCGCAACCCCCTCTTCTACGACGACACCCTCAACTCGGCGAACTACCACGAGTGGCTCCAGCGCTGGGCCGTCCACTACGTCGTCCTGCCGAAGGACAAGCTGGACGGCGACGGCGGCGAGCGCGAACGGGACCTGGTCCAGCGCGGGATGCCGTATCTGAAGCAGGTCTGGGGCGACACGAACTGGCAGCTGTTCCAGGTCACCGACCCGACACCGCTAGCCGAGCCGAACGCGGTCGTCGACCGGGCCGAGCAGGGCGAGCTGACCATCGAGGTGAAGAAGAAGGGCCGGATCCTGATCCGGATCCCGTACTCGCCGTGGCTGAGCGTCGTCGACGCGAAGGGCAAGAGCCTCAAGCCGCCGCAGGAGACCGACGCGTCGAAGCATCGCGCCGAGGGCACCCCGAAGACGTACGACAACCTCAACGGCTGCCTGATGGAGACCGAGGAGGACTCCAAGGGCGACAAGTGGACGATGCTGCTGGCGCCGAAGGCGGGGACGTACAGGCTGGCGGCGCCCTACCAGTTGCCGCGAGGCACTCCGTGTCCGGACGAGTTGAAGTGAGCGTTCATCGGCCTGAACGGCCTCGTCCGCAAACTCCCCCAGAGGGGGGACCCCCAACGGGCTGAAAGTGACGGGCGTCGAAGAGATCACCGAAGCCGGTCCACATACCTGTCCGTGCCCGGCACCGTGGGGATGAACGGCGCCACCAACTCGACCGTCCCCAGGCCCGATTCGGCCACGGCCGTGTCCAGTCCCGTGAAGTACTCCTCCCAGCAGTCCCGCGGATCCGCCTCCAGGAACCACAGCAGCGTCAGCCGGGTGTCGACCCCCTCGACCTGCTTGACGTAGGTCATGCGGTCGCCCGGCAGCGGGGTGGGACGGAACACGGTCACCATCGCGGCCGGGGAGCCCGCGAGCCGCTTGGGGAGGTGCCGGGAGCGGAGCCACTCCAGCAACTCGGCGCGCTGCTCGGCCGATTCGCTGTCGACGACCTCCAACACCAGCCCGGCGTAAGGGTGGTCGAGGGCGTGGAAGTCCCTCGGCCCGGCCGCGCCGTCGCGGTACACGGTCGCCTCGTGGTCCTGGAACGCGGTGAAGACGTGCGTACGGTCCTGGTAGACCCGCCCGTCGCGATTCAGCCGTTTGTTGATGCCGACGGTCCACTTCATGTGGTCGTCGTAACGGCCCTCGGTGACCCAGTACGTGGAGAGGTAGCAGCCGGCGGTGACGGGCTGGGCGATCGCCGACTTCTCGGGGTGGCGCAGGAGTTGGAGGTCGCGGGTGGCGACCCAGCGGCGGCCGGCGTACATCCAGGGCATGGCCATCGCGCCGGCGTAGTAGTGGTCGTCCTCGTACCAGCGGTTGTAGGCGTACTCGTGGCCGGGATGCGGTTCGACCATGGTGATCAGCGCGTGGCCCGGCCGGACTCCGTACGGTCCTACGGCGGCCAGCTCGGCGTACACGTCGCTCCGGGTGTCCTCGCTCACGTCGCTCCCCTTCCGTCCTCCGCCGGTCGCCCATACTCTGACGCCCCGTCAGATAAATCGCCAGACCCCGGGAGGGATCGGATGTCGCTGCTCGCGGGCAAGACCGTCGTCGTCTCGGGGGTCGGGGCCGGACTCGGCCACCAGGTCGCCGCCGCCGTCGTACGGGACGGAGGCAACGCCGTGCTCGGCGCGCGCACGGAGTCGCATCTCGCCAAGTCGGCCGCCGAGATCGACCCCGACGGGTCGCACACGGCGTACCGGTCGACGGACATCACGGACGAGGCGCAGTGCGAGGCGCTCGCGGAGGTGGCGCGGGAGCGGTTCGGGCGGATCGACGCGGTGGTCCATGTGGCCGCGTGGGACAGCTACTTCGGCGGGATCGAGGACGCGGACTTCGCCACCTGGCAATCGGTGCTCGACGTGAACCTGCTGGGGACGCTGCGGATGACCCGGGCGTGCCTGCCCTCGCTGAAGGAGGCGGGCGGCGGCTCGGTCGTCTTCATCGGGACGCAGTCGGCGGTGGCCGCGCCCTCGCAGGTGCGGCAGGCGGCGTACGCGGCGTCGAAGGGGGCGCTGACGAGCGCGATGTACTCGCTGGCAAGGGAGTTGGGGCCGTACCGGATCCGGGTGAACACCGTGCTGCCGGGGTGGATGTGGGGGCCGCCGGTGGAGGCGTACGTGCAGTTCACCGCGCACACGGAGAAGGTGCCGGAGGCGGAGGTGCTGAAGCGGCTGTCGGACCGGATGGCGCTGCCGGAGCTGGCGACGGACGGGGATGTGGCGGACGCGGCGGTGTTCCTGGCGTCGGAACGGGCGCGGGCGATCACCGGACAGTCGTTGCTGGTCAACGCCGGGGAGCTGATGCGATGAGTTCATGTAGGTGAACACGGAACATCAATCCGAACGATTTTACTCGCCCTTGACCGTGCGCTTACTTGTCGTGCTCACGCACGACCGCCCACGATGAGCCCCGGGCTGAACCGGCTCAATCGTGGGAGGGCGCATATGAACGGGCTCGACTGGGCCGTACTCGTCGGCTATTTCGGCGTGATGGTGGCCATCGGCGTGTGGTCGCACAAGCGTGTCGACAACGTGAGCGACTTCTTCACCGCCGGCGGCAAGATGCCCTGGTGGCTGTCCGGCATCTCGCACCACATGTCGGGCTACAGCGCGGTCATGTTCACCGGCTACGCGGGCATCGCCTACACCTACGGCATCACCTCCTTCATCACCTGGTCGTTCCCGATCGCCCTGGGCATCGCCATCGGCTCCAAGCTGTTCGCGCCGCGCATCAACCGGCTGCGCTCCCGGCTCCATGTGGCTTCCCCGCTTGAGTACCTGAAGAACCGCTACAACCTGCGCACCCAACAGGCGCTCGCCTGGTCCGGGATGCTGCTGAAGATCGTGGACGTGGCGGCCAAGTGGGCGGCGATCGCAACCCTGTTGTCCGTCTTCACCGGTGTGTCCCTCAACCAGGGCATCCTCGTCACCGGCGCGATCACAGCCGTCTACTGCACGATCGGCGGCCTGTGGGCGGACGCGCTGACCGAACTCGGCCAGTTCGTCATCCAGTTGCTCGCCGGCATCTCCATGTTCGTGGCCGTCGTACTGAAGTTGAACGACAAGGGCATCGGATTCCTCGGCGCCTGGGACGAACCGGCGCTGCAGGGCCACGGCAAACCGCTCGTCGGCCCCTACGGCACGGTGTTCCTCCTCGCGTTCCTCTTCATCAAGCTCTTCGAGTACAACGGCGGCATGCTCAACCAGGCCCAGCGCTACATGGCCACCAAGAGCCCCCACGAGGCCGAGCGTTCGGCCCGGCTGTCGTCGGCGCTGTGGCTGATCTGGCCGACGGTCCTGTTCTTCCCCATGTGGATGTCGCCGCTCCTGGTGCACGCACAGAAGCCGGACGGCTCCGACTCGTACGGCCTGATGACCGAACAGCTGCTGCCGCACGGCCTGTTGGGCCTGGTCGTGGTCGGCTTCTTCTCCCACACCATGGCCATGTGCTCGTCCGACGCGAACGCGATCGCGGCCGTGTTCACGAGGGACGTTGCACCGGTCGTATCGGCCAAGGCCCGTGCGTGGACGGACCGTTCGGGGCTGATCGCGGCCCGGGTGACGACGGTCGTCTTCCTCGGCCTGTCGATGGCGGTGGCGACGCAGATCAACTCGCCCACGTTCAAGGACATCATCACCGTCGTCATCAAGTGGGTCGCGGGCCTGATGGGCCCGATCGCGATCCCGATGATGCTGGGCCTGCTGCGCCCCTTCCGCAAGTCCGGTCCCACGGCGGCGCTGACGAGCTGGGCGGCGGGCCTGTTCGCCTTCTGGCTGGTCAACTACCCGATCAACTGGGAGATCGACGGCGGGGTGCCGCTCCAGTACCAGGTGTCGATACCGCTCGCGGTGTCGCTCGTCCTCTACATCTTCATCGGCTATGTGAAGCCCGAGGACACCCCGGAACGGGACGCGCTGATCGAGAAGATCAACGGGGGCGGGGACGACGACGGCGAGGCGGCGGCGGTCGCGGTACCGGCGCAGGCCGGGGCGGGCGACGACGTGGTGGGCAGCCAGTCGTAGTCCGTCGGGTCACGCCCCTCGGGGATACCGGGCGATCCAGCCCGGAGAGGACCCGGCGGGCCCGTGCAACGCGGGCCCCTGGGTCATCTCCACGGCGAAGTCGTCCGCGAGCACGAGCAGCGTGGGACGGCCCTCCAGTTCGGCCAGCCAGGCTGGTGGGAGGGCCGTCTCGCCGTACAGGGCCCCCAGCAGCCCACCGGTGAGCGCCCCGGCGACCCCGGAGGGCCCGCCGTGATTCACTGCGAGACACATCCCGTGCCGTACGTCCTCACCGACGAGCGCGCAGTACACGGCCCCGGCGAGCACCCCCTCCGCGCTCCCGTCCCCCACGAGTTCCTCGACCCGCCCGGAGGTGGGCATCCCCTGCCGTACGGCACCGAGGGCGCGCTGAAGCCCATCGGAGACGGCCTGATGCCCGGGCCGGGCGGCAAGCAGCGCGAGCGCCCGCTGCACGGCGGCGTCGAGGCTCTCCCCCCGGGCCAGCCCGTGCACGATGACGGCGTAGGCACCGGCCGCCAGGTACCCGATGGGATGCCCATGAGTCTGCGCCGCGCATTCGACGGCGAGCTGCATCACAAGCTGCGGCTCCCACCCGACGAGCAGCCCGAAGGGCGCGGAACGGGCCGCCGCCTCGCCCCCGACCTCACCGGGATTCTTGGGCGCGTCGAGCGTCCCCATCCGCTCGTCCCCAAATCCCAGCAGACAGGCCCGAGTCGGATCGCGCCGCGCGTAGAGCCACTCCTCGCGTGCGAGCCACCCGTCGTCCTTACGACGCTCGTCGGGTCCCCAGTCGTGCTGGGTGGCGGCCCACCGCAGGTAGGCCCGGTGCAGATCGGTGGGCGGATGCCAGGCACCGGTGTCCCGTCTGACCTGCGCCCGGATCAGCCCGTCGACGGTGAAGAGGGTGAGCTGCGTGAGATGCGTGACGGCGCCGCGCCGCCCGTACCCGAAGACGAGATCCACGACGCCCTCCGCGCCGTAGGCCTCCCGGATCTCGTCGATCGCCAACAGGTCGACGGGCGAGCCGAGCGCGTCCCCCACGGCGGCCCCCAGCAGGGTCCCCCGCACCCGGCTACGAAAGTCCTGCTGCTCGACCCGGCCCCAGACGGCCCCGACTGCCGTACCCACCAAGACCTCCTCCGGGCTCCGTCCGTACGTACGAGTCAGTTCAGCACTGTAATCGAACGGGGACGGTGGGTTGAGGGGGTGGATCGGTATGCGGGGAGTTGGACCGGCCTGCGTTTTCGATAGTGCCGTTGGGCCACTCGCTTCTTTGCCAGTGTCGGGCTTCCACGGCCCGAGTAAAGGGCGCTACGCGTCGCCTTCGGCGATGGCCCTGCGGGCCACCCTTGACTCGGCCCGCTCCAGCCCGTTCGAGAAGCGAGCGAGCGGCCCGGAAGGACGGGTGGCCTGGGCAGGAGGGCCCATGCCTGAGCTGTGTCGCTGGCCGGTGCGGCGGGGGCGCGTCCGCGTCTCGTCTGCACGCCGGGCCGGTTCAGCGGCCAACCGCGAGTGGGTGGATGGATGGGTGGGGGTGCTGGAAGGTGTGTGGGTCAGACTAACCGCTGACTGGCCCCATGACAGGTTAGAAATGACCCCACAGTCCAGAGGGGTGTACCGCCGCCAGTTGCCGACGACCGGCCCGGAGTCTCCATCCATCCCCCATTCCTCATCCCGCCTCTTGCGGGTGTCCCCACCGGGGGTTGGCCGCTGAGCCGACGCGGCGTGCAGGCGAGGCGGGGACGCGCTCCCTCCGGGCCGCTCGCTCGCTTCTCAATCGGGCGGAAGCACGACACTGGCAAAGAAGCGAGTGGCCCAACAGCAACTGGTGACAGACCTCATCATCAACACGCTCGTCCGGGTCACGGATCCACCTGACCCGGCACGAGTTCGGCCCACACGGTCCTGCAGGGGGCGAGTGCCTCATCAACACCCCAACGGTCCGCGTACGCCGAGGCCGAGTTCGGGACATGCGGGACCCGGTCGCCCCGAGCGTCCGTCACCTCGATACGGAGCGTGCCGTGCGCGTCGAGCCGTAGCGCCAGTCTGAAGTCGCGGCCCGGCACGCGCCCGTGCACGACGGCATTCGCGGCGAGTTCGGCGACGACGTGCTCCGCCGCCTCGGACGGCAGTCCCCAGTCGGCGAGTTGACGTTCCGTGAGGAGACGGGCCAAGCGGGCTCCCCGCCGGGTCGCGGACAACAGGACGGTGAAGTGCCCTACCAGGGGCGCGGCTTGGATGATTTCTTCGTTCACATCACTCAGCGTGGTCACTCCTGTCTACCCTGAACAGCATTCATGTCGGTACGGAGCGCGACTGTCCGGGTGCGGTCCGGGGTCGTCCGGCTCGTGTGCGGAAGGTGGCGGTGTGGACGACGAAGAGGCCATGGCCGTACTGAAGGCGGTCGGCCGTCAGATCAAGATGTGGCGGGAGGCCGCCGGGCTGTCGCAGGCGGAGTTCGGGGTGAGGATCGGGTACAGCGAGGAGATGGTGTCCTCGGTGGAGCGGGGGCGACGGGCCGCCAAGCCGGAGTTCCTCGACAAGGCGGACGAGGTGTCGGGGGCGGGCGGGAAGATCTCCGCGATGAAGGAGGACGTGGAGCAAGCGCGCTACCCGAAGAAGGTTCGCGACCTGAAGAACCTGGAGGACGAGGCCGTGGAAATGGGGGCCTACACCGCCCTGCACATCCACGGTCTGCTCCCAACACCGGAGTACGCACAGGCGTTGTACGAGATGCGGCGCCCCGCATACACGGAAGAGGAGATCGAACGTCTCGTGGCCGCCCGTATGGCGCGCAAAGAGGTCTTCGAGCGCACGCCTCGGGCGTTGATCACCTTCGTCCAGGAGGAGTCGACCCTGCGACGACCGGTCGGGGGCAGAATGGTGCAGCGGCAACAGCTTGAACACCTACTGGAGGTAGGCAAGTTGCGGCACGTGGAGATCCAGGTGATGCCCACGGACCGGGAGGGCCACGCGAGTGTGAGCGGCTCGTTCCGTGTGCTGAAACTCCGGGACGGAAAGACACTGGGGTACTCGGCGGCCGAGTTGCACAGCCGGGTGATCAGCACTCCTCGGGAGGTCCAGATCCTGGAAATGCGCTATGGGATGATCCGAGCGCAGGCTCTCTCGCCCCGGGAGTCGCTGGCGTTCATCAAGAAAGTGCCGGGAGAAGAGACATGACCTCCTCAACCTTGGTGTGGTTCAAGAGCAGTTACAGCGGCAACGACGAGCCTGACTGCGTCGAGGTCGCCGTAGCCCCAGCCCACGCCACCGTCCACGTACGCGACTCCAAGAACACGCAACGCGCTCAACTCGCCTTCGCGGATGCCTCGTGGGCCGAGTTCGTGGCGTTCGCCGGCCGCTGAGCCTGGGGCGAAAGGACCGCGCAAGTCATCGTGCGCGGCGGGCGCGGCGTGCCGGGCGACTCCGAGGAAATCGCCCGGCACCGGCTGCCGCCGATGCGGATCAGCGTGAAGGGGCGCGGGACTACGTGAGCTTCTCGCACACCTTGAAGCTGTTGCCCTTGTACTGCACGCAGACGACAGTGTTCTTGGGGACCTTCAGCCCCTTGCCGTCGGCGTGGCCCCAGCCTGCGTAGGCGGAGTAGATGCCGTCGATCTTTCTGACCGTGGCCTTCTTCCAGCCGGCGCCGACCTTGGTCTTGCCGCCCGGCTTCTTGTAGGTCCAGCGCGCGTAGTAGGTCCCGGTGCGCTTGACACCGGTCTCCCTGTCCCCGCCGATGGCGTCCACGATCCGCGTCGAGGTGCCCTTGGTGTACGTCTTGTCACCATTGATGCAGTAGGTCGGATTGTGACGGCACGCTACGAAGTTGACCGTCGTCGTCGCCGCCGAAGCGGGCGATGCGACGAGCGAGGAGACCAAGGCCGCCGTTGCGCCGACGAGCAGCGCCTTCCCCGTTGTGTTGTTCATATGTGCGTGTTCCTTTGACAGATGGGTGATCGTCGGAGAAGTTTGCAGCATTTCGGCATACGCACCCATTGATATGGGCGTGAAGATCGTGTGCCGGTTCGTGCGACAGACGTGTTCCCGCGACCAGCAACTCCCTGATGCACAGCACTCGTTGGGCCTACTTGACCACGATCACTCTCGTGCTCGTCGTCCCGAACGTCCACAGCGCCGCCCCGTCCGCCTTGCCCATGCGCACCCCGCCCGTCTGTTTGCCGGCGGCCGCTGGCGGTGAGGAGCCGTCGACCGCGTTGGAGAAGGCGATGTTGAGACCGGACTTGGTGGCGAAGTAGACGATGTTCTCGATCTGGACGCCGTCGGAGCCCGTCGTGGCGTCCTTGCGGACGGACACCGTGTAGGTGCCGGGGTCGGGGCTCACCGTGCCGGGCCAGACCGGGAAGGTGCGGCCCGCCTTGTCGCTCGCGTCGACCAGCCAGACCCGTTTCTGGCCGAGCGCGTAGACGATGCGGCGCCCGGTGCCGGAGGAGGCGGGTACCGCGGCGGCCGTCGCGTGCGGCTTGGGGGACGTGGACGCGTGCGCGGACGCCGAGGCGCTCGGGCGGGCGGCGGCCGCCTTCGGGTGCGGCCCCTTGTTGGCCTGGACGGCCAGGACCGTGACCGCGGCGATCGCTCCCACCGTCAAACCGGTCACCCAGACCTTCGAGGCAGGCACGGCACGCATCTCCTCAGCTACACAGCCCCCACATCCCTATCGAACAGGGGTCGGATCATCGTACCGGCCCCCATCCGGGCGACCGTCCCCTCAGTCCAGCACCGGCAGCAGCTCCGGCAGGTGTCCGTCCGACACCGCCGCCGCCCGCTGGCGCTCCTCCGGCACTTCGCCGTACAGCGTCGTGCGCGGTCTTGCCGGGCGGCCCGCCAGTTCCGCCACGGCGACCAGATCGCGTACCGACTTGTACGAGCCGTACGACGAACCCGCCATCCGCGAGATCGTCTCCTCCATCAGCGTGCCGCCGAGGTCGTTCGCCCCGGAGCGCAGCATCTCCGCCGCGCCCTCCGAGCCCAGCTTCACCCAGCTCGTCTGGATGTTGGGGATGTGGGGGTGGAGCAACAACCTCGCCATCGCCACTACCGCCCTGTTGTCCCTCATCGTCGGGCCCGGCCTCGCGATCCCCGCCAAGTACACCGGAGCGTTCGTGTGGATGAACGGCAGCGTCACGAACTCCGTGAAACCGCCCGTGCGTTGCTGGACGGAGGCCAGGGTCCGCAGATGTCCCAGCCAGTGCCTGGGCTGGTCCACATGGCCGTACATCATCGTCGAGCTCGACCGGATGCCCAACTCGTGTGCCGTGGTGACGACTTCGATCCAGGTCGCCGTCGGCAGCTTGCCCTTGGTGAGGACCCAGCGGACCTCGTCGTCGAGGATCTCCGCCGCCGTGCCGGGGATGGTGTCGAGGCCCGCCTCCTTCGCGGCCGTCAGCCACTCGCGGATCGAAAGGCCGGTGCGCGTCGCGCCGTTCACCACCTCCATCGGGGAGAACGCGTGGACGTGCATCCCGGGAACCCGCTCCTTCACCGCCTTCGCGATGTCGAAGTACGCCGTGCCGGGCAGGTCGGGGTGGATACCGCCCTGCATGCAGACCTCGACCGCCCCTACTTCCCAGGCCTGTTGGGCGCGGTCGGCCACCTGGTCCAGCGACAGCGTGTACGCGTCCGCGTCCGTACGGCGTTGCGCGAAGGCGCAGAAGCGGCAGCCCGTGTAGCAGACGTTGGTGAAGTTGATGTTCCGCGTGACGATGTACGTCACCTCGTCACCGACCGTCGACTTCCGTACGTCGTCCGCGATCCGGGTCAGCGCGTCGAGCGCCGGGCCGTCCGCGTGCAGCAGGGCGAGGGCCTCCGCGTCGGTCAGCTTCGTGGGGTCGTCGGCCGCCGTCGCCAGTGCCTGCCGTACGTCCGTGTCGATGCGCTCGGGCACCATGCCGGGCGCCGCCGCCTCGCGCAGGGCGGCCCAGTCGCCGTAGACCTCGTCGAAGTCGTCCCGGCGATCGGACGTACGGCCCTGCGTGTCGATCGACGCGTGCAGATCCGTACGGCCGGAGGACACGAACGCCTCCTCCGGTTCCTGCCAGGCGTGGCCCTCCACGACCGCGTCCGCACGCGCCAGTCCCGTCTCCGGGTCGGCCAGGGCCCGTACGTGGGGCAGCAGCCGTGGGTCCAGCCAGGGTTCGCCGCGGCCCACGAACTCGGGGTAGACGCAGAGCCGTTCGCGGAGTTCGAAGCCCGCCTCCGCCGACTGTTCGCGCAGCAACTCGATCTGCGGCCAAGGGCGTTCGGGGTTCACATGGTCGATGGTGAGAGGGGACACCCCGCCCCAGTCGTCGATGCCCGCGCCGATCAGGCGTTTGTACTCGGAGTCCACGAGGTTGGGCGGTGCCTGGAGGCAGGCCGACGGGCCCATGATGTGGCGGGCCACCGCGACCGTCGCCACCAACTCGTCCAACTCCGCGTCCGGCATGCCGCGCATCGCCGTGTCCGGCTTGGCGCGGAAGTTCTGGATGATGAGTTCCTGGATGCCGTGGTAGGCCCTCGACACCTTCCGCAGCGCGAAGAGGGAGTCCGCGCGCTCCTCGTACGTCTCGCCGATGCCGATCAGGATCCCGGACGTGAAGGGGACGGAGGAGCGGCCCGCGTCCTCCAACACCCGTAGGCGTACGGCGGGTTCCTTGTCCGGGGAGCCGTAGTGCGGGGCGCCGGGCTCGGACCAGAGCCGGGTCGCGGTCGTCTCCAGCATCATGCCCATGCTCGGAGCCACCGGCTTGAGGCGCTGGAAGTCCGTCCATGTCATCACGCCGGGGTTGAGGTGGGGCAGCAGGCCCGTCTCCTCCAGGATGCGGATGGAGATGGCGCGGACGTAGGCGATGGTGTCGTCGTAGCCGTGCGCGTCGAGCCACTCGCGTGCTTCCGGCCAGCGGTCCTCGGGCTTGTCGCCGAGGGTGATCAGGGCTTCCTTGCAGCCGAGGGCCGCGCCCTTGCGGGCGATGTCGAGGACCTCGTCCGGGGACATGAACATGCCGTGGCCGGCGCGGCGGAGTTTGCCGGGGACGGTGACGAAGGTGCAGTAGTGGCACTTGTCGCGGCACAGGCGGGTGAGGGGGATGAAGACGCTCTTCGAGTACGTGATCACACCGGGGCGGCCGGCCGCCGTCAGGCCCGCGTCGCGCACCCGGGCGGCGGACGCGGTGAGGTCGTCCAGGGCCTCGCCGCGGGCCTGGAGCAGCACCGCCGCTTCCGTCACGTCGAGGGCGACGCCGTCACGGGCGCGTTTGAGGGCGCGACGCATGGAGTTCTCGGTCGGGCCGGTTCCGGAGCTCGCGGGTGTCGTCATCCTTCGAGCATACGATCGGTGTGATCAGGCCAAAGAGGGGCGCCCGATTCGTTCCGGCCGGTCAGGTCGTTACACGGTGTCACTGGCCAGGGGAGCGCTCCGCCCTCCCCGCACCGGCTCCGGTTTCCCGTCACCCGCCGATTCCCTTTCCTTGCCCGGGAGTTCACAGCCGACTATCAGAGTCGTACGGGTCACCTCTGCACCGTCCCCGTCACTCACGACACCCCGGGAGCAGCAGCATGTGCGACGACGATCACGGAAACGGCCTCGACCGACGTGCACTGATCGTGACGGGCGCCACCGCCGCGCTTACGTTGGGAAGTGTGACCTTCGCAAGCGGCGCGACAACCCCTGCAAGCGGTGCCCAGGAGACGCGGACCGTCCGGGGCACCCTCCCGACCGGCTCGCCCGACTATGTGTACGTCCCCGTCGAGGTCCCGGCGGGGGTACGCGAGTTCAAGGTGGCGTACACCTACGACAGACCGTCCGTCCCGGCCGGCACCCAGGGCAACGCCCTCGACATCGGTGTCTTCGACCAGCACGGCACCGGACTCGGCGGCCGGGGTTTCCGGGGCTGGTCGGGCGGGGCGCGCACGGAGTTCTTCCTCCGCGCCGACGACGCGACGCCCGGCTACCTCCCCGGCCCGGTGGACGCCGGCACCTGGCACATCGCGCTGGGCCCCTACACGGTGTCCCCGCAGGGACTGTCGTACGAGCTCACGATCACGCTCACCTACGGCGAACCGGGCGCCGCCCCGCGGCCGGTGTATCCGCCGGAGCGGGCGAAGGGCCGGGGCCGGGCCTGGTACCGGGGTGACTGCCATCTGCACTCCTGGTACTCGGACGGGCGCCGCACCCCCGCGGAGATCGCGGCGCTGGCGCGGGCGGCGGGCCTGGACTTCATCAACACGTCCGAGCACAACACGCACTCCTCGCACCCCCATTGGGCCTCGGAGGCGGGCGACGACCTGCTGATCATGCTGGGTGAGGAGGTCACGACCCGCAACGGTCATGTCGTCGCCCTCGGCACCGAACCCGGCACCTTCGTCGACTGGCGCTACCGGGCCCGCGACAACCGTTTCGGCCGGTTCGCCCGCGAGATCCGCCGGGCCGGCGGCCTGGTCGTCCCCGCGCATCCGCACGCCACCTGCATCGGCTGCGCCTGGAAGTTCGGCTTCGGCGAGGCGGACGCGGTCGAGGTGTGGAACGGTCCCTACACGCCCGACGACGAGGTGGCCCTCGCCTCCTGGGACGCGACGCTGGTGGCCTCGGTGCGGGAGAACCGGGAGTGGCTCCCGGCGATGGGCAACAGCGACGCCCACCGCGACCCGGACGCGGTCGGCCTGCCCCAAACCGTCGTCCTGGCCGACGACTTGACGAGGGAGGCGATCCAGGACGGCATTCGGGCGGGGCGTTCCTATGTCGCCGAGTCGAAGAGCGTGTCGCTGGCCTTCACGGCGACGGGGCCGAAGGGCGAACACGCCGGTATCGGCGAACGGTTGGAGATCGCCCGGGACGCCGCCGTCACCGTCCGCCTGGAGGTGACCGGCGCCCCACGCTGCACCGTCCGCCTCGTGACCGACCAAGGCACGCTGCTCACCGGCGAAGCGCTGCCGGTCGGGGGCACGGGCACCGTGGAATGGCGGACGACTCCGGCCTACGCGGCCTACGTACGGGCCGAGTTGAGGCACGAGACGGCGGCCGGCCCGCTCCCCGGGGCGCTGGCCGCGTTCACGAATCCGATCTTCCTGGGCACCGCCGGACGATGACCCGAGGGCGGGCGCCGGGGGCCGTGAGAGGCTCCCCAGGAGCTGTACCGCCACCGGCCACCGCCACCCAGTCGACAGGAGAACCGGAAACCGATGCCGAGCACCCCCGAGTCCAAGTACCGCTCCGTCAGCCGCATCCAGCGCGCCCTGAACGCGGTCACCCGCCGCCTCCCCACCCAGACCGTCCTGGAGACCACCGGCCGCGTCTCCGGCCTGCCGCGCCGCACCCCGCTCGGCGGCCGTCGGGTCGGCGACACCTTCTGGCTGGTCTCGGAGTTCGGCGAACTCTCCCACTACGTCCGCAACATCAAGGCGAACCCGCAGGTCCGGGTACGGATCATGGGCCGCTGGCACACCGGCACGGCCCACCTCCTCCCCGACGACGACCCCCGCGCCCGCCTGCGCACCCTGCCGCGTTTCAACAGCGCGGCGGTGAAGGCGATGGGGTCGAACCTGCTGACGGTGCGGGTGGATCTGCGGGACTGAGCCCCGCCCACTCTGCACCCATGTGGAAAGAAGCGGCCCAACGAGCCTTCCCCGAGGCCAAGTTCGCCGACCCCGTCGATCGGCCGTCCCTCCGCGCGGCGGAGCGGAGGCTCGGGCGACGGATCCCCGACGCCCTCACGGATCTGCTCCAGGAGACGAACGGCATCAGCGGCCCCTACGCACTCGCCACCGTCTGGCCCCTGGAAAGGATCGTCGAGGACAACCTGTCCTTCTGGTCGGAACCGACCTTTGTCGACCTCTACATGCCGTTCGAACCGCTGCTCTTCTTCGGCGACAACGGCGGCGGCGACCAGTTCGCCTTCGTACGCGTTCCCGACGGGCGGCACGACGTCTTCGTGTGGGAGCACGAGGACGACAGTCGCCGGTGGGTGGCCCGCGATCTGCACGACTACCTGAACCGTTCCCTCTCGTCCGAAGGCGACGACTGGTATCAGTAGCCGGGAACCAGAAGTTCACCCCGGCCAGACGATCGCCTGTACCTCGCTGTACGCGTGCAGCGCGTACGAGCCGACGTCCCGGCCGACGCCGCTCTTCTTGAAGCCGCCGAACGGCGCCTCCATGTTGCGGCCCACCGTGTTGACGCCCACCCCGCCGGCCCGCAGCAGCCGTGCCACGCGGAACGCGCGGGCCACGTCCCCGGACCAGACGTAGTCGATGAGGCCGTAGTCGCTGTCGTTGGCGAGGGCGATCCCTTCCTCCTCGTCGTCGAAGGGGACGACCACGACGACCGGGCCGAAGATCTCCTCGCGGACCACTCTCATCTCGGGCCCGCAGTCGGCGAGGACGGTGGGGGCGACCAGGAACCCCGGCCCGCCGGAGGGCCGTTCACCGCCCGCGACGACCACCGCGCCTTCCTTGCGGCCGAGTTCGACGTACGACTCGACGCGCTCCCGGTGCGCCGCCGAGATCACCGGCCCGACCACCGTGTCCGGCGAGCGCGGATCCCCGACCTTCAACCGACCGGCATAGGCGGCCAGTTGGTCGACAACCCTGTCGTACACGCCCCGTTGGGCCAGCACCCGCGTCGGCGCCGTACAGATCTGCCCGCTGTAGAAGGAGAAGGTCGTACCGATCCCGGAGACGGCGGAGCCGAGGTCGGCGTCGTCGAAGACGACGGCCGCGCCCTTCCCGCCCAGCTCCATCAACTGCCGTTTCATACCGCGCCCGCACACCTCGGCGATGCGCTGCCCGACCGCCGTGGAGCCGGTGAAGCTGACCATGTCGACGTCCGGCGACTCCACGGCCGCCTCCCCGACCTCCACGGCACGCCCGTTGACGACGTTCACGACCCCGCGCGGCACCCCGGCCGCCTCCAGCGCCTCCGCCATCCGGTAGACGGACAGCGGGTCCTGCGGGGCCGGTTTCACGACGACCGTGTTGCCCATGGCGAGGGCGGGGGCGATCTTCCCGGCGGGGTTGGCCCAAGGGTTGTTGTACGACGTGATGCAGGTGACGACACCCACCGGCTGCCGTACCGCGAGCGCCCCCATGACGGCGGCCCGCCCGAACGGCCCGGCCTCGTTGACCTGCGGGGCGATCGCCCACTCGGTCGGTTCCACGGTCGCGTACCGCCGGAACCGGGCGGCGGCCACACCCACCTGCATGGCGCGCGCGGTCCCGGTCGTGGCGCCGGTCTCCGCCTGGGCGAGTTCGGCGTACGGCACCAGCCGGCCACGGACGAGGTCGGCCGCCCGCCCGAGGATCGCCGCGCGTTCCTCGGGCGGGGTACGCGACCACGCCCCGAACGCCTCCCGGGCGGCGGCAGCGGCGGCGAACACCTGCCCCCGCGAGGCCTCGGGCGCCCACCCCACGGTCTCCTCGGTCGCGGGATCGACCACGGCGTAATGCCCACCGTCCGGCTCGACCCACTCCCCGCCGACGAACAACCGCTGCCCGTCGGCGACTTGAGAACTCACCTGGTACTCACCGTCCTGGTGTCCCGCCCCGACCGCAGCACCCGCCCCGGCACGGACCCGCTCACCACGTCGTCGCGAATGGCCTCAACTCCGTTGACCCACACGGCCTGTATCCCGATCGCCTTCGAATCGAGCCGCGGACTGTCACCCGGCAGGTCGTGCACCAGGGTGGCCTTGCCGGCGTCGATCCGTTCCGGGTCGAAGAGCACCAGGTCCGCATGCCAGCCCTCCCGCACCTGCCCGCGCTCCCGCAGCCCGAACAGCCGCGCCGGATCGTCGGTCAGCATCTTCACGGCCTGTTCGAGCCCGACCAGCTTCCGCCCGCGCAGACAGTCCCCGATGAACCGGGTCGTGTACGGCGCCCCGCACATCCGGTCCAGATGCGCCCCCGCGTCGGACCCGCCGAGCAGCACGTCCTCGTGCTGCCAGGTCTCGGCACGCAGCGCCCAGGAGGCCGGGTCGTTGTCGGACGGCATCGGCCACAACACGGTCCGCAGCTCATCGGCCGCACAGATCTCGACCAGACACTCGAAGGGCTCCTGCCCCCGTTCCTCGGCGATGTCCTTGACCACCCGCCCGGTCAGCCCCTCATTGGCAACGCTGTACGTGTCCCCAATCACATACCGTCCGAAGTTCGCGAGCCGCCGGAAGACCCCGGCCTCCTTGCTGTTGGCGTTCCGCAGCATCTCGGCCCGTACGTCGGGCTCGCGCAGCCGGGCGATCCGCTCGGGCACGGGGAGGCCCAGGATCGGCCCCCACCCGGGTATCAGGTTCAGCGCGCAGAAGGTGCCCAGCGACATGTTCATGGGCGTGAGGATCGGCATGGTCAGCGCGACGACCCGCCCGCCGGCCTTCCGCGCCCGCTCACTGGCGAACAGCTGACGCGGGACCCGCTCGGGCACGGCGGCATCCACGGTGAGCACGTTCCAGTTCAGGGGCCGCCCGGCCACCGCACTCATCTCGACGAACAGATCGATCTCGGCGTCACTGAACTGATCCAGGCACCCGGCGACGATCGCCTCGATCTGCGTCCCCTCGTGCTCCCCCACGGCCCGCGAGAGGGCGAGCAGTTCCTCCGGCCGAGCGTGCCGGGAGGCCACCGGCCGCCCGTCCCCGTCCGAGTGGGTGGAGGACTGGGTGGTGGAGAACCCCCAGGCCCCGGCATCCATGGCGTCGTGCAACAGCCCGACGATCTCGGCGAGTTGTTCCGCACTGGGCTGCCCACCGACGGCATCCGCCCCCATCACATACCGCCGCAACGCACAATGCCCCACCATGAACCCGGCGTTGACCGCGATCCGCCCTTCGAGCGCGTCCAGATACTCCCCGAACCCACGCCAACTCCAGGGCGCCCCCTCCTCCAACGCGACCAGCGACATCCCCTCGACCTTGGACATCATCCGCCGCGTGTAGTCGGCGTCCTCCGCCTTCAGCGGCGCGAGCGTGAACCCACAGTTCCCGGCCGCGACGGTCGTCACCCCGTGATTGAGGGAGGGCGTCGCATACGGATCCCAGAACAGCTGCGCGTCGTAGTGGGTGTGCGGATCGACAAACCCGGGCGCGAGCACGAGCCCGGCGGCATCTTCGGTGGTACGGGATTCCTCGGTGACAGCACCGATGACGGCAATCCGACCGTCGCGGATACCGACGTCGGCAACGAATGCGGGCGAGCCGGTCCCGTCAACAACCGTCGCCCCTTTGATGACGTGATCGAGCACGAGGTTCAGCCTCCTCAACTCCGTGACTTTCAGGGGCGCGGGGAACTGCGCGACCAGCCACAGCGGACCCGCACCCCGCAACGGCGACTACGCGGCAGCCCGGAACCGGGAAGTCCGGTGAACAGGATCCGTATCGATCTTCGGAATCACGTGCTCCCCGATCAACCGAATCGTCTGCAACGTCTCCTCCTTCGGCACCCCCACCGGCAACCCGAAGCTCAACTGATCCGCCCCCGCCTGCTCCCACCGCTTGCACTGCGTGAGCACCTCGTCCGGATCCCCACAGATCAACAGCTCCTCCTCCACGAGGAGTTCGACGAACTCCGGCGTGTACTCGGGCAGAGTCTCCGGCCACACCGGGAACCCCTCGGGCCGAGGAAACGTGTCGTGGTACCGGAACACCAGCGAGGGCAGATAGTGCAGCCCACCACTGGTCGCGATCCGAATCGCCTCGTCATGCGTGGGCGCACAGATCGCGGTCGTCGTCACCATCACGTTGTCGTTGACGAACGCCCCCACCGGCTCGGCGTTCACGATCGCCGTCTTGTACTGCTCCAGCACCCACTCCATGTCGGAGACCTTCTGGATGCTGAACCCGAGGACACCGAGCCCCTTGCGCGCGGCCATGGCGTACGACGGAGGGGAGCCCGCCGCGTACCACATCGCCGGGTGCGCCTTCCCGTACGGCTTCGGCAGAACCTTCCGCGGCGGCAGCTGCCAGTGCTTGCCCTGGAAGCCGACGTACTCGTCCTGGAGCCACATCTTGGGGAACTCGGCGATGGTCTCTTCCCAGATCTCCTTGGTGTAGTTCATGTCGGTGACGCCCGGTATGAACCCGAGGATCTCGTGCGAGCCCGCACCCCGCCCGCTCCCGAACTCGAAGCGGTTGCCGGAGAGATGGTCGAGCATGGCGACCTTCTCGGCGACCTTCACCGGGTGGTTGACCTGGGCGAGGGGGTTGAAGATGCCCGACCCCAGGTGGATGCGTTCCGTCGCGTGGGCGAGGTAGCCGAGGTAGACGTCGTTCGCCGAGAGGTGCGAGTACTCCTCCAGGAAGTGGTGCTCGGACGCCCAGGCGTACTTGAAACCGGACTTGTCCGCCTGGATGACGTACTCGGTCTCCTCCATCAGCGCCTTGTGCTCGGCCAGCGGGTCCGTCTCGGCCCGCTTGCCCACGTATCCCTGTACAAAGAGCCCGAATTCCAAGGAGGTTCACCGTCCCAAGTCCAGGTGGTGCCTATGAGTGCTACGACTTTCTGACGTAGCGTCAGATTCGTCAATAGATGACGCCCCGTCAGATAACTCCGATACGGCCGTCAGATGACACTGACCCCCGCGAGCCAGCCCCCGTCGATCACGAACGGCTGCCCGGTGATGTACGACGAGTCGTCCGAGGTCAGAAACAGCGCGAGGCGGGCGACCTCCGCCGGCTTCCCGATCCGCCCGAGCGGCACGAGCTTGCGGTACAGCTCGTCCAGGGCCCGGGACATCCCCTCCACGTCGGCGTCCGGGTCGAGTTGGGCCGGGTTGGACATCGCGGTGTCGATGGCGCCGGGACACATCGCGTTGACCCGTATCCGCCGATCGGCCAGCTCCAGGGCCGCCACCCGCGTGAGCCCGAGGATCGCGTGCTTGGTAGCCGCGTACGTCCCCACGGCCGCCATCCCCGTGACCGCCGTGTACGACGCCGTGTTGACGATCGTGCCCCCGTCCTCCATAGCCGCCGCCACGGTCTTGATCCCGAGAAAGCACCCGACCTGATTCACCCGCACGACCTGCATGAACTCCTCAAGGGGCGTGTCCACAAGGGAGTTGAACCGCAGGATCCCCGCGTTGTTGACCAGCCCGTCGATCCGCCCGTACGTCTCCTTCACGGCCCCCACGGCGGCGCTCCAGTCCGCCTCCTCGCCGACATCGAGATGCACATAGGACGCGCCCAACTCCTTTGCCAGCGCCTCCCCTTGCTCATCCAGCACATCCGCCACGACGACCTTCGCACCCTCGGCCGCGAACAGCCGCGCCTCCTGCTCCCCCTGTCCGCGCGCCGCTCCGGTGACGATGACGACACGCCCGTCCAGCTTGCCCATGCGGGCCTCCTCGGGATCGGTGGATGCAGGTCATCGTAGCGCCGGATCTGACGAAGCGTCAGATGGAGTCCCGTGGATTGCACAAGCACACTTGAAGTGACCGTGGAGTAGGGATATTTGACCCTGGCCATACTTCTGCTTGACTCCAAGAATGCCGGGTATGGCAAAGCGGAGATTGCGCAACAGGAAAGTCAGGTACGTGGCGATCGGTGCGGCACTCGCGACCGGCGGCGCCATCGTCAGTCTTCTTCCGTCGGCGAACGCGGCCGACGCCAAGACGCCGGACCAGATCATCAAGATGTGCGAACAGTCCAGGAAGATCAATGGCGAGGAGCAGTCGCTGGACAGCAGTTTCGGCGACGGTTTTCTCTCCGACAACTGCGATTTCGTCGAGACGAACTTCGAGACCTTCGACGGGCCGACCGAAAAGGCGTCCATCGACTTCCCGAACTGCGAGCCCAACGCCACCGATCCGGCCAAGGTGTCCATCACCTGGTCGGCGACGGCGGCCCAGGGCCAGGGCAAGTACGTCTCCACCCAACAGGGCGCCGCGGGCGGCCTGTTCGGATTCCTCAGCGGGTCCTGGAGCAAGCACAAGGGCACCCTGGACATGACCGTGAAGTCGGCGACGGCCGGCGACACGGAGGCACGGGACGTGCCGGTCGGCAAGGTGCTGCACATGGAGTTCACGCCGAAGCTGCAGCGCATGACCGGCGAGTGGCGGGTGCGCATCGACGCCCAGGAGCAGACCACCACTCTGCCCGCCAGCCCGGAGCAGAACTTCGTGGCACCGGATGTCGTCGAGGGACCGGTGATCCTGCCGGGCGCCGCGGGTGCCCCCGGGGTCGTGGACGGCACCTCCAAGGCGGTCCTGGAGGACTGCTGAGCCACCGGCCGGCCCCCACGAACCCGCAGCTCAACTCCCTTATACCCCCCAGGAGATACCCATGTCCCGGACCGGCCGCAGCAGAAGCCACCGGAGCAAGAAGAAGCGCGTCACCCTGATGCTGGCCCCCGTGGCGGCGCTCGCGGTGATCGTCCCGCTGATGAACCAGGCGAACGCCGCCACCCCGTCCGAAGTGACCGCCGACTGCTCCGCGGACTCCGACAAGCTGGCCGACTGCCAGTTTGTCGACGTCCAGTTCAAGGCCAACAGCCTCGGACCCAACGAACGCGTCTCCCCGGTGACCGACAACTGCGGTTCCACCGGCACCGCGACGAAGACCTTCAACATCAGCACATCCGTGACCCGCACCCTCCAGGTCGAGGAGGGCACCGTCACCGAGGCCGGCACGAAACTCGGGAACTCGCTCTTCGAAGTCGGCCTGGAATTCAGCACGTCGACCATCAACATCACGCGCGACGACAAGACGACCACGCTGGCGTTCAGCCGGACGGACACCGTGCAGGCGGACAGCACCGCCTTCTTCATGTGGTCGGCCAAGCGCACCGATGTCAGTGGATTCCTGAAAGCCACGTACAAGGAGGCACAGGACGGCCAGACGGTGTTCTTCGCGCCCAGCGAGGGCGCGGCGACCGTGCACGTCTTCTATCCGCAGATCCTGAACAACGGAACGCCCGACGGACGCCTTTGGCTGCGGAACGTGAAATGCGGAACCGCGGCGGCGGACAGCGCGCTGAATTCGACCAAGGCCCTCCAGGACGAGGAACCCGGATTCGGTGAGGGCGGCGCCGGCGTCACCGACGTGGAAATTCCGCTGTCGGAGGTCCCGGCACCCTGATCCGGCGCTCCCGGACAGGTTGGGACGGTTCTCAGGTGCGAAGCACGGGCGTGGCTCCCAGCCAGCGCAGGACCGCGTCCGTGCCGCTCCTCGCGTCGAGCTTGGCGTAGATGTTGCTGAGGTTGTTGCGGACGGTCTTCTCGCTCAACGTCAGCCGCTGGCCGATCTGTTGGGCACCCAGGCCGGTCGACAGCAGTTCCATGATCTGCTGCTCGCGCGGGGAGAGCAGCGCGCGCAGCCGTCCCATCGCGTCGTCGGTCGCGGCCATCCGCCGGGCCCCCTCGCGCAGGGCGGCGGACGCTGACGGCGAGAGGTACGTGTGGCCGACGGCCGCCGCCATGGCCGCCCCCGACAGCATCTCGTCGCAGTAGTCACCCTCGACCAGATAGCCCGCCCCGCCCCGGAACACCTCGACCACCGTCTCGGTGTCCTGGCGTCCGCTGACGACGATCGCCGGAACTCCCCTGGCGTCGAGCGCGGCCAACAGCCCCGGGAAGGACACGGCCGGGTCCTCGCAGCGCAGCATCACGACGTCCGCCACGGTCTCCCGCAGTCCGTCGTACGGCGGGGCCACCCGCAGCACACGGCTGACGAACTGGTCGTCCGGGGCCGGCCAGCCGTCGTGCGGCCAGGTGCCCTCGGCGGAGGCCACGACGACGGAGAGCCGCTGGGAGGATCGCACTTCGGGGTCCTTCCGCCGGAGCCATGACGTCCGTACGTCTGTACATACGCGGCTCGGCGTGACCGTGTTCAAACAGGTTGTGATCAGCCGGACAAGCCGTGGTCAGAGCAGCGGCCCCACCTCGGTCCCGAACTCGCTTATCTGGTCGGTGAGTTCGGCGCGGTCGCGGCAGCGGAACCGGACCTGGATCCGGTCCACGCCCATCGCCCGGTAGGCGCGCAGCGATTCGGCGAGGGCTTCGGGCGTGCCGGTGAGCGTGCGACGGCCGACCTCCCACCCCGGGTCGCCGACGTACAGCGGTTCGGTGATGGCCCCGAACATGAACGGCCCCTGGAGGGCGGCCTCTTCGCGCAGTCGCCGGATCCGTTCGATCTGCGCGGGCAGCCGGTCGCGCGGGTCGCCCTGCGGCAGCCAGCCGTCGGCCTTGAGGGCGGCCCGGCGTACGGCGGCGGGTGAGGAGCCGCCGACCCAGAGGGGGATGTGTTCCTGCGCGGGCCTGGGCCGCTGCCCCAGCCCCTCGAAGTCGTACAACTTCCCGTGGTGCTCGGGGAATTCGTCCGGGCCGAGGGCGGCGCGCAGGGCGTCGATCGTCTCGTCGAGAACCGGCCCGCGGCGGTCGAAGTCGACGCCCAGCGCCTCGAACTCCTCCCGTACGTGCCCGGCGCCGACCCCGAGGAGCAGCCGGCCGCCGCTGAGGTGGTCGAGGGTGGCGTACTGCTTGGCGGTGATCAGCGGGTGGCGCAGCCCGACGACCGCGACATGGCTGAGCAGTCGGACCCGCTCGGTGACGCCCGCAAGGAAGGAGAGGGTGGCGACGGGGTCGTACCAGATGGTGCTCATCGCGGCGGCGAGGCGGCGCGGGACGCCGACGTGGTCGCAGCCCGCGATGTAGTCGAAGCCGGACCGGTCGGCGGCGCGGGCGATCTCGACGAGGTCGGCGGGGCCCGCGTCGGCCTCCCAGGGTTCGGCGTAGATGGTGCTCTGGGACTGGACGGGCAGCTGGATGCCGTAGGCGAGGCCGCTCATGCGGGCCCGCCCCACAGGCCGTCCGGCGTCAGGCCCAGCAACTCGATCGCGTTCCCGCGCACGATCCGCTCGACCACGTCCGGCGGCAGGTGCCCCATCTGTGCCTCGCCGACCTCGCGGGACTTGGGCCAGGTGGAGTCGGAGTGGGGGTAGTCGGTCTCGTAGAGCACATTCCCGACGCCGATGGCGTCCAGATTGCGGAGCCCGAAGGCGTCGTCGAAGAAGCAGCCGTAGACGTGCTCGGTGAAGAGTTCGGACGGCGGGCGGTGGACCTTGTCGGCTACGCCGCCCCAGGCGCGGTTCTCCTCCCAGACCACGTCGGCCCGCTCCAGGATGTAGGGGATCCAGCCGATCTGGCCCTCGGCGTACATGACCTTGAGGTCGGGGAAGCGTTCGAACTTGCCGCTCATCAGCCAATCCACCATGGAGTAGCAGCAGTTGGCGAAGGTGATGGTGGAGCCGACGGCGGGCGGGGCGTCGGCGGAGGTGGACGGCATACGGCTGCTGGAGCCGATGTGCATCGCGATGACCGTCCGTGTCTCCGCGCAGGCCGCCAGGAAGGGGTCCCAGTCGTCGGTGTGGATGGACGGGAGGCCGAGATGCGGGGGTATCTCGGAGAAGGCGACGGCGCGGACGCCGCGGGCCGCGTTGCGGCGGACCTCGGCGGCGGCCAACTCGGCGTCCCACAGCGGGATCAGGGGGAGCGGGATGAGGCGGCCCCGCGCCTGCGGGCCGCACCACTCCTCCACCATCCAGTCGTTGTAGGCGCGGACGCAGAGCAGCCCGAGTTCGCGGTCGGCGGCCTCGGTGAACGTCTGGCCGCAGAAGCGCGGGAAGGTGGGGAAACAGAGCGCGGACTGGACGTGGTTGACGTCCATGTCGGCGAGCCGGGACGGGACGTCGTAGGAGCCCGGACGCATCTGCTCGTAAGTGATGACTTCGAGCTTGATCTCGTCCCTGCTGTAGCCGACGGCGGTGTCGAGGCGGGTGAGCGGGCGGTGCAGATCCTCGTACACCCACCAGTCGCCGATCGGTCCGTCGTCGCCGGGTTCGCCCATGACGGGCTTGAACCGGCCGCCGAGGAACGTCATTTCCTTCAGCGGCGCGCGCACCACGCGCGGGCCGGTGTCCAGGTACTTCTTGGGCAGCCGCCGCTGCCAGACGTCGGCGGGCTCCACGGTGTGGTCGTCGACGGAGATGATCGGCGGAAGGGGTGTCCCGGGTGCGGCATGAGTGGTGGTCTGGGTGTCCATGGCGCTCACGGTAGCGCCGATCTGACGACCCGTCAGCTAGCTGGATCCGGGTTCGGGGTGCTCGGTTCTGTGCGGAACTGTGCGCGGGCCGTGTGAGAGCCTTGTGATATCCCGCGTGCCGACCTGTGAGCGCTGTCTCCGAGTGCTGACGCGACCGCCTCCGACAAGGCAAACTGTCGTAGTTATCAGGCATGCCTAGGGGGAACGGCGATGGACGGTGGACCGCGAGTACCGGAGCAGTGGCGCCCCGGCTCCGACTCGGACGAGTCGACGGCGCTGCGCTTCAGCGTGCTCGGTCCGGTACGTGCCTGGCGGGGCCCTGTTTCGCTGCCCATGGGCTCTCCTCAGCAACGCGCCCTGCTCGCCGCGCTGTTGCTGCGCGACGGCCGGACGGCGACCGCCGCCGAGCTGATCGACGCCCTGTGGGGCGACGACCCTCCGTCGCAGGCGCTGGCCGCGGTGCGTACGTACGCGTCCCGGCTGCGGAAGGCCCTGGACGCCGGGGTCCTGGTCAGCGAGTCGGGCGGGTACGCCGTACGGGGCCTGCCCGACGGCGCGCTGGACGCGGCGGTGGCGCAGGACCTGGCGATGGAGGCGGAGAAGGCGAAGTCGGCGGGCGACCTGTGCCACGCGCGGGATCTGCTGAGCCAGGTGCTGGCCCTGTGGGACGGGGAGCCGCTGGCCGGACTGCCGGGCCCGTACGCGGGAGCCCAGCGCGTCCGCCTGGAGGAGTGGCGGCTCCAACTCCTCGAATCGCGGCTGGACATGGACCTGGAGCAGGGCTGTCACGCGGAGGCGGTCAGCGAACTGACGGCGGTCACAGCGGCACACCCGCTCCGGGAACGGTTCCGTGAGCTGCTCATGCTCGCCCTGTACCGCTCCGGCCGCCAGGCCGAGGCCCTCGCCGTGTACGCCGACACCCGGCGCCTGCTCGCCGACGAACTGGGCGTGGACCCGCGCCCCGGCCTGCGTGAACTCCAGCAGCGCATCCTCCAGGCCGACCCCGCCCTCGCGGAACCGTCCGCACCCGCGCCGGAGAGCGCGCCGGCACCGGTCCGCCCCCACCAACTCCCGGCCACGGTCCCGGACTTCACCGGCCGCGCGGCCTTCGTATCGGAACTGAGCGAGGTCCTGGCGTCGGCCGAGGGCCGCGTCATGGCGGTGTCGGCGCTGGCCGGCATCGGTGGCGTGGGCAAGACGACCCTCGCCGTGCACGTGGCCCACCAGGCCCGATCCGCCTTCCCCGACGGCCAGTTGTACGTCGACCTCCAGGGCGCGCGCTCCCGCTCGGCGGAACCCGAGACCGTACTCGGCGCGTTCCTGCGGGCGTTGGGCACCGCGGACTCCGCGATACCGGACTCGCTGGAGGAGCGGTCGGCGCTGTACCGGTCCGTGCTCGACGGCCGTCGGGTGCTGGTGCTGCTGGACAACGCGCGGGACGCTGCCCAGGTGAGGCCGCTGCTCCCGGGTACGGAGGGCTGCGCGGCGCTGGTCACCTCACGCGTCCGGATGGTGGACCTGGCCGGGGCCCATCTCGTCGACCTCGACGTGATGTCCCCCGAGGAGGCCTTGCAGCTCTTCACGAAGATCGTGGGCACCGAACGCGTCGCCGCCGAACGGGAATCCGCCCTGGACGTGGTCGCCGCGTGCGGCTTCCTCCCGCTGGCGATCCGCATCGCGGCCTCCCGGCTCGCGGCCCGCCGCACCTGGACGGTCTCGGTCCTCGCGGCGAAACTCGCCGACGAACGGCGCCGGTTGGACGAACTCCAGGCCGGCGACCTCGCCGTGAAGGCCACCTTCGAGCTGGGCTACGGCCAGTTGGAGCCGGCCCAGGCACGCGCCTTCCGGCTGCTGGGCCTCGCGGACGGCCCCGACATCTCCCTCGCCGCGGCGGCGGCCGTACTGGACCTGTCCGTCGAGGAGACGGAGGACGTCCTGGAGTCCCTCGTCGACACGTCGCTGGTGGAGTCGGCGGCGCCCGGCCGCTACCGGTACCACGACCTGGTGCGGCTCTACGCGCGTGCGTGCGCGGAGCGGGACGAGTCACCGCCGAGCGAGCGGGGTGCGGCGATCTCCCGGCTGCTGGACTTCTACCTGGCCACGGCGGCCGGGGTCTACGGGATCGAACGGCCGGGAGACCGGCTGGTGGACCACCTGGAGCCGACCGCCGTCGAAGGCCTCACCTTCGCGAACCGCCAAGCGGCGTGGGACTGGCTCTACTCGGAGGCCGTACCGCTGCTCGCCTGCGTACGGCAGTCCACCGAGAAGGCCACCCTGCGCCGTGCGATCGACCTCCTGTGGGCGTCGGTCGACCTGGCCGAGTCGGGCGCCAACTCCAAGGAGTACGAAGCGGCCGCGGCGGCCCTGTGCGACGCCGCGCGGGCCGAGGGCGACGTCCGGGCGCAGGGCCGGGCCTCGGTCGTCCTGAGCAACGCGCGCCTCTTCTCCGGACTCTTCGACATGGCGTACCGGGAGGCGCAGGAGGCGTTCCGGCTCGCGGAGACCACCGACGACCTGCTGCCGTCCTGCTGGGCGGCGAACATCCTGGGAAGCATCGCCTTCTACCAGAACCGGCACCAGGACGCCGAGGACCACTTCGGCCGGGCCATCACGAAGTTCCGGCACTGCGGCGACATGGCGGGAGCGGCGGCCGGCCTCTGCAACCTGTCCCGCCTGCACCTCGCGACAGGCCGTGCCGAATCGGCGGTCGAGCTCGCCCGGCAGGGAACCGACATCTACGAGAACCTGGGCCACTCCCTGCGCGGAGCGAACGGGCACTACGCGCTCGGGATGGCCCTGGGCAAAACGGGCCAGCACGCCAACGCCACCGAACAGTTGGAGGAGGCCCTTCGGGTCTTCCGCTCCAGCCGCCAGCGCCTGTGGGAGGGGATGACGCTCTGCCGGCTCGCGGAGGTCGACCTCGACGCGTGCCAGCAGGCCAGCGCCGCGAGCAACGCCGAAATGGCACTCACCGTCCTGCGGGGAATCGGCGGCGAGTGGCGGCGGGCGCATGTGCTCACCGTGCTGGGCAAGGCGCTGAACGGCATCGGGCACTCCGGCAGGGCCCAGGTCTGCTGGCAGGAGGCCCTCGACATCTACGAGGGGCTGGACTCGCAGGAGGCCGCGCAGGTGCGCTCGCTCCTCACCCAGGTCGCGACTTCCTAGGGCTCACTCCGCACGAGCGGGGCGCGGGGCGGCGTTCATCGTTCGTTTATCGCCGCCAGGCAGTCTCTTCGTAGTCGATCCGTCGCGTCGGGGGGCAGGCGGACCGCCGGTGAAGTCGCCGGGCCCGGCATCTAGGGTGGGCGACCGAGTGCCCGTCCGGTCATCCTCGGGGGAGTGACCGGACGGGTCTCTCACAGTTCCGACTTGTTCCAACAGGGGAGGCACCACCATGAGCGACACCGAGAACGACACGGTCACGCCGGACAACACCCACGTCACCGACGAACCCGCCGGTGAGGAGATCACACCACTCAACACCCATGTGACCGGCAGCCCGATCAAGCCGCTGAACACTCACGTCACGGTGATCGCGGACGAGGACGAGGACGGCGGGACCGTCACCCCGGACAACACCCACGTGACGTGACATCCGGACCCGGCTAGACCTTCTCCCGGTACGGGGGGATCGGCCGCGGCGGCACCGAGGGGGAGCCGTCGCGGCCGATGCATGTCCGGGGACGTACAGCACGCCCCCGCCCGGCTGCCGTCCGGCGACGACTGCCGGCGCGGCGTCGATGGCAGTCGTCGCCGGACGGCAGCCCTTCGCTGTCCAGCACCAAGCAGTCGAGTGCCATTCCACGCGTCACGACGGGTCACGACCCCCGCAATTCCCCCTTCACCACCTTCCCGCTCGCGTTCCGAGGCAGCTCCCCCACGAACTCCACCACCCTCGGCACCTTGTAGTTCGCCATCTCGCGGCGGGCCCAGGCGATCAGGTCGTCGCCGGTCAGAGTCACCCCCGGTCGCCGGACCACGTACGCCTTCCCGACCTCGCCGAGCCGGGCGTCCGGTACGCCGATCACCGCCACGTCGGCCACATCGGGATGCAGACCCAGCTGCTGCTCTATCTCCGCCGGGTACGCGTTGAAGCCGCCGACGATGAACATGTCCTTGATCCGGTCGGTGATCCGCAGGTTGCCCGCCTCGTCCAGGACTCCCACGTCACCGGTGCGCAGCCAGCCGTCGGCGTCCAGGACCTCCGCCGTCGCCGCCGGGTCCTCGTAGTAGCCGCGCATCACGTTGAAGCCGCGGACCAGGACCTCGCCCGGGGAGCCGACGGGTGCCTCCACCCGGACCTCCGTGCCCGGGATCGCCCGCCCCGACGTCGACGCGATGACCGACGGGTCATCCCCGCGCCGGCACATGGTGACGATGCCGCTGGCCTCCGAGAGGCCGTACGCCGTCAGGACCGTGCCCACGCCCAGTTCGCCCCGCAGCCGCTCCACCAGCCGCAACGGCACCACCGCCGCGCCGGTCACCACCAGCCGCAGCGCGGACAGGTCGTGCGTGTCGCGGGCCGGATGGTCGAGGAGGGACTGGTGGAGGGTGGGCGGGCCGGGGAGGACGGAGACCCGTTCCGCGGCGATGTTCGCCAGCACCGTGTCCACGTTGAACACCGGCTGCGGGATCATCGTCGCGCCCCGCATCAGGCAGGCGATCACGCCCGCCTTGTAGCCGAAGGTGTGGAAGAGGGGGTTCACGATCAGATAGCGGTCGCCCTGCCGCAGCCCGGCCAGGTCGCTCCAGATCTCGTAGCCGCGGAGGGTCTGCGCGTGGGTGATCACCGCGCCCTTCGGGCGGCCCGTCGTGCCCGAGGTGAAGATGATGTCCGAGACCGTCGAGCCGTCCAACTCCCCTGCCCGCGCCCGCACTTCCGCCTCGCCCACCCCCTCCCCGCCCGCCAGGAAGTCCTTCCAGGTGCGGAAGTCGGCCGGTGCGTCGTCGGCGAGGACCACGACCTGCTCCAGCGCCGGGAGTCCGGGCAGCGGGCCGTCGCCCGCCCCCTCCCCCGCCGCCCGGCGCAGCGACGCCACGTACGACGTGCCCAGGAACGTCCCGGTCACGAACAGCAGCCGCGCCCCGCTGCCGCGCAGCACATACGCCGCCTCGGTCCCCTTGAAGCGCGTGTTCAGCGGCACCAGCACCGCGCCCGCCGACACCGCGCCGAGCGCCGAGACGATCCAGTCCAGCGAGTTGGGCGCCCAGATGCCGACCCGGTCGCCGACCTCGACTCCGGCGGCGAGACAGGCCGCCGCCGCGCGTTCCACCCGGGCGCCGAGTTCGGCGTAGGAGATACGCGCGCGGCCCTCGACCACCGCCTCGGCGTCCGCGTACCGCTCCGCGGCCGACCGGACCAGGCCCGGGATGCTGCCCCATTCCCTGTCTCCGCGCATGAACGGCCTCCCTGTACCCAGTAGCTGACTGTCCGTCAGATTAGCTGTAGCCTGACGCCCTGTCAGCTTTCCCGGTGTCACTCGGAGGTGCACGGAGAATGGCCGGACAGCGCATGGCCGGACTGAAGGACGCGACCGCGATCGTCGGCATCGGACAGACCTCCTTCGCCAGGCAACTCCCCGAGGATGAACGGACCTTGGCCTGTCGTGCCGTGCTCGCCGCGCTCGACGACGCGGGCATCGCGCCCGGCGAGGTCGACGCCCTCGCCTCCTACACGATGGAGGAGACCGACGAGGTCGAGCTGGCGAAGGCGGTCGGCTTCGGCGACCTGACCTTCTTCAGCAAGGTCGGGTACGGCGGCGGCGGTTCCTGCGCGACCGTCGCGCATCTCGCCACCGCCATCGCCGCCGGGCAGGCGACGGTGGGCGTGGCCTGGCGGTCGCGGAAGCGGGGCAGCGGGGCGAGACCCTGGACCAACACCGACCGCCAACTCCCCACCCCCGCCCAGTGGACCCGCCCTTTCGGACTCCTCCGGCCGGCGGACGAAATAGCCATGCTCACCCGCCGCTACATGTACGAGTACGGGGCGACCCGCGACCACCTGTTCAACGTCGCACTCGCCTGCCGCAACCGCGCCAACCAGAACCCGGCCGCGATCATGTACGACCGCCCGCTCACCCGCGAGATGTACATGACCTCCCGCTGGATCAGCGAACCCCTCTGCCTCTTCGACAACTGCCTTGAGACGGACGGGGCGTTGGCCTGCGTGGTCGTCTCGCGCGAGCGCGCCCGCGACTGCCGGCGCACCCCCGTCCACATCCACTCCGCCGCCCAGGGCCTCCCCGCCCAGCACCACGGCATGGTCAACTACTGGAACGACGACCCGCTCACCGGACCCGCCTGGACCGCCGCCCGACACCTGTGGAAACACGCCGACTTCACCCCGCAGGACGTCGATGTCGCCCAGATCTACGACGCGTTCACCGCCCTCGTCCCGCTCTCCCTGGAGGGCTACGGCTTCTGCGGGCGCGGCGAGGGCGGCGCCTTCACGGAAGGGGGTGCCCTCGAAATCGGCGGGCGGCTCCCCCTCAACACCAGTGGTGGCGGGCTCTCCGAGGCGTACGTCCACGGCTTCAACCTGATCAACGAGGGCGTACGGCAGTTGCGCGGCACCAGCACCGCCCAGGTCCCGGACGCCGCCACCTGCCTGGTGACGGCGGGCGAGGGCGTCCCCACCTCCGCACTCCTACTGAGGAGTTGACCGCCATGCTCTCCCCCGTGACCGACACCGACGGCGCCCCCTTCTGGGAGTACGCCCGCGCCGGCGAACTCCGCGTCCAGACCTGCGCCGCCTGCGCCGAACCCCGCTTCCCGCCCCGCCCCTGCTGCCCCCACTGCCAGTCCTTCGCGAGCGAGTGGCGGCAGGTGAGCGGGCGCGGGCGGGTGTGGTCGTACGTCTTCCCGCATCCGCCGCTGCTGCCCGGCTACGCCGCCGTCGCGCCGTACAACGTGATCGTCGTCGAGCTGGTCGACGTCCCGCGGATCCGGCTGGTCGGGAATCTGGTCAGCGGGCCGGGGGCCGCTCTCAACTCCCTTGCCCCTGAACGTGTTCGGATCGGGGCGCGGGTGCAGGTGGTGTTCGACGCGGACGGGCTTCCGCAGTGGGTTCTGGAGCGGTCATGACGCTTCGGATCGCCGCCGACAAGGACACCGGGGTCGCCGTCGTCACCCTCGACCGGCCGCGCAAGCTGAACGCAGTCGACCTCGCCACGGCCGCCGAACTGGCCGCCGTATGGCGGGAGTTCCGGTTCGACGACACCGTACGGGCCGTCGTCCTCACCGGGGCCGGGGAGCGGGCGTTCTGCACCGGCCTCGACCGGGACGCGGTCGTGCCGCAGCCCGACTCGCCCTACATGCAGGACGATCCGCTGCTGCGCATCGGGCCGAAGGCCAACGACCTGTGGAAGCCGGTGATCTCCGCCGTGGCCGGGATGGCCTGCGGCGGGGCCTTCTATCTGCTGGGCGAGAGCGAGTTCGTCGTCGCCGACCCGACCGCCGTGTTCTTCGACCCGCACACCACCTACGGCATGGTCAGCGCCTACGAGTCGGTGCTGATGGCGCACCGGATGCCGTACGGCGAGGTGGCGCGGATGATGCTCATGGGGACGGCCGAGCGGATCTCGGCGCGGCGCGCGTACGACATCGGGCTCGTGTCCGAACTCGCGCCGCCCGGTGGGGCGTTGGCGGCCGCCGTGGCCTGTGCGACCGTCATCGCCGGGTATCCGACCGAGGGTGTCCAGGGCACCGTACGGGCGCTGTGGGCGGCGAAGGAGGCGGCGCGGGCGCAGGCCTATGCGCAGGCGCCGCCGCTGATCGCCCTCGGCAATCTCCCGACCGAACGGCAGGCGGAGTTGTTCGCCGCCCGCGGGAACGGGTTCCGGGTGAGGTGAGGGCGGGAGTCACTCCCAGAGAGCCGTGGGATCCACCTCGCAGTGGTCGAGCACCTCGCCGGATTCCCCACCACCGAACTTGACCTTGACGCGCACTGTGCCGTTCGCGGGCACGGTCTTCTTCGGGTGGACGTCCTCGATCCTCAGGTCCTGCTTGTCCATGAAGGTCACCGAGAGGTCGAAGGTGAGCTTGCGGTTGTTGGGGTTGGTGACCTCGACGACGGCGTACGGCTTCGCGTCGGTCGCGCAGCTCACCAGCGTCACCCTGCCGAGTGCGGAGTTCCCGTCCCCGGAGGCCGTGGGGGTGGGCGTGGACCGGTAGGTGGACCGGCGTGAAGTGGACGTGTCGTGGTCCTGGCTCGAACTGCTGCACCCGCCGCCACCACTGCCGCTCCGGTGCCGGCTGCTGCTGTGGTGCCGTCCGGTGGAGAAGCCGGTGAGGGTGAGAACCGTCAGTGCCAGTACTGCCGTGAATCTGAGCCTGCGCCCCCGCGTTTGCATCCGCTCATGGTACCGATCTCAACAGGCCCCGCTCACGCGGTCCTTGCGGTGCCCGTCCCCTTCTCCGCGTCGAGGGCGTAGACGCAGCGGTCCTTGCTGCACGCGTACACGACACCGTCCCGGACGACGGGCGCCCCGGTGATCTCGCCGCCGGTCGCGAGCTTCCAGCGGAGCCGGCCGTCGTCGGCCTTGAGGGTGTAGAGGAGGTGGTCGGTGGAGCCGAAGTGGATCCGGCCCTCGGCGACCGCGGGGGCGCCGACGATGTCGCCGCCCGCCTGGAAGCGCCATTTGGGGGTGCCGGTGACCGCGTCGAGCGTGTAGAGGCCCTTGCCGCTGCCGACGTGGACGTGTCCGGCGGCGACGAGGACGGGTTCGATGGAGGCGCGCGGTTCGGTCGCGATGCGCCAGCGGTCGCGGCCGTCGGCGGCGTCGAGGGCGTAGACGGTGCCGAGGTAGTCGGCGAGGTAGATGCCGCCTCCGGTGACCGCGGGGCCGGGGGCGAAGGTCGGGGCGCAGAGGAAGACCGCGGGGGCCTCGAAGTGCCAGCGGACCCGGCCGCTCGCCACCTCGACGGACAGGACGCGGGTGCCTGCGGCGACGTAGACGTGACCGTCCGGGGCGGCGGTGACCCGTACGGGTACGCCCCCGCAGGAGGCCGCGTCGCCGATCGGGTACGACCAGCGCTCGTCGCCCGTCCGGGCGTCGAGGACGCGCAGCCGGGCGTCCTGCCACACGTACACGGTGCCGTCGTGCAGCGCGGGGCCCGCCTCCGGGGACTCGAAGTCGGTCTGCGCGCCGGTCAGCTGCCACAGCTGCTGCCCGGTGGACGCCTCCCAGGCCTGCACTCCACCGCCGCGGGTGCCGGTGACGACGGTGCCGCGCTCGGCCTTGAGGGAGTACACCCAGGCCTCGGTGGACAGCCGCCACAGGTCACCGCCCTCGCGGGCGTCCAGGGCGAAGAGGGTGGGGCCGTCCGAGGCGTGGATACGGCCGTCCGCGACCGCCATCGACCAGGCGACGTCCCTGGTCTTGAAGGAGCGGCGGCCGGTCTGCACGTCGAGGGCGTGCACCTCGAAGGAGGTGACGTAGACGAGGTCGCCGGCGACGGTCGGGGTGCCCCAGACGTCGTTCGACATCCGGAACCGCCAGGGGCGCCAGCCGGAGGCGGTCTCCGGGGGCAGCGGCGGCGGTGCGGGTACGGCGGGTCCTACGGCGGCGTCGGTGCCGTTGACGCCGGGCCGGGGCCGGGACCAGGAGGCGACGAGGCCGGCCTCCGGAGGGGGTGCCTTCACGGCGGCGGCACGGGCGTCGGCGACCCGGGGACCGGGGCCGATCGGCACGGGCGCGCCGGCCAGTCGTACGGGCCCGGTGTCGGGGGCACCGACAGGGACGGGCACCACGGGGTCGTGGGAGGGCGGCGGCGGTACGGCGGCGCGCCCGCCACCGCTGCGGCCCGCGGTGGGCGTCGGTTTCACGGGCGGGCGTCCGCCGCGCCGGGTCTCGATCAGGGTCACCGCGCGCTCGGGCAGCCAGGCCGAGGCCGTACCGCTGTCGTCGGAGCCGGAGCCGAAGAGATGGGGCGCGAGCTGGGCCTGGAGGTCGGCCGGGTTCGGGCGGCCGGTGGCCTCCATCTGCATGCAGGACTCGATGAGGGGGCGCAGTTCGTCCGGGAGACCGGCGAGGTCGGGGCCCTCGCGCAGCAGCATGAAGACGGTCTCGACCGGGTTGGCGCCGTGGAACGGGGGGTGTCCGGTGGCGGCGAACACGAGCATCGAGCCGAGCGAGAACACGTCGCTCGCGCCGGTGACGCTGCGGGAGTCCTTGGCCTGCTCGGGAGACATGTAGGCGGGGGTGCCCACCGCCACGTTCGTCATCGTCAAACGGGTGTTCGACACACCGGAGGCGATACCGAAGTCGATGACCCGCGGCCCGTCCTCGACCACGAGCACATTGGACGGTTTGAGGTCACGGTGAACAAGACCCGCCCCGTGAATGGACTGCAACGCCTCCGCGACCCCCGCCGCGAGCCAGCGCACCGCCTGGGCCGGCATCGGCCCGCACTCGTTCACTATCTCTTCGAGGGAGGGCGCGGGAACGTACGCGGTGGCCAGCCACGGCACGGCCGCCCGCGGATCGGCGTCGACCACGGCAGCGGTGTAGAACCCGGAGACAGCCCGCGCGGCCTCGACCTCGCGCGTGAAACGGACCCGGAACAGCTGGTCCTCGGCGAGTTCCGTCCGCACGGTCTTGATCGCCACCCGCCGGCCGGACGCCGAGCGCGCGAGATAGACCAGCCCCATGCCGCCCGCGCCCAGCCGCCCGAGCACCTCGAACGGCCCGATCCGCCGCGGATCGTGCTGCGTCAGCTGATCCACCACTTGCCTGCCACCTCCCCGTACGGGCCACGTCACCCACATATGTACGCGACCCCGTGCAGCGTCTCACCACCGCACCGCCATGGCGGCACGCACCCTGATTCTTCCTGGCCGGGCCACAGGTTGCGAACCCGGCGACTAATCGGGGTGTCTCGGCATATCTCCGGACAAACGTCCAGGTGTCAACGTTGCTGCAGCGCGAACGACGCCCCTTGATTGTCGGTGACGACGGCCACATTTCCGTACGACGTCTCGAAGGGCGGGACCTGAACGCGCCCGCCGAGCCGCCGCACGGCCCCCAGAACAGCGGTGATGTCGTCGACCCGGAAGTGAACGAGGAAATGCGGCGGCATCTCCACCGGGAACACGTCGGACACGGGCGCCCGCCCGAAGTCGGGAGCGGCCTCCGGTCCGAAGAGGGCGTCTGTGAAAAGTCCGCCGTAGAAAGTGTTCGCGCTCTCCGTGTCGCGGGCGTACAGCTCGGCCCAGCCGAAGGTGCCCGCCTTGTGCCGGACCCCGAAACCCGGATGGCGGGCCGCCTGCCACAGCCCGAACACGGCACCCTCCGGATCGGCCGCGAGGGCGGCCGTGCCCAGCTCCCCCACGGGCATCGGCGCCATGAACACCTGCCCGCCGGCGTCCCGGATCCGCCCGGTCAGCCGCACCACGTCCGGCGTCGCGAAGTACACCGTCCACACGGTCGGCAGCCGCCCGTCCGCCTTGTGGGCGAGCGCCGCGACCGGCTCACCGTCCTTGCGGGCCCATACGGAGCCGCCGTACGCCCCCTCGAAGGTCCACCCGAAGAGCTCACCGTAGAACCGCCTGCCCGCAGCCAGGTCCGGCAGCTGCGCGTCCACCCAGCAGGGGACGCCCTCTCCGTACGCGGATGCCCTGTTTTCGGCCATACCGTCAAAGTAGCGGCGACACACGCACCCCGCAGACCAGGCACACCACCCTCTGGACCCTCGTGCACCCCATTTGCAGTCGGCCGAATCGCGCTCCGATCACCCCTCGGTAAGCTGACGGCATGACAGGACAAGTGCGTACCGTCGACGGCCGCGTGGCCGGCCGGCGTGGGCAGGCGACCCGGCAGAAGCTGCTCGACTGCCTAAGCGAGATGCTCAGCTCCTCCCCCTACCGGGACGTCAAAGTCATCGATGTCGCCCGGAAGGCGGGGACTTCACCCGCGACCTTCTACCAGTACTTCCCGGACGTCGAAGGTGCCGTCCTGGAAATCGCCGAGCAAATGGCAACGGAGGGCGGGCAGTTGACCGAACTGCTCGCCGGCCGGTCATGGGTCGGCAAGGCCGGCTGGCAGACCTCCCAGGAACTCGTGGACGGATTCCTGGAGTTCTGGCGCCGGAACGACGCGATCCTGCGGGTCGTCGACCTCGGAGCGGCCGAGGGCGACAAACGCTTCTACAAGATCCGCATGAAGATCCTCAACTCCGTGAACAACTCCCTCTCGGACGCGGTCGCCGAACTGCAGTCCAAGGGCAGGGTCGACAAGGACGTGAACCCGGCGGCGGTCGCCGGTTCACTGGTCGCGATGCTCGCGGCGGTCGCCTCGCACCAGAAGGGTTTCCAGACGTGGGGCGTCAAGCAGGCTGAACTCAAGCCGAACCTGGCGCTGTTGGTCCACCTGGGCGTGACCGGCAAGAAGCCGACGAAGTAGCGGTTCCTGCTTCCCAGGTTCTGACTTCTCAGGTCCCAAGTCCTGTCTCGCGGGCGGCGGTTCACCCAGGTGGACCGTCGCCTGCCCTGCGTGTGATCCGGAACAGCCGGATCTCCCGCTCCACCCGCGCCTGATACGTGGCATACGGCGGCCAGAAGACGAGGGCCGCCTTCCACACCTCGGCCCGCTCCTCCCCCTCCAACAGCCGTGCGGTGACCGGAATTTCCACACCCTTCCAACTGATCTCGGCCTCAGGGTGAACGATGAGGTTGCGGGTCCAGGCCGGATGCCCCGTGCGCCCGAAGTTGGACCCGATCAGAACCCACCCGTCCTCAACCGGCATACAGGCCAGCGGAGTACTCCGCCGCTGCCCGCTCCGCGCACCCCGCGCCGTCAGGATCACCCCCGGCAGCATCTGGGCGCTGAGCAGCACCTTCCCGCGGGTCAGCCGGTGCACGGCCCGGTCGAGGGCGGGGATGACATGCGGGGCGACGCGAGCGAACCCGGGCGTCGACGAAACCTTCTGCACCAGCCGCACACCGATCACACCGTCACCTCACGGCTCTCGAAGAGACGCGCACCCTCGGCGGCGTACGCCCGGAGCCGGTGCACCGGCCCGAAGAGCAGTTCGTCACCGGCGGCACGCTTGAAATAGAGATGGGCCTCGTGCTCCCAGGTGAACCCGATCCCCCCGTGCAACTGGATCCCCTCACCGGCGGCCGCCCGCAACGCCTCCAGCGCCTGCGCGAGGGCGAGCCCGCCCACCCGCTCCCCGTGGGAGGTCCCCCAAGCCGCGTAGTAGGCAGCCGACTTGGCCGCCTGGACCTGCACATACACATCGGCCAACCGGTGCTTCACCGCCTGGAACGACCCGATCGCCCGCCCGAACTGCTCCCGCTGCTTGACGTGTTGAACGGTCCGCTCCAACGCCCGGTCGGCGGCTCCGACGGCCTCGGCGGCGAGCGCGGTGGCGACGGTGTCACCGAGCGCGGAAAACTCCCGCAGCAGCCGCGGGCTGTCATCGGCGCCCAGCAACTCCGCTTCCACGTCCCGCAGTTCGATCCGCGCCTGCGGCCTGGTCGCGTCGAGTGCGGTCTGCCGGGTCCGTACGAGCCCGACGGCGTCCCCCTGGACGAGAAACACCAAGGTCCGCGACCGGGCGAACCCCCCGGCATGAGCGGCGACAAGCAACAGCTGGGCACTGTGCCCGTCGAGCACCTGCGCGACCTGCCCGTACAACCGCCACCCACCGTCCCCCTGTTGCCTGGCCTGCACCCCGCCCGCGCGCCCGCCGCCGGCCCACTGGCCGCCGTTGGGGCCGGTGAGGGTGAGGGCGGTGGTGAGGGCGGGCCCGGGAACGGCGAGAGCGGCCGTCAG
Organism: Streptomyces sp. NPDC050548; assembly: GCF_044457385.1. Lineage (NCBI taxonomy): Bacteria > Bacillati > Actinomycetota > Actinomycetes > Kitasatosporales > Streptomycetaceae > Streptomyces > Streptomyces sp. NPDC050548. The sequence continues at coordinate 1,053,727 of NZ_JBITGV010000001.1, forward strand.
CGAACCGGTGGCGATGCGAGGCAGCAGCCGGGCGCGCTGGGCCTCGCTCCCGAGGGCGAGGACGAGAGGAGCGGCGAGCACGGCGGTGGCGAGCAGCGGGGAGGGGGCAAGGACACGGCCCGTCTCCTCGCAGGCGAGGGCGAGTTCGGTGGCCGTACAGCCGACACCGTCGTACGACTCCGGGAGCGCGAGCCCCGGCAGTCCGAGCCGGTCGGCGAGGGCGGCCCAGAGGGCGGGATCGTGCCCGGCCGGACTGTCGACGGCGGCCCGGAGCCGGTCCGACCCACTGCGCTTGGTGAGGAGTTCGCGGAGGGTACGGCGGATCTCGTCCTGCTCGGCGGTGAAGCTGGCGTCCATGACACTTCCCTCCAGATCTGACGGTCCGTCATATTAGGAGTCCGGGCACGATATGCACAGAGGGAGGAGGCCCCTCATGACAGCGGGGAGCCGCAAGGTCGCCGTGGTGGGCGTGGCGCTGTCCGACTGCGGACGGGTCGACGACACGACCCCCTACGCCCTGCACGCCCAGGCGGCCCGCCGCGCACTGGCCGACGCGGGCCTGGAACGGGCCGTGGTGGACGGCTTCGCATCGGCGGGCCTGGGCACCCTGCCACCGGTGGAGGTGGCCGAATACCTGGGCCTGCGCCCCACCTGGGTCGACTCGACGGCGGTCGGCGGCTCCACCTGGGAGGTCATGGCGGCGCACGCGGCGGACGCGATAGCCGCGGGCCATGCGAACGCCGTACTGCTGGTCTACGGCTCGACGGCCCGCGCCGACATCAAGGCGGGCCGCAGAACCGGCAACCTCTCCTTCGGCGCACGGGGCCCGCTCCAGTTCGAGGTCCCCTACGGCCACACACTGATCGCCAAGTACGCGATGGCCGCGCGCCGCCACATGCTCGAATTCGGCACGACGATCGAGCAGTTGGCGGAGGTGGCGGTACAGGCTCGCGCCAATGCCGCCCTGAACCCCGAGGCGATGTTCCGCGACCCGATCACCGTGGACGACGTCCTGGCCGGCCCGATGATCGCGGACCCCTTCACCAAACTGCACTGCTGCATACGGTCCGACGGCGGGGCGGCGGTCCTGCTGGCGGCGGAAGAGTACGTACGCGACTGCCGTACCGCACCGGTCTGGATACTCGGCACCGGCGAACACGTCTCGCACGCCGCGATGTCCGAATGGCCCGACTTCACGGTGTCCCCGGCGGCGGTGAGCGGCCGCCTGGCCTTCGAACGAGCCGGCGTCCGCCCCGAGGAGATCGACTTCGCGGAGATCTACGACGCGTTCACCTACATGACGCTGGTGACGCTGGAGGATCTGGGCTTCTGTGCGAAGGGTGAAGGGGGCGCCTTCGTGGAGAAGGGGCGCTTGCGGGTGTCCGGCGGCGAACTCCCCGTGAACACGGACGGCGGCGGTCTCTCGGCCCAACATCCGGGTATGCGGGGGCTGTTCTTGCTGGTGGAGGCGGTCAGGCAGCTGCGGGGGGAGGCGGGCGCTCGTCAAGTCAGGGTTGGGGGAGGTGAGTTGCCGCGTCTTGGGGCTGCTTCCGGGACCGGGGGGTGGTTCTGCTCTTCTGGGACTGTGGTGTTGGGGCGGGGGTGAGGGTGTTGGTCGTGAGGTTGCTTGTTCAGTGACCGTTGGGCCACTCGCTTCTTTGCCAGTGTCGGGCTTCCACGGACCGACACTGACAAGAAGCGAGTGGCCCAACAGCAACCTCACAACTCAGGGCCACAGCAACCCCTTCGCCCACCTCCGCTCCTCACGGACATAACTCAGCCGAACATGCCGTCGTAGTGAATCGCCCTGGAAGAACTCGGCCTCATCAGGGAAGACGCGGTACAGGGTCCAGGACGGGACCGGTGCATCCGGCTCACGTCGGGCGCGTTCCCAGGCCGCTTCGGAGGTTCGGGTCAACTCGTCCAAGGACGGGAGGACTTCGCTTTGGTGGCCGGTCAGGGCCGCTGCCAGGGCTCCCGTCGAGCGCGCGTGCAGATCGGACTGGGATTCGTCGGGGGGTGCGGGGAGGACCGGGCCGCGAAGGCGGATCTGGCGTCCCAGGCGGGGCCAGTAGAAGGAGAGGGCGGCGTACGCGAAGTTCTTCAACTGGTTGCCCTTGCGGCTCGTCGCGTGGGTCGCGAAGGACCAGCCCTCCGTGTCGGCGCCGTGCAGCATCACCATGCGTACGTCGGGCAGGCCCTCGTCGTCCCTCGTCGCCAGGGACATCACGTGGGGTTCGGTCTCCCCCGCCGCCACCGCCTCCGCGAACCACGTCGTGAAGAGGGCGAGGGGGGTGTCCGGTGCCGTCGTCGGGTCGAACGCCCGTAGTTCTGTCGTCCCGGGGGCCCATACCCGTAGTGACTTCAGCAGTTCGTGGAGGTCCGGTCCCGTTTCCGTTGCCATGGGTCGAGTATCACCTCGGCCCGGTGCCGTGTCCGAAGTCGTATGCGGTGAAGTCCGTGACCGGGCGGTACCCGATCCGTTGGTAGAGGGCGTTGCTGGTCGGGTTCGCGAGGTCGGTGAAGAGGAGGACCTCGGTCGCGCCCGCCGTACGCGCGGCTCGGCTGACCTCCGCCGTGACGGCGCCTGCGTAGCCGCGGCCCCGCAGGTCCGCCGGTGTGTAGACGGGGGCGACGCGGATCTGGCCGGCCACCTTCGCCGTGGCTCCGGCCATCGACACGGGTGTTCCGTCGGGGGTCTCCCAGAGCGTGACGCCGCCGTAGGAGATCCGTGCGTCGGCCCATGCGGCGGAGCCGATCGTGGCTCCGTGCTCGCCGATCGCCGCCACGAACTCGCCGTACCAGCGCATGAGTTGTTCGCGGTCCTTTGCCGTCGCGACTCTTGGGCGGCCCGGAGGGGCGGGGTTCGGGATCGTCAACTCGCCCAAACGGTAGAGGCGTTGGTGGACGCCGGTCTCGGGTGCGGATCCGGTTCGTCGTCGCCATGCTTCCGCGAAGGCCGTCGCCGTGTCCTGTTCGGCCATGATGCCGGGCAACTCGGTGCCTCTGTCGGCTAGTTGGGCTGCCAGCGCTTCGGCTTCGCCGGGGGTGAGGCGGGTCGGCATGAGGCGGCCGGGGGGTGTGCGGAAGAACGTGGCCGTGACGGTGCCGTCGCGTTCCAGGACGCCGAACTCCGGGTCGCCGTCGCCGTAGATGTGGCGCCCGCGGCTGCGCAGGGTGTCCGTGACCGTCAGTTGGAGTGTGTGGGGTGCGGGGCGGGACCGGAGGAAGTCCCCTGCCAGGTACAGGAATTGGTCGAGGTCCGCGGTGATGTGCCAGGTGGGGGTCGCCGTCACAGTGCTGTCTCCGGGTCGGTCGCCAGGCGGCCGTGCAGGTGGACGTCGCGGAACGCGTCGCGTCGGCCCGCCTCGAACGTCGCCCCGCGCAGTGTTCCCTCGGCGGGGAAGCCGCAGCGTTCGGCGACGCGGCAGGAGGCGTGGTGGCCGAGGGCGTGGCCGAGTTCGAGGCGGTGCAGGCCGAGGTCGGTCAGGGCCCAGCGGGCGGTGAGGGTGAGGGCGCGGGTGGCGACGTGCCGGCCGCGGGCCTCGGGGAGGGTCCAGTAGCCGACGCGGGCGACGCGGATGATGTGGTCGATGTCGTTGACGCCGACGTGCCCGAGGGTCGTACCGTCGGCGGCGTCCATGACGCGGAACGAGGCGCTGACGCCGTCCTCGGCGCCCTCGGCGCGGGAGCGGAGCGAGTTGCGGGCGCCGATGAGGTCCGTGACCGGGCGGAGTGGGGTGTTCCAGCGCTGGAATTCGGGGTCGGACACTCCGCGCAGCCAGTCCGCGACGTCGGTGTCGTCGTCGGCGTCCCAGGGGCGCAGTCGGAGTCCGTGGCCGTTCAGTTCGGGCAGCGGGTTCTGCTGGAGGGACCGCTCGCGTATGTGGGCCATCGCGCCATTGAATCAAGTGCCCCGTGCACGGGGTGTGTCATTTTTCCCGGGCGGAAGCCTGAAGACCGGTACTCCGTCCCGGAACACGGCCTCGACCGGCGTTCCGGCGCGGAGGTCGGCCGGGTCGGAGTCGACCAGTTCCGTCATCATGCGCGGGCCCTCCGCGAGGTCGACGACGGCGGCGACGTACGGCACCCGTTGTCCGAAGGGCGGCAGGTCGTTGCGGTGGACGACGGACCAGGTGTAGAGGGTGGCGTGGCCGCTCGCGGGCTCCCAGGTGACGTTCTCGCTCCAGCAGTGGGGGCAGAACTCGCGCGGGTAGTGGTGGGCCCGGCCGCAGTCGGCGCAGCGGCGGATCAGCAGTCTGCCCTGGCCGGCCGCGTCCCAGTAGGTTCGGGTGAACGCGTCCGTCTCGGGGAGGTCGAAGCGGGGGGCGTGGCGCATCTCGCCGGTCACCGGAACCATCCGATCGCGTCGTCCAGCGACCACACCTGCCAGGACATCGCGAGGAGTGCCACGGCCGAGATGAGCGCCATCATCGCGTTCTGCCCCTGCTCCGCCCAGTCGTGGATCATGAGGGTGAAGTAGAGGACGTTGAGGAGCAGGCCGCCGACGAGGGCGACCGGGGTGAGGAAGCCCGCCACCAGGCCGAGGCCTACGGCGAGTTCGGCGTAGACGACGACGTACGCCATCGTGCGCGGGCGCGGCGCGACCATCACGTCGAAGCCCGAACGGACCGCGGTCCAGCGGTGTTTGGCGGCTACGTCGGCGGCCCAGGCGATGCCGGTGCCGCGTTCGAACCAGGCCTTCTTGTCCTTGTGCCGCCAGCTCTCCAGCCACCACAGGCCGAGTCCTATGCGGAGGACCGCGAGCCATTCCGCTCCGTCGAGCCAGATCGCATCCATGAATCTGACGGTACGTCAGAAGCTGAGGAAAGCCGAGAGGGGGCCATGAAAATCCTGTGCGCGGGCCGTGCCGCTGTGGGCCCGCCATGAATCCCGGCAGATTGTTGACGATTTTGTTCGCCGCCGATTACGTTCGCAAGCGCAAGGCCAGGAAGCGGTCCGAAAACGCGGTCGGGAACGGTCGGGAAGACGAGAGGCAGCACGGTGAAGCACAGGGCAGTGAAGCGCAGGACGGTAGTCATGGGCATCGGCGCCACCGCCGGTGTCGCGGCGGTCGGCGGCATCGCGCTCAGCGCGAACGCGAGCGACTCGACATCGTCGTCCTCCTCCTCGGACGCCCTGGTCTTCGACCCGGACGCCTACACGAAGCTGACGAAGACGATCACGGACACCGAGGGCACGGAGCACAAGGTCGTCTACCACTTCTGGAAGGCGATCACCTACGTCGCCAAGCCGGTCGACGCCACCTACCAGTCGCTGATCGTCAGCGCCCCCGTGGAGATCGACGGCAAGGCGGTCGACGCGAGCAACGCGCCGATCCTGTTCGCCAACTCCGTCGGCGGCTATCTGCCCGCCTCCGTGGCGACCGCCACCGAGGTCGGTGGCGGCGGTTCGGCGATGGGCGGCGGCGCGGCCCCCAGCGGCGCACCCAGTGCGTCGGCCTCCACTTCCGCAAGCGCCTCCGCCCCCGGCGCCAACGGCAACACCAACGCCACCGGCGGCGCGACCTCCAGCAACCAGCTCCTCGCACTGGCCGCCGGCTACGTCGTGATCGAGCCCGGCGCCCGCGGCCGTACGCTCAAGAACTCCGGTGGCGAGTACTACGGCACCGCCCCGGCCGCGATCGTCGACCTCAAGGCCGCCGTCCGGTACGTGAAGTCCAACAAGGGCCGCATTCCCGGCAACGTCGAGCGGATCGTCTCGGCAGGCACCAGCGCGGGCGGCGCCCTGTCCTCCCTGCTCGGCGCGTCCGGTGACAGCCCGATCTACGACAAGTACCTCAAGGAGATCGGCGCGGCCGACGCCTCCGACGCGATCTTCGCGACCGGCGCCTGGTGCCCGATCACCGACCTGGAGCACGCGGACGGCGCCTACGAGTGGAACTGGGGCGGCAACGACCTGAGCACCGGCAAGCAGGTCGACCAGACGGTGTCGAAGGCGCTGCAGGCACAATTCGCCGAGTACCAGGCCGGGTTGAAGCTGCGCGGCCTCGGCGGCTTCGGTCCGCTGAACGCCCGCAACCTCGACGAGTACCTGGTCGAGCAGTACCTGGAGCCGTCGGCCACCACCTACCTCGCCGCCCTCTCGGACTCGGCCCGCGAGACCTATCTGAAGGCCAACACCTTCATCACCTGGTCCGGCGGAAAGGCGACATTCACCTGGGCCGACTTCCTCACCCACGTGGGCGCCCGCAAGAAGGACACCCCGGCCTTCGACGCCTTCGACCTGTCGGCCGGCGAGAACAACGAGTTCGGCGCGGGCACCACCCTGGCCCGCCACTTCACGGCGTACGGCGCCAAGAACGACTCGACGGGCCTCAGCAGCAAGCGCGTCGCGAGTGACATCCCGGCGAAGCTCGACCTGATGAACCCGATGTTCCACCTGGTGGAGAAGGTGAACCCGAACCGTTCCAAGCACTGGTGGATCCGGCTGGGCACCAAGGACTCGGACACCTCGCTGACGGTCGCCGCCAACCTCGCCGCCCGCCTCGACAACCTGGGCGACGACGTGAACCACATCTACTACTGGGACGAGGGCCACGGCGCCAACACGGACCCGGGCGACTTCATCACCTGGATCGCCCAGGTGACCGGCCACAAGGCCAAGCGCGCCAAGTAGACACCCAGGACGCGGTACCGGTTTCCCGTCATGCACTCCGGTCACCGCGCCACGACGCCGAGCCCCTCCGCGCACGATGCGGGCTCGGCGTCGTGGCTTTTCCCAAGGCGTGCACAACCACCGGGCCCTCACAACCAGACGCCCTACGTCACCGGCCGCACCCACTCCTCCACACCCGTGATCAATCCGCAACCAATTCCGGTCTTGACCGAGACCCATCAACGTGGGACGTGATTACGCTCGCGCTCATGGCCGACTCCACAGCGTCCCCGACCCCGGCGCCACAGAACCACGCAGACCGCCCCGTGTACGTCATCGGCGGCGGCCCCGGCGGACTCGCCGCCGCGTACGCGCTGCGCGCGCGGGGCATCCGTGCCGTCGTACTGGAGCGGTCGGACCGGGTCGGGGCGTCCTGGCGCGGCCACTACGACCGCCTCCACCTGCACACCACCCGGCGGCTGTCGGGTCTGCCGGGCCTCGCGATGCCGCGCCGTTTCGGGCGCTGGGTCTCGCGCGACGACGTGGTGCGCTACCTGGAGAAGTACGCCGAGGTCCACGAGCTGGAGATCGTCACCGGTGTCGAGGTCTCCCGCATCGAGCGCTCGGCCGACGGCACCGGCTGGCTGCTGCACGCCACCGGCGGCCGTGAGCTGACCGGCCGCGCGGTCGTCGTCGCCACCGGCACCAACCACACCCCCCGGCTGCCCGACTGGCCCGGCCGCGACACCTACACCGGCGAACTGCTGCACGCCGCCGACTACCGCAACCCGCAGCCGTACGCGGGCCGGGACGTCCTGGTCGTCGGCGTCGGCAACACGGGCGCGGAGATCGCCGTCGACCTGGTGGAGGGCGGTGCGTCGCGCGTACGACTCTCCGTGCGCACCACCCCGCACATCGTGCGCCGCTCGACCGCGGGCTGGGCGGCCCAGTACACGGGCATCGTCGTACGACGGCTGCCGGTCCGCCTGGTCGACCGGCTCGCGGGGCCGATGGCCAAGCTCAGCGTGCCGGACCTGTCGGAGCAGGGGCTCGCGCGGCCCGACACCGGGCTGTACAGCCGGGTCAAGGACGGGTCGATCCCGGTGCAGGACGTCGGTCTGATCGACGCCGTGCGCAAGGGGCGGGTGGAGGTCGTGGCGGCCGTGGAGGCGTTCGAGGACGGCAAGGTGGTGCTGGCCGGCGGTGAGCGGATCGAACCGGACGCCGTCGTCGCGGCCACGGGGTACGTCCGCTCGCTGGAGGGTCTCGTCGGTCATCTCGGTGTGCTGGACGCGCGGGGGAAGCCGGTCGTGCACGGCGCCCGCTCCCCGAAGGACGCGCCCGGTCTGTACTTCACCGGCTTCACCAACCCCATCAGCGGGATGCTCCGCGAGCTGGCGATGGACGCGGAGAAGATCGCGAAGGCCCTCGCCAAGTCCGTCCGCAAAAGTGCCGTGAGCTAGGTTCCGCCCGTTCTTTGCGTGCACGACAGTTCCTGACGCAGTGTCAGTTCAGTAATCTGACAGTGCGTCAGTTAATTGTGCTGTCACGACTGTCACACAGGAGCGGGCGGACCGATGCTTGGATCAACCCACGGCACCCTCACCACCGACTCCCGCCGGGCCCGGGTCATCGCCTGCGGTGAGCAACCCGGCCCCGCCGTCCACGGAAGGCCCGCCGACGTCGACGATCTCGATGTCGGCGGGCGGCCGTTGTACGCCGGCGTACCCGACCTGGACCGTTTCTTCCGCCCCGAGTCGGTCGCCGTGATCGGCGCCTCGGACGCGGAGGGACGCCCCAACACCGGCATCACCCGCCAACTCATGTCCTGGGCCGACCGGGTGGGAGCGCGCCTGTACCCGGTGCACCCCACCCGTACGACGGTCTTCGACGTCCCCTGCTTTCCCTCCGTCGCCGATCTCTCCGAACAGGTCGACCTGGCCGTGGTGCTGGTGGCCGACCCGCTCCCCGTGATCGAGCAACTGGCCGAGGCGAAGGTGAAGTTCGCGGTCGCCTTCGCGTCCGGCTTCGCGGAGACGGGCGAGGAGGGCGCACTGGCGCAGCAGCAACTGGCCGCCGCCGTGGGCCGATCCGGTCTACGGCTCCTCGGCCCGAACACCAACCTCAACGCCTTCGAGAAGTTCCGCGAGGACCTCGACGGCCCCGCGATCGCCCTCATCACCCAGTCCGGCCACCAGGGCCGCCCGGTCTTCGCCCTCCAGGAACTCGGCATCCGCCTCTCGCACTGGGCACCCACCGGCAACGAGGCCGACCTGGAGACGGCCGACTTCATCTCCTACTTCGCCGAACGCCCCGAAGTGGGCGCCATAGCCTGCTACTTGGAGGGCCTCAAGGACGGCCGCGCCTTCCTCCTCGCCGCCGACCGCGCCGCCCGCCGCAAGGTGCCCGTCGTCGCGGTGAAGGTCGGCCGCACCGAGACCGGCGCCCGCACCGCCGCCTCCCACACCGGCAAACTCACCGGCGCGGACACGGTGGTGGACGCGGCGATGCGCCAGTACGGCGTGCTCCGCGTCGACGGCCTCGACGAACTCCAGGACACCGCAAGCCTGTTGGCGCGGGCGAAGCCCCCCGTAGCCGACGGGGTCGTCGTCTACTCCATCTCCGGCGGCACGGGCGCCCACTTCGCCGACCTGGCCAGCGAGGCGGGACTGCACCTGCCGCAGCTGTCCACGGCCAGGCAGTCCGAGCTGCACGAGTGGATACCGCCGTACCTGAGCGTGGCCAACCCCGTGGACAACGGCGGTCACCCGGTGGGCGACTGGCGCGGCCGGAAGATCATCGACGCGATCCTCGACGACCCGGAGGTGGGCGTCCTGGTGTGCCCGATCACGGGCCCCTTCCCGCCGCTGAGCGACAAACTGGTCGAGGACCTCGTCGCCGCGGCCGAACGCACCGACAAGCTGGTGTGCGTGGTGTGGGGCTCACCGGTCGGCACCGAACCGGCGTACCGGGACGTCCTGTTGGGCTCCTCGCGAGTGGCCACCTTCCGCACGGTCGGCAACTGCATCACGGCACTGCGCGCCTACTTCTCCCACCACCGCTTCGTCCACGCCTACCGCTCCCCCTTCGACGAGGCCCCCCGCACCCTCTCCCCCTCCTTCCGCAAGGCCCAGGCCCTGATGCGCCCGGGCCAGCAACTGAGCGAGCACGCGGCGAAACAACTGCTGCGGGCCTACGGCATCCGGGTGCCCCGCGAGCAGCTGGTGACGAGCGCGGCGGCGGCCGTACGGGCGGCGGGCCTTGTGGGCTACCCGGTGGTGATGAAGGCGTCGGGCGGCGAGATCGCGCACAAGACGGAACTGGGCCTGGTGAAGGTGGGTCTCACCTCCGCCAGCCAAGTCCGGGACGCCTACCGCGAGTTGACGGACATCGCCCGCTACGAGGATGTGACCCTGGACGGTGTCCTGGTCTGCCAGATGGTCGAGCGGGGCGTCGAGATGGTGGTCGGCGTCACCCAGGACGACCTGTTCGGGCCGACGGTGACGGTCGGTCTCGGCGGGGTGCTGGTCGAGGTGCTGCGGGACGTGGCGGTACGGGTGCCGCCGTTCGGCGAGGACCAGGCGGCCGACATGCTCGGTGAGTTGCGTGGCCGTCCCCTGCTCGACGGGGTACGGGGGCGACCGCCGGCGGACCTGGACGCGCTGGTGGAGGTGATCCTGCGCGTGCAGCGCATGGCCCTCGAACTGGGCGATGTGCTCTCCGAGTTGGACATCAACCCGCTGATGGTGCTGCCCCGGGGACAGGGCGCGGTGGCGTTGGACGCGCTGGCGGTGTGCCGATGAGCGAGGTCGTGCACTCCGTCTCGGGCCAGGTCGCGTACGTCACCCTCAACCGCCCCGAGGCCATGAACGCGATCACCCCGGACCAACGGGACTGCCTGATACGCCTGTTGACCGATGCGTCGGCGGACCCGTCCATCCGGGCGGTGGTCCTCACCGGCACCGGACGCGGTTTCTGCGCGGGCGCGGACCTGAGGGGCGGCGCGGCGGCGACCGGCGAACGGGTGGCGGGCGACGTGGCCCGCACGATCCGCCTGGGCGCGCAGCGCCTGATCGCGGCCGTCCTGGACTGCGAGAAACCGGTGATCGCGGCGGTGAACGGCACGGCGGCGGGCCTGGGCGCGCATCTGGCCCTGGCCTGCGATCTCGTCCTGGCCGCGGAGTCGGCGCGGTTCATCGAGGTGTTCGTACGCCGGGGCCTGGTCCCGGACGGCGGGGGCGCCTACCTGCTCCCCCGCCTGATCGGCCCGCAACGGGCGAAGGAGCTGATGTTCTTCGGCGACGCCCTGACCGCCACGGACGCGGAACGCCTCGGCCTCGTCAACCGGGTCGTTCCGGACGGGGAGTTGGAGAAGACGTCCCGCGAGTGGGCCCACCGCCTGGCCACCGGCCCGACCCGCGCCCTCGCCCTCACCAAGCAGCTCGTCAACGCCTCCCTGGACAGCGACCGCACGACCGCGTTCGCGGCGGAGGCGGCGGCCCAGGAGATCAACATGACGACGCAGGACGCGCGGGAGGGCGTGGCGAGTTTCGTGGAGCGGCGGAGTCCGGAGTACCGGGGGCGGTGATCCGCGTGCTTCACCCCGGGGACGGGCGGTCCAGCGAGTACACGGTGACGGACTTGCCCATCAGCACGTCGTCGCGGAGCAGGGTGAACCCGAGCCGGTCGGCGACGCGCACCGAGGCGGTGTTCCCGGGGTGGATCATGGCGGTGAAGTAGTCCGCTTCCAGGTTCGCGAACCCCCACTCAAGACAGGCGCGAGCCGCCTCGGTCGCGTAGCCGTGCCCCCACGCCTCGGCCTTCAGCGTCCACCCGATCTCGACCTCGTCGAAGACCGGCCAGTGGTTCAGCCCGGCCCGGCCGATGAACCCCCCACCGGCCTTCAGCTCCACCGCACACAGCCCGTGCCCGCGTTCGGCCCACTGCCCCTCGATCAACCGCAGCCGTTCCAGGGCCTGTTGCCGCGAGTAGGAACCCACGAACCGGTTCACTCGATCGTCCGCGTGCAACGCGACGAACGCGTCGACGTCGGCCACACCCAGGGGTCGCAGAAGGAGTCGCTCGGCCTCGATCATCCGGGCAGGTATCCGGGACGTCGGTCTCTACGCTGTGCGCATGCTGTCGTACGGAGAAATGACTCCGCCCGAACGGGAGTTGTGGGACGCCTTCCCCGAAGGCCGCCTGGTGGACCTGCGCGTGGGCGCACCGGACGAGAACGATCCGGCGGAGGGAGCGGGCTGGGGACCCGAGCGCACGCTTCGGGCCGCTGTCGTGACGGCACTGGCGCGGGGAGCCAACGCCGCACCACCGGGGGCGGTCACCGCGCTGCGGGTCATCGGTGCGCGGATCACCGGCCAACTCGACCTGGCCGACGCGGAGATCGGGCAGCTGCTGCGGTTCGAGGGCTGCTGGTTCGAGGAAGGGCCGAGTCTCTCCGGAGCCACCACCCGGACGATCGGCATCGTCGGCTGCCAAGTACCGGGCATCGACGCCACGTTGGCCTCCGTCGAGGGCACCCTCGACCTGAGGCGTTCGGTCCTGCACGGCAGGCTCTCGCTCATGCGGGCGCGCATCGCGGGCGAACTGCAGCTGGGCGGGGCGAAGTTGTCGGACCCGGAGGGCTGGGCGCTGTTCGCCGGCGGTCTGGTCATGGAGGGCGGGGTCTTCTGCCGGAGAGGCTTCACCGCCCAGGGAGGCATCCGGCTGCTGGGAGCCCACCTGCCCGGCGGCCTGTTCATGGAGGGCGCCCACCTCGACAACCCCGACGGGCCGGTGCTCCTCGCGGACAACGCCGTGGCCCAGACCCTGGTCTTCTCCGAGGGGTTCACCGCCGAGGGGACCGTACAGCTGCGCGGCGCGCAGGTATCCGATCAACTCACCTTCGACGGCGCCTTCTTGAACGGCACGGACGTGGCCCTGGACTGCTCAAGGATGCAGGCGGCGGAACTCCACTTCACGCCCGCAGCGCCCCCTTCCGGTGCGGTGGACCTGCGTGGGGCCCACGTCTCGGTCCTGCACGACGGCGAGGACAGCTGGCCGGGTGTCGTACGGCTCCAGGGGTTCGGCTACGCCTCCCTCCAGTCCGAGGAGGGTCTGCGCGGCTACGACGTGACCCGCCGCGTCGAGTGGGTCCGGCGCGAGCCCGGCTACGCACCGCAGCCCTACGAGCAGTTGGCGAGCTGGTACCGGCAGGTCGGCCACGAGGACGACGCGCGCAAGGTGCTGCTGGCCAAGCAGCGCCACCGCCGCGGCACTCTGCATCCGGCGGGCCGGGTGTGGGGGCACCTGCTCGACGCCCTGGTCGGCTACGGCTACCGCCCCTGGCTGGCCGGCGTGTGGATCGTGGCGCTGACCGTCCTCGGCACGGTCGTCTTCGACCACCAGAGTCCCATCCGGGTCCAGGCAGGCCAGGGCCCGTCGTTCAACGCCCTCGTCTACGCCCTCGACCTGCTGATCCCCATCGGCGGCCTCGGCCAGCGCGGCGCCTGGTACTGGCCGGACGGAAGCCTCGCGCAATGGCTCTCCTACGCCCTGATCGCGGCCGGCTGGCTGCTGACGACAGCGGTCGTCGCGGGCGTGACACGGTCGCTGAACAAGAGCTAGCCCGGGTGAAGGGAGCCCCCTCACCCGGGCGAGACGCGCCGCCGTCAGTCCAACAGGCCGTCGTAGTCCGGGAGTTTGTACGTCGTGTCGGCGTAGCCGCCCGTCAGGTCGGTCGTGTTGTTGCCGATGTTGGCGACGATGTCGTAGCCGTTGGCCTCGATCGCCTTGCGCTGGGAGGTCTTGAAGTCGGCGACGCTCTCGCTCGCGATGTCGATGAGCGTGCGGGTGTAGAGGCCGTCGACGGTGTAACCGACGTTCGTCAGGTTGTACTTGGTGGCCACGTCGATCAGGTTGGTGCGGGCGCTGACGAAGAAGACGCTGACGCCCTTGGCGTGCGCGTCCTTGGCCAGGGCGAGTACCGGTGCCGTGGCCGGGGTGGGGTAGCCGCCCTCGAAGTAGGACGCCAACGAGGTGTTGTCGATGTCGAGGACGACCGCCAGCTTGGCGCCCGAGGTGTTGGCGGCGGCACGGGAGTCGATGTAGGTCTGCGCGGGGCCGGTGACGGCGGCGACGTCGGACAGCCACTGGGCCTCGGTGACGGTCGAGTCGGCGGCCTGCGCGGGCAGGGCGGCGGCGAGGGTCAGGGCGAGCCCTGCCACGGCGGCAACTGCGGTGCCGCGTGCGGTGAGACGGTTCATCGGGTGGATGCTCCTCGGGGGTCGCGGCGGCCACCGGTTCCGTACCGGCGGCGGTCGTTGCGGAACTCTGCTGCGGGCGGGTGTGCGGGGAGTGACTCAGGGAGGTCCGTGCGGCGTCGTAACTCCCATGTTCTTCCCGGGAGTTTATGAACGAGCTGTCAGAACCCCCGTCGCCCGCACCCCTTCCTATCTGATGACCCGTCAGCTTCAATGGGTGGTGTGATGGGACACGCAGGAGCGGCCGCCGCCGCCGTCCGCTACCTCAGGTCGTCCGGAAGCGCTCCGGCCGCGCAGCCTGTCGAGGCGCTGCCGCGGCCGGAGCTCCGGTGCGTCGCGGACGACGAGCGCGCACCGGTCGACCAGGGCCAATTCCGGCACGTACTGGGCCACTTCGCGACCGGCGTGACGGTGATCACCGCCCCCGCGGCGGTCGGTGAACCCGGCCCCGCCGGCTTCGCCTGCCAGTCGTTCTCCGCGCTCTCCCTCGACCCGCCGCTCGTCGTCTTCATGGTCGGCCGTACGTCCACGACGTGGCCCCGCATCGCCCGCGCCGGCGTCTTCTGCGTCAACGTACTCGGCGCCCACCAGGGCGAGTTGTGCCGCGGCTTCGCGATCAGCGGCAGGGACAAGTTCACGGGCGTGCCCTACGACGCCTCCCCGGTCTCCGGCTCCCCGCGCCTCACCGGCACCGCCGCCTGGATCGACTGCACGATCCACGCGGTGCACACGGGGGGCGACCACCTGATCGTGGTGGGCCGGGTGGACGCGCTGGGGACGACGGACGACGGGGACGGAGCGCCGTTGCTGTTCCACCGGGGCCGGTTCCTCTGATTGCTCCTCAGTTCCCCTGAGTAACCCGCGCTCCGGTGTTGAGCCCCCGTACTCATGAAGGTCCGCTTCCGCTCCGACAGTCTTGCTCTCAGACCGATTCGAGCAACTGACCGGGGGACCCCAACCATGAGGAAGCGCACGCGAGTCGCCGTTCTCACCGCCATCCTCATATCCACCGCCGGGCCGCTGTCCGCCTGCTCGTTCTCCATGGAGGACGCCATGTGCGGCTCGGGCGAGTACCCGGTCCTCGCCGTCGGCAGCACCTCCGGTGGCGCCTGCGTGAAGAACGGCGACACCCCGCCGAGCGGCTACACGCGCTACCCGAAGGGGAAGGTGCCGCAGCACGTCGGCGACAAGTGGGACACCTACTGGGAGACCCACACCGTGGACGCGAAGGGGAACATCACCGCGGCGCCGTAGGCCTCACGCCACCGCGACCGCGCCCGTCTTCAGGACCGGCCGCCGCCGGATGACCAGCGCCATCAGTGCCGCCACCGCGCACAGCGCCCCGGACACGTACCAGACCATGTCGTACGAGCCGAACGCGTCCCGCGCGACCCCGCCGAGGAAGGCCACCAGCGCCGCGCCGATCTGGTGCGAGGCGAGCACCCAGCCGAAGACGATCGCGCTGTCCTCGCCGTACTGCTCGCGGCACAGGGCGAGGGTCGGGGGGACCGTGGCGACCCAGTCGAGGCCGTAGAAGACGATGAAGAAGAGCATGGGCGGGTGGACCGTCGGGGCCAGCAGCATGGGGAGGAAGAGGAGGGAGATGCCGCGCAGGGCGTAGTAGACGGCGAGCAGGCGGCGCGGTTCGAAGCGGTCGGTGAACCAGCCGGAGGCGATCGTGCCGACGACGTCGAAGACGCCGATCACCGCGAGCAGCGAGGCCGCCGCCGTGATGGGCATGCCGTGGTCGTGGGCGGCGGGCACGAAGTGGGTCTGGATCAGGCCGTTGGTGGAGGCGCCGCAGATCGCGAAGGTGCCGGCCAGCAGCCAGAAGGGTCCGGTGCGGACCGCCTTGAAGAGGACGGTGAGTGTGCGGCGGGCCGCGCCCGTCACCGGTTCCGGCTTCGGCACGAACTCGACGGCGCCGTACGGCTTCGCGCCCACGTCGGCCGGGTGGTCGCGCAGCAGCAGCCACACGAAGGGGACGACGGCGAGGGCCGCGAGGGAGACGGTCACGGCCGCCGGGCGCCAGCTGTGCTCCTCGACTATCCAGGACAGCAGCGGCAGGAAGATCAGCTGGCCGGAGGCGGAGGCGGCGGTGAGGATGCCGGTGACCAGGCCCTTCCGTGTGGTGAACCAGCGGTTGGTGACCGTCGCGGCAAAGGCCAGCGCCATCGAACCACTGCCCAGACCCACCAACAGGCCCCAGCACAGCAGGAGTTGCCAGGGCGCGGTCATCCACACCGTCAGACCGGAACCGAGCGCGATCACGGTCAGCGCGACCGCGACGACCCGCCGGATGCCGAAGCGGTCCATCAGCGCCGCCGCGAAGGGGGCCGTCAGCCCGTACAGCGCGAGGTTGATGGAGGCCGCGGCCCCGATCGTGCCGCGCGACCAGCCGAACTCCTGGTGCAGCGGATCGATCAGCAGCCCCGGCAGCGAGCGGAAGGCCGCCGCGCCGATGATCGTCACGAAGGTGACGGCCGCGACGAACCAGGCACGGTGGATGCGTACGCGCGGGGAGGGCCGGGTCTCGTTCACGACTGTGGTCGGTTCGGTTGTCTGGGTCACGCCATACAGCTTCCGGCCTGCGGCCGATCCGATCCATTGGCCCGAAGGACAGCATTCGCTAGGATCGGGCCATACAATCGGGTCATGGCCACAGTCACCGCGACCGCCGCAGCCACTGGCACCGCCACTGACGGTTTCCGCCCGCACCGTGTCGTCGTGCTCGCCCTCGACGGGCTGCTCCCCTTCGAGCTGGGCATCCCGCACCGGATCTTCGGGCGCCCCAGGGACGCCGAGGGACGGCTGCTGTACGAGGTCGTGACGTGTTCGGTCCGGCCGCCCGGCCCCGTCGACACCGACGCCGACTTCGCCATCCAGGTCCCGAACGGGCCGGAGGCCCTGGCCACCGCCGACACGGTGATCGTCCCGGCGTCGTACGAACTCGGCCCGGTCTTCGAGGAAGGCGTCCTCACCCCGGAACTGGCCGATGCCTTCGCCCGGATCCGCCCCGGCACCCGCCTCGCGTCGATCTGCACGGGCGTCTACGTCCTCGCCGCCGCCGGTCTCCTCGACGGCCGCCCGGCGACCACGCACTGGGCGGACGCCGAGCGCTTCCAGCAGCTCTTCCCGCGGATCGAGGTCGACGCGGACGTGCTGTTCATCGACGACGGCGACGTCCTGACCTCGGCGGGCGTCGCGGCCGGCATCGACCTGTGCCTGCACATGGTGCGCCGCGACCACGGCACGGCGGTCGCCAACGACGTGGCCCGCCGTACGGTCGTGCCGCCGCACCGCGACGGCGGGCAGGCGCAGTACATCCACCGCCCGGTCCCCGACCCGCAGTTGGCGACCACGACCGCCGCCCGCGCCTGGGCGCTGGGCCGGCTGCACGAGCCGATCCAGCTGCGCGACATGGCCGAGCAGGAGGCGATGTCCGTGCGCACCTTCACCCGCCGCTTCCGCGAGGAGGTCGGGGTCAGCCCCGGCCAGTGGCTCACCCAGCAGCGCGTCGAACGCGCCCGGCACCTCCTGGAGTCCACCGACCTGTCCATGGACCAGGTGGCCACGGACGCGGGCTTCGGCACCGCCCAGTCGATGCGCCAGCATCTGCAGGCGGCGCTCGGCGTGACCCCGACGACGTACCGCCGCACGTTCCGAACCGGCGGCGGGGGCAGGAGCAGCGGGTCCGAGAGCTACGGCGGTGTCGGCGCCGCGCCGTGAACCCGTGCTCCGCGTGTGTCGCCCCGTCAGCCCGCGACGATGCCCTCCCCGCCGACGGCGCCGGGCACCACGACCGAGCCGATCTCGGTGAGCGACCCGTTCTTGTCGACCCGGAACTCGTCCACGATGCCCTTGATCCCGGTCTGGACGTAGAGGTAGCGGCCGTCGGAGGAGGCCGCCGCGTCCACCGTGCCGGCGTCGGTGGCCGTGTTGCCCAGCGCGGTCAACTTGCCCTGGGCGCCCACCCGGTAGCCGGACACCGTGCCGCTGACCGCGTTGGAGACGTACACGTTCCCTGCGGCGGTGACGGCCCAGCAGGTGGCGGTCTGGCCGGTCGCGACGGTGCCCTTCGCGGTCAGTGCGCCGTCACGGGCGACGGCGAAGGTACCCACCGAGTTCGTCCCGGCCTCCGTCACATGGATCCGTCCGGCGGAGTCGAAGTCGAAGCCGAACGGCACGGCCCCCGGGAGCGAGGTCACCACGGGCCGCGCGGACGGCCCGCCGTGGCGGCTGACCGGGAAGACGTCGATGCTCTGCCCGGCGGCCTTGGTGGTGACGACGAGCTTGGAACCGTCGGGCGTGAAGGAGATCTGTCCTACGGCCGAAGCGGTTGTGGCCAGGCCGAGTTCGCGGTGCCAGGAGGGGACCTTGACCAGCCGCTCGCCGGTCCGCGCGAAGCCCTGTATCGAACCGCCGCCGAGCGCGTTGGCGACGTAGACCCGGTCGCCGTGGAAGGTGACGCTGACCGGGAACTGCCCGCCGCTGGAGAGCTCCTGGACACGGCGCAGCTGGGTGCCGTGCACGGCGAAGACGGTCACGGTGTCGCTGCCCGCGTTGACGGCGTAGAGCAGCTGGTTGTGCCGGTCGTAGGCGAGCGACCCCTGCGAGGCAAGGTGGTCGGCGACGGTGCCGGCCAGGACGCCGCCCTTGCCCCCGGTGCGGTAGACCCCCTTCTGGCCGAGGGTGCCGTCGGCGGCGCGCTCGTAGGCGACCACGGAGTTGGCGGTCGTGTCGTCGGTCTGCACGAAGACGGTCGAACTGCCGCGGTGGGCGCGGGAGTCGGAGCCACGGTGGCCGTCGGCGGCACTGGCGGCGGGCGCGGCGAAGAGGGCCGCGGCGGCGAGCGCGACGGCGCCCGTACCCGCCGTGCGGGCGATCCGGACGGCGCGGGAGGTGCGGGACATGCGGGAGGCGCGGGCCTTGGCGAGAGCCATGTGTGGGTACTCCTCTTACGGAAAACGGAACGCGGAAACGAATTGCGGAACGCGGGATCAGGAGCCGGCGGAGCGACTCACGCTCACCACCGGACGGCTGCAACGCTAGCCCGCGACCGCGGCACATAGGCGGACAAAAGGCTCACCAAGGCCTGACGTCCGGGCTTCGTAAGAATCACCGGCCACTCACCGCCAACTCCGCTTCGAGGCGCCCGACTTCGCAGACCGCGCCACGATGACGTCGGCACCCCGCGCCGCCGCCCGGCCCACGCGCCGCACCTCGCCCCACCACCCGGTCACGGTCAGCAGCACGGTCAGGCCCACCCCCACCAGGATCGCCGTCGACGGCGCCGTCACCTTGAGCAGCGCCCCGGCCAGCGACCCCGTCGCCGCGTAACCCACGCTCGCCGCCGCGTACATGACCGAGTAGCCGGCGGCCAGGGCGTCGGGCGGCAGCACCTCGCGCAGGGACAGGTTGCGGGTGACCATCGCGCCCGACTGGAGCGTGCCGCCCATGACGAGCGCGACCGCGATCCCGGGCGTGCTCGGTATCAGCGCGGCGAGCGTCACACAGGCCGAGGTCCCGGCCATCAGCACCAGGCTGCGGGTGCGCAGCAGCCCCGGCCAGCCGCGCAGGCCGTAGACGAAGGCGCCGAGGCCGCCGCCCACCGCCATCCCGCTCAGCAGCGGGCCGGACCAGCCGACACCGATGCCGCGCTGTTCGAGCAGAGCGGGCAGGACGAGTTCCGACAGTCCGAGCACCGCGACACTGGCCGCCCCGGTGACGTACACCGGCCAGGCACCGACCAGCATCGCGAGCATGCGAGCGCCGGTACCGCCCTCGCCCTCGGAGGCCTCCGCACCACCCTCGCCCCCACCGTCAGAGGCCCCTGCACCACCCCCACCCCCGCCCCCGCCCCCACCGTCGGCGGCCCTCGCGCCACCCCCGTCCCACCCCGCCGGCAGCAGCCACAACCCCCCGACCGAGGACGCCATCAGACCGGCCGCGAGCAGCAGGGGGACGCGGGGTGCGATGCCGAGGGCCAGCCCCGCGACGGCCGCCGGGGCGACGGCCCACACGCCCGCCGTGAGTATCGACTCGACGGACAGCGCCTGTGCCACGGACCGCTCCGGCACCAGGGAGCTGAGCAGAGTGCGCAGCCCACCGGTCGCGGCGGAAGGGGCGCCCCCGGCGAGACACGCGAACCCGGCGAGGACGACGGGATGCGCGCCCGGAAACATCCCGAGCCCGAGGAAGCCCGTCGCGCCGAGCGCGAGCCCGACCGCCAGTTGCCCCCGCGCCCGCTCGGGCCGCAGCCGCATCCCGAGCACCGGGGCGCCGACGATCTCCCCGAGGACGTACGCCGCCGCGATGATCGCGCCCAGCGAGTAGCCGCCGGGCCGCTCGCGCACCAGGAAGACCAGCGCGAGCGGGGCCATGGCCACGGGCATACGGGCACCGACGGCGGTGCAGGCCCAGGTCAGGACCTGTCGGGAGACAACGTCGCGGTAGGTCATGCCAGCACGCTACGGGCCGTCACCGACAACGCCCCACGGGATTTTCCCCACCTGTGGACAACTCCCGCCATGCCTCCGTCAGGCGACGGCCAGTACGGGCGTCAGAACGTCAGAACCCCCCGCGCGACCCGCCCCGCCTCCAGGTCCCCCACCGCCTTCTCGAAGTCCTCCACCGGATACGTCCTGGTGACCAACTCGTCGAGCAGCAGCCGCCCTTGGCGGTAGAGCTGGGTGTACAGCGGGATGTCCCGCTGGGGTCGTGACGATCCGTACCGGCAGCCGAGGATCGACTTGTCCAGGAACATCGACGAGACGAGGAAGGACGCCTCCGCCGTCGCCGGTGCCGTGCCGAGCAGGATCGCCTGGCCGTGGCGGTCGAGGAGGTCGACGGCCTGCCGGACCAGTTCGACCCGTCCGACGCACTCGAAGACGTGGTCCGCCCCCGTGGGCAGCAGGTCACGCACCCCTTCCGTGGACTTCAGGAAGTCGGTCGCGCCGAACTTCCGCGCCGCCTCCTCCTTCGCCGGGTTCGCGTCGACGGCGACGATCCGCGACGCCCCCGCGATCCGCGCCCCTTGAAGGACATTGAGCCCGATCCCGCCGGTCCCGATGACGACGACACTCTCCCCCCGATCGACCCGCGCCCGGTTCAGCACGGCGCCGACCCCCGTCAGCACCCCGCACCCGATGAGCGCGGCGGACGGCAGCGGAATGTCCTTGGGTATCCGCACGGCCTGCACGGCTTTCACCACGGTCCGTTCGGCGAAGGCGGAGTTGGAGGCGAACTGGTAGACCGGCTGCCCGCCCCGCGTGAACGGCTTCCCCGGCCGCCCGATGGCCTGCCGGCACATGGTCGGCCGCCCCCGGTCGCACTCGGCGCAGGTCCCGCAGTTGGCGAGCGTGGACAGGGCCACATGATCACCGGGCGCCACATGGCTGACCCCCACACCCACGGCCTCCACCACCCCCGCACCCTCATGCCCCAACACCACAGGAACGGGAAAAGGTATGGTCCCGTCCACCACGGACAGATCGCTGTGACACAACCCGGCCGCGGAAATGGCGACCAGCACTTCCCCCGCCCCGGGCTCCCGCACCTCCAAGTCGTCCACGACCTGGATCTGCTTGCCGTCGAAGACCACACCGCGCATCAGACGACCCCCTTGGGTTCCCTGGGCAGACCGAGCACCCGCTCGGCGATGATCGTGCGCTGAACCTGGTCCGAGCCGCCGTAGATGGTGTCGGCCCGCGAGAAGAGGAACAGGTGCTGAAGCACGTCGAGTTCGTACGAGGCGCTCGGCGACCAGTCCACGGGCCCCACCGCCGCCCCGGCCCCCCGCACCGACATCGCCAGCTCCCCGAGCCGCTGATGCCACCCGCCCCACAGCAGCTTGGCCACACTGGGCGCGCCGGCGTCCCCGGCCCGCCCGAGCGTCCGCAGGGCGTTCCACCGCATGGTCCGCAACTCGGCCCACTGCCGCACGAGTCGATCGCGCAGGACGGGATCGAGCACGGCACCGGAAGCGACAGCGGCTTCGACAACCCGCCCCAACTCCCGCGCGAACCCGACCTGTTGAGCAAGGGTGGATACCCCCCGCTCAAACCCGAGCAGACTCATGGCAACGCTCCAACCACCCCCCTCACCCCCCACAAGATGCTCGCCCCGCGCCAACGCCCCGTCGAAGAACACCTCGTTGAACTCACTGGTCCCGGTCAACTGCCGGATGGGCCGCACCTCGACACGCCCCGGCTGATCCATCGGCACCAGCAGAAAACTCAACCCGTGATGCCGCCGCGACCCCACCTCGGTCCGAGCCAGCACAAAACACCAGTCGGCCTCATGGGCGAGCGAGGTCCAGATCTTCTGCCCACTGATCCGATACCCGTCCGCCTCCCGTACGGCAACGGTCCGCACCCCGGCCAGATCGGACCCGGCCCCCGGCTCGCTGTACCCCTGACACCACAGTTCGTCCCCCGCGGCAATGGCAGGCAGAAAACGGGACTTCTGCGCGTCGGTGCCGTGTGCGACGAGGGTGGGCGCGAGCAGGTTCTCACCTATGTGCCCGGACCGGGGCGGCGCGTCCGACCGAGCGTATTCCTCGGCCCAGGCGACCTGTTGAGTGAGAGTGGCGGTGCGATTTCCGTAGCCGGATTCAGGCCAACCCAGCCCGATCCACCCGCTCTTGCCGAGCGTGCGTTCCCAAGCCCGCCGATCCTGACCACTTTCCGCATGCGCAGAAAGCCAGGCCCGAGCTTCCACCCGAAACTCTTCGTCCTCGCCAGCGAATCCAAAATCCACAGGGGCTCCTAAAAACACCGCTCAGGTTTCCCACCTAAGGGGCGCGGGGAACTGCGCGACCAGCCCCCACGCACCCGCACTCGCCACACAACGCACCACCCCACCCCCTTAGGCGTTGGGCCGACTCCCTTCCCGCGCAGCCCTCTCCATCTCCTGCAACCGAGAAAGCATCGGCATCGGATCCACACCCACAGACCCCGGCAAAAACTCCGCGATCTTCTCAGCCGTCCACCCGCCGGAGGCGTACCCCGCACGCAACTCCCGAGGCTGCGCCCACACCGCGATCTTCGGCCCCGCAACGGTATAGACCTGCCCGGTGATCCCCACCTCCCGAGCAGCATCCGAAAGCAAATACACAACCAACGCGGCAACATCCTCCGGCGACCCGATCTCCGCCAACTCCATGGGAACGTTCGCCGACATCCGCGTACGAGCAACAGGCGCCACCGCATTGGCGGTCACCCCGTACTTGTTCAACCCCAGCGCAGCGCTCCGCACCAGCGAGATGATCCCGCCCTTCGCCGCACTGTAATTCGCCTGCGAAACCGACCCTTGATGATTCCCACTGGTGAACCCGATCAACGTCCCGGACCGCTGCTTCCGCATCACCGCAGAAGCCGCCCGAAAAACAGTGAACGTCCCCTTCAAATGCGTGGCGAGAACGGGATCCCACTCCTCCTCGGACATGTTGAAGAGCATCCGCTCCCGCAGAATCCCGGCGACACACACCACACCGTCGACCCGCCCGTACGAGGACAGCGCGACGTCGACAACCCGCTGCCCACCCGCCATCGTAGAAATGTCGTCGGCGACGGCGACAGCCTCGCCCCCCGCCGCCTCGATCTCCTTGACGACCCCTTCGGCGATCTCACTCGTCGGCGAGGCGCCGTCCATCGAGACGCCGTAGTCGTTGACGACGACCCGCGCCCTCTCGGCCGCCGCCGCGAGCGCGACGGCCCGGCCGATGCCCCGGCCCGCGCCCGTGACGGCGACGACCTTGCCTGCCAAGAAGTTCCCCATGTCCGGCCCCTCCCGCAGTTTCTGACGGTCCGTTAGATTCGACTCAGATTCTACGACCCGTCAGATGCCTGAGGACAAGCCCCGGGGAGGCCCCGATGTCACTGCCGCCGTCACCGCCACCACCGCCGTCACTCGGTCCGGAGTTCCACGACATCGCCAAGCGCGTGAACAACTGGGGCCGTTGGGGACCGGACGACGAGATCGGCACGCTGAACCTGATCACCGACGAGGTGGTCCGCGAGGCGGCCGCCGAGATCCGGACCGGCCGCCGTATCCCGCTCGCCCTCCCCCTCCAGGCGGACGGCGTGCAGACGGGGATGATCCCGGGCCGGGTCAATCCGCTGCACGCGATGGTGCAGATCAACCAGGAGTTGTTCGGCCCGGGGACGGTCGCGTGCAGCGACGACGCGGTGACGATGGGGCTGCAGGCGGGCACCCACTGGGACGCGCTGACGCACGTCTCGCACTCGGGAAAGCTCTACAACGGCCGCCCGGCCGGCACCGTGACGCCGCACGGGGGCGCCGAGTTCAGCGGTATCGACAAGGCGCGGCACATCGTCTCGCGCGGGGTGCTGCTCGACGTCGCACGCGCGCGGGGCGTCGACCGGCTCGAAGGCGGTCACGCGGTCACGCCGGAAGACCTGGAGGCCGCGGAGCAACTCGCCGGCACCCGGGTCCGCGCGGGCGACATCGTGCTCGTACGGACCGGGCAGGTGCAGGTGTACCTGTCCGGCGACAAGCACGGTTACGGCTACCCGTCACCCGGTCTCTCGGTCCGTACGCCGGAGTGGTTCCACGCGCGGGATGTCGCGGCGGTAGCCAACGACACCCTCACCTTCGAGATATTTCCGCCGGAGATCGAGGACTTGTGGCTGCCCGTGCACGCCCTCGACCTGGTCGAGATGGGGATGCCGCAAGGCCAGAACTGGAATCTCGAAGAGTTGTCCACAGCTTGTGGACAAGAGAACCGCTATGCGTTCTTCCTGTCCGCGATGCCCGAACCTTTCGTGGGCGCGACGGGAACCCCGGTGGCCCCGATCGCCATCCTCTAGGTCAGTCCGGTTTTGACGAGGGCCGGACTTACGGTCGGATGGCGGCGCGCTGCTGCCCGCCCCGAGCACGGCACCGCGCTGCCGCCATCCGACTCCGGCGTACCCGTCCCGGCTCCCCGCCCCGAGGGAACCCACGCCGAACACGACCCACACTCGCCGAGGGCCCCCGTCACCGAAGCCCTCGTCGTCCCCTCGCGGCGAATCGCTGCCCACAAGCGTGACCAAACGGTCACGTCGCGTCAACGCCCATCCGGGGATTTATTCCTTAAGCACCACTTTGCCGCAGGGCGCGCGCGGAAGCACGGCCCGGCGCATCTCCACCGGGCACTTGCAGACAGCACCTACACGGCTTCGTACGCGAAGCCCTCGAACCCCCCGTACGCCGTGACACCGCCCCCGAACGCGGCCGCCGCATCCCGGGGTTGACTGCCCCGGTCCAGCTCGCACCAGATGCGCTTGCCGGTACCCTCGGCGCTCCAGCCCCAGCGATCGGCGAGGCCGTCCACCAGCGCCAGTCCGCGCCCGCCGGTCTCGTCCCCCTCCGCGCAACGCGGCACGGGAGCCGTACAGCTGGTGTCGGCGACCTCAAGGCGGACCGTGGCCGACTCGTCCGCCTCGTCCGGCAGGGAGAGCCGCAGCACGGCCGGACAACCGGTGTGCACCACCGCGTTGGTGACGAGTTCGGAGACGAGCAGGATCAGCGTCTCCGCGAGCGGTTCGTCTGCTTCTATCCCGGACCCGGCGAGCCGGGAGCGCGCCCATCTCCTGGCCCGCCCCACCTCTGCGGGGTCGGGCCGGATCTCCAGCTGCACTTGAAGCACCTGCACCGCTCACACCATCCGAACCGGCGGACACATAGCCTCGCGCCTCACGAGGGCCACGATCGTAGCCATTTTCTGCATGGCCAGAACAACGACCGGAGCCAGGGTCACGGAACGTGAATCCCTTGCGAGACAGCATGATTGACGTTCCGTCACCCCAACAAGCGCTTCGGGCATATTCCAGCGCGAAGGAGTACGCGTGCGGGATACTGTGCGACGCTCATTGCGGGGAGTCGAACAGGCAGGGGTGAAAGCCCGTTCTGCCATACGAACTGCGGAGCGCACCGCCCGATCCGGAGCCGCCTCACAGGCAACACCGGCATGGCTCGTACCTTGAACCACTCGCATCCCACACAAGGTACCGGAGCCCCGGGACGACTCCGGGCCGTGACGAGTCACGCATAGGACACAACCCGATATCAACGCTGCGTGATTCCGCCGTGCCACGATCCGCGACACCGTTGTCGGAGCCGCCCCGGTCATCGCAGGCAGGCGCCCCACTACACCGCTCCGCCCACCAGATCGGCCGCGAGCAACTCCTCACTCTCCGTGTTTCCACCGCCACGCTGGGCCCGCACCCACGCCCGCTTCAGATGCAGATGGACCTCGGACTCCCAGGTGAAGCCCATCCCGCCATGCACCTGCAGACAGTCCCGGGCCCCACGCACAGCGGCCTCGTCGGCCAGCAGCCGGGCCGCCGCGATGTCCACCGGATCCGCGGTCACGGCTGCCGCGTACACGGCGACCCGCGCCACCTCCACCCGCACCAGCGACCGCGCGCACAACTGCTTCACGGCCTGGAACGCCCCGATCGGCTGCCCGAACTGCTCACGAGTCCGGGCGTGTTGCACCGCGAGCCCACACACCCGCGAGGCAGTACCAAGCTGCTCGGCAGCGGTAAGCAGAACAGCGACAGGCTCGACACGCGCAGGCGCCGGCACCCGATGCAAGGGCGTCAACGGATCCACCGACCGCAGCGCCACGGCACCCTCGGCCCCCGGCAGCACGACATCGGCCTCGTCCAGCCACTCCACAAGCCGCCCATCGGCAGCGGCGACCACGGTCTCCCCGGCGGCGGCCCCCGGAACCACCCCGGCAGCAAGATGCGTAGCGACCAACGGCCCAGGCACCAGCGCCGCCCCGACCTCCTCGAACACCAACACGGCTTCGGGCAGCCCGAGTCCGGCTCCGCCGTCGGCTTCGGGCAGTCGCAGGGAGAACAGCCCGAGATCACCGAGGGCCCGCCACAAACCCCGGTCCAGCCGAGGAGCCTTTAGGGGCGCGGAGAACTGCGCGACCAGCCCCCACGCACCCGCACCCGACGAACGACCGATTACATCCCGTACTGCATCCCGCAACGCCCTTTGATCATCCGTCAGTTGAAACCGCACCGCTCACCTCCCCTTCGGCAACCCGAGAATCCGCTCGGCCACGATGTTCTGCTGAATCTGCGAGGTCCCCGCAGCGATCGTGTACGACAGCGACGACAACCGATCGAGCACCCAAGGCCGCTCCAGATCAAGGGAGTTGGGCCCAAGCACATCCGCAGCGGCGTCGTACAACTCCTGCCGCGCATGCGAGTACCGGAGTTTGAAGACCGACCCGCCCACACCCGGAACGCCGCCGGAGGCTTCCGCCTCACTCACGTTCCACTGAGTAAGCCGCCACAACGCCCGGAACTCGGCGTTCAACCGCCCCAGTTGCCGCCGCAGCACAGGATCGTCCCAACGCCCATTGCTCCGCGCCTCGCGAGCCAGCTCGCCCAACACCCGCCGACAGGCGACGACCTCACCCACAAAAGCCGTACCGCGCTCGAACGACAGCGTCACCATCGTCACGCGCCACCCGTCGTTCTCGTCCCCCACCCGGTTGCCGACAGGCACCCGCACCTCGTCGAGGAACACCTCGGCGAACTCCGCGGACCCGGCGAGCGTCCGCAGCGGCCGTACGGTGATGCCCGCCGCGTCCATCGGCATGGCGAGCCAACTGATCCCCCGATGCTTGGGCGCCGCAGGATCCGTCCGCACCAACAGCTCGCACCAGTCGGCGACTTCGGCGTGCGAGGTCCAGATCTTGGAACCGGTCACCACATACTCGTCGCCGTCCCGCCACGCGCGCGTGCGCAGCGACGCGAGGTCGGAACCGGCCTCGGGTTCGCTGAACCCCTGGCACCACACCTCGTCGCCGCGCAGCACGGGCGGCAGCCACCGCTCCCGCTGCTCGGGCGTGCCCTCGGCGGCTATCGTCGGCCCGGCGTGCAACAGCCCCACGAAGTTGGCCCCCACGTAGGGTGCGCCCGCCTTCTCCGTCTCCTCCAGGAAGATCAGCCGGGTGGTCGGAGACGCGTCCCAGTGCACATCGCCGTACCCGGCGTCGTACAACATCCGCTGCCAGCCGAGGTCGTAGAGGCGCCGGCCCGGCCAGTCGTCCGGAGACGGCTTCGAGGGCAACGTGGGGAGCACCTTGGCCAGCCACTCCCGCAAGCGCGCCCGGTACTCGTCCTCCTCGGCCGTGTACGAGAGGTCCATTACCGGTCGAGGTCCAGGCCCAGCATGCGGATCGCGTTGCCCCGCATGAGCTTGTAGACGGTCTCGTCGTCGAGACCCTTCACGTGGTCGAGGGCGACTTCCTTGGTGTGCGGGAAGGTCGAGTCGACGTGCGGGTAGTCGGTCTCGAAGGTCGCGTTGTCCCGCCCCACCACGTCCAGCGAGGCGACCCCGTGCTTGTCGCGGAAGAAGCAGCAGAACATCTGCCGGTAGTAGTACGTGGACGGCGGGTCGGGGATGAGATCCCGCACCCCGCCCCACGCGCGGTGCTCCTCCCACACGTCGTCGGCACGCTCCAGGGCGTACGGGATCCAGCCCATCTGGCCTTCGGAGTAGGCGAGTTTGAGGGTCGGGAACTTCACCAGGACCCCGCTGAAGAGGAAGTCCATCATCGAGGCCATCGCGTTGTTGAAGGAGAGCGAGGCCTGTACGGCGGGGGGCGCGTCGGGGGATGCGGCGGGCATCTGGGAGCTGCTGCCGATGTGCATGTTGACGACCGTGCCGGTCTCCTGGCAGACGGCGAAGAACGGGTCCCAGTAGCCGGAGTGGATCGACGGCAGCCCCAGATACGTCGGAATCTCGCTGAAGGTGACCGCGCGGACGCCCCGTGCCGCGTTGCGCCGGATCTCCTCGACCGCCAACTCCACGTCCCACAAAGGGATCAGGCAGAGCGGGATGAGCCGGCCGCCGCTGTCGCCGCACCACTCCTCGACCATCCAGTCGTTGTAGGCGCGGACGCAGGCGAGGGCGACCTCCTTGTCGTGCGCCTCGGCGAAGGTCTGGCCGCAGAAGCGCGGGAAGGTCGGGAAGCAGAGCGAGCCCTCGACATGGTTGAGGTCCATGTCCGCGAGCCGCGCCTTGGGGTCCCAGCAGCCGCGGCGCATCTGTTCGCGGGTGATGCCTTCCAGGGTCATCTCGTCGCGGTCGAAGCCGACGGCGGCGATGTTGCGCTTGTACGGGAACTTGAGGTCCTCGTAGATCCACCAGTCGGTGGGCGGGCCGTCCGGGTCCATCGTGATCTGGTATTTGCCCGCCACGTAGGCGAGTTCACCGATTCCGGCGGTGAGCGGCTGGGGGCCGCGCTCGCGGTACTTCGCCGGCAGCCAGGTCTCGAAGAGGTGCGCGGGTTCGATCACATGGTCGTCGACGCTGATGATGCGGGGCAGTTCGGTGGTCATGGGTTCCCCTCCGCCGGACGGTACTTATCTGATGACCCGTCAGATAGCATGTCACCTGACGAGTCGTCAGCCAAGGAGGGGGCACCATGAACGAGACGCCGCACTCCCTGAGTTCCGCCCGCACGCTGTGGGAACTGGTCGTCCGCCGCGCCGAGTTGACCCCCGACCGGCCCGTTTTCCTCCAGGACGACCGCGCCCTGACCTTCGGCGGGTTGCGGGACCGGTCGGAGCGGGTGGCGGCGGGCCTGTACGGCATGGGCGTACGGCCCGGCACGGTCGTCGCCTGGCAGCTGCCCACCCGCATCGAGACCGCCCTGCTCTCCTTCGCGCTGGCCCGCCTGGGCGCCGTACAGACGCCGGTGATCCCCTTCTACCGCGACCGCGAAGTCGGCTTCGCGCTGCGGGAGTCGAAGGCGGAGTACTTCGCGGTGCCGGGCACCTGGCGCGGCTTCGACCACACGGAGATGGCGCGGCGGCTCGGCGCGCGGGGGATCTTCGAGGCGTACGACGACGCCCGACTCCCGGACGGAGAGCCGTCCTTGCTCCCGCCACCGCCCGCCGACGGCACCTCGGTCCGCTGGATCTACTGGACCTCCGGCACCACCTCCGACCCCAAGGGCGTGCTGCACACGGACCGTTCGCTGATCGCGGGCGGCTCGTGCCTCGCGCACGCGCTGCGGCTGACGGCGGACGACGTGGGCTCGATGGCCTTCCCGTACGCGCACATCGCGGGGCCCGACTACACGGTGATGCTGCTGCTGTACGGCTTCCCGGCGGTGATGTTCGAGCAGTTCGCGCTGCCGGACGCGCTGGAGGGCTACCGCAAGCACGGGGTGACGGTGGCCGGTGGCTCAACCGCCTTCTATTCCATGTTCCTTGCCGAGCAGCGCAAGCAGCCGGGGACGAAGGTCATTCCCTCGCTACGACTGCTCGCGGGCGGCGGGGCGCCCAAGCCGCCGGAGGTCTACCACTCCGTCGTACGGGAGATGGGGGTCCAGCTCACCCACGGCTACGGCATGACCGAGGTGCCGATGATCACCATGGGCGACCCGGAGGACACGACCGAGAACCTCGCCACGACCGAGGGGCGGCCGCCCGAGGGGATGGAGATACGGATCGCCGAGGGCGGGGAGGTGCGGCTGCGCGGGGAGGCCGTGTGCCAGGGGTACTTGGACCCCGCGCAGACGGCGGAGGCCTTCGACGCGGACGGGTTCCTGCGCACCGGGGACCTGGGGGTCGTCACCGACAGCGGGCATCTCATCCTCACCGGGCGGCTGAAGGACGTGATCATCCGCAAGGGCGAGAACATCTCCGCGAAGGAGATCGAGGATCTGCTCGCCGCGCATCCGGACGTCGGTGACGTGGCCATCGTGGGACTGCCGGACGCGGAGCGCGGGGAGCGGGTCTGCGCGGTGGTCGAACAGCCGCCGGGGGCCAGGGAGTTGACCTTGTCGGCGGTGACGGACTATCTGCGCGCGGAAGGGCTGTCCGTGCACAAGCTGCCGGAGCAGCTGGAGATCGTGGACGCCCTTCCGCGCAACGAGACGCTGCGCAAGGTGCTCAAGTACAAGCTGCGGGAGCGCTATTCGGATCCCGGGACGGATCCCGGAGCTATTCCGGGACGGTGAAGTAGCGGGCGAAGGCGGAGACGATCTCCGCCTCGCCGACCTTGCCGTCGCTGTCCGTGTCGAGTGCGTCGGCCGCCATGGCGGCGATGTCGTCGGGCACCCCGAGTGCCTTGAGGACGCGCACGGTGTCCGCGATGGTGGCCGAGCCGTCGCCGTCCGGGTCCGCGACGTCGAGGGCCGCGTGCAGGAAGGGGCGGCCGATCTCGGCGAAGCGCTCCGGGTTGTCGCGCAGCCGCTTGACCGCGCCGCCCACGAACTCCTCCCGGCTGACCCGCTGGTCGCCGTCCCGGTCCGCGATGCCCGCCATGCCCTGCCAGAACGCCTCCGCGCCGATGTACAGGGCCTGTCCCTTGTCGGAGCGGGCCGCCGTGCCGAACTCCGCGAGCAGCGCCTTGGCCGCCGAGTTGAAGTCCTCCCGGTCGATGAAGCCGTTGCCGTCCTGGTCGAAGGTGGCGAACCGGGCGGCGATCCGTCGCTCGTACTCGGTGCTGACCATGTCTTTCGGGCCGCCTTACTCATGTGGGGGTGCGCTTGGCTGGAGCGTACGACGCCGGGGCGGGTCCGGGAGCCGAAAACGTCGCTTGTACCAAGACCGGGGAAATTCCGAAACAACGGCGTCACCCCGGAAACCGACGCGTCACGCCGAGAGGGGGTCCGCCTCTTCCTCGGGGGCCTCTTCTGTGGCCGTCATCACATCGGGATAGACGTCGAAGAGGCGGCGCACTCCGAGGGCGCCGAGCACGCGGTTGACGTGCGAGCCGTCGACGGCTCCCTGGGCCGGCAGGATCAGCCGCAGATGCCCCTGGCAGGAGCGGATCAGCCGGCGGGCGGCGATCAGCACCCCGACGCCGCTGGAGTCGCAGAACAGCACCTCGGAGAGGTCGACGACCAGGCTGTGGCGGCCGTCCGCCACCACGTCGTGCACCCGCTGGCGCAGCACCGGCGAGGTCACCAGGTCCAGTTCGCCGGACACGAGGAGCACGGACCAGCCGCCGCGCTCGCCGTCGTTCACTTTGAAGGCCACCATCGCGCCTTTCGCTAGCCGGAACTCCCGGAAACCGTCCGGAAACGGAAGCCGTACCTACGCTTCCTTGCAGCGCGGCTGCCCAGCGGCCGTTCCCTGAAACACGGCAACAGAAACGGAAAGCGGTCCGAAGAGGCTTGTTTTAGTCGCCTTCGATCCTGTTCGATCAGTTGTGGACCGCAGTTGTGGACCGGGTAGGCATACGTCCGCTACCACCCGCGCCCCTTCGGGGGCGTGCGATTGCACGAAGGGGCGTGCGCTGTCCGAGGTGCCGACTACATTCGAAGAGACGGTGGGCGCAGGCTTGACTCGGGCACGGACACGGTGAGGGGGCCGCATGGCGACGAAGGACGCACCGCCCCGATGGGACCGCAAGATGCAGCAGCGGCTGGCCCGCGGCGAGGCGGCGGCCCTCGGTGAGCTGTACGACCGCTTCGCCTCCCTCGTGCACGCCCTCGCCCACCGCGTCCTCGGCGACGAGCGCGCCGCCGACGGCATCACCCGCGAGGTCTTCGCCCACGTGTGGGAACACCCCGACGCCTACGACCCCAAGCAGGGCCCGCTGCGCTCCTGGGTGGCCGCGCTGACCGCCCGCCTCGCCGTGCAGCGGCTGCGCGCCACCGAGACCGCCGCCCTCGCCCAGGGCGGCCAGGGCTCCACCGAGGAACTGGAGCGCAAGGTCCGCCGCGCCTCCGTCGCCGCCCGCGCCGACTACATCGTCACGTCCATGCCCGCCCCGCTGCGGGCCGCCCTGGAGCTGGCCTACTTCCAGCGCCGCGACTACCGCCAGACCGCCGTCGACCTCGGCGTCACCGAGGACGAGGCCCGCCGTCGGCTGCGCCTGGGCCTCCAACTCCTGTCCACCGCCCACGACACCGGCGCACCGCCGGAACCAGCGGGACCAGGGGGTGCGGTGTGAGCGACGCGAACGACGAGCACGAGGCGTACGAAGGGCCTGCCGTGCCGCCGCGCATTCCCATGCCCCGGGCCTCCGTCGAGGACGGCGGGCAGCCGTTGCCCGAGCTGGACGAGACCGCGTCCCGGCCCGCGCCGCTGGTCCTGGAGCACCCGGTGCTGAAGGCGCTGCTCGGCGCGTGGGCGCTGGCCGCGTGCTCGGCGGCGGAGACCGCGGCCGTCGAGGAGCACCTCGGCGAGTGCGGCGCCTGCGCGGACGAGGCGCTGCGGCTGCGCGGCGCGGTCGGCCTCCTCCACCCCGTCGAACCCCTCGACCTCGACCCCGGCCTGCGCACCCGCGTCCTGTCCGGCTCCTTCGACCGCCGCCCGCCGCGCATCCCGGTGCCCGAGTGGGCGACGCCGTACGACGCCGAGACCGCGCGCCTGGACGCCCTGCTCCAGGACATAGGCGACGCCGAGTGGCACGCGCCCGTGCGGCTGCGCTGGTTCGACGGCCGGGCCCCGGCGAGCCGTCGTACGACCGTCGCCGGGGTCATCGCGCATCTGCTGACCGTCGACGGCCTGGTCGCGACGGCGCTCGGCCTCGACGACCCGCTGACCGGGGAGACGGCCGACAAGGCCGCGAACCCCGCCGCGCGCACCGAGGCGTACTGGCGCGCCTCGTACTTCCCGCCCACCCGCTCCATCCGCGCACCCTGGCGCGAACAGAGCCACACCATCGTCCGCACGGTGTCGTTCACCGGCACCACCACCGGCAAACGGGCAGTCTCCTACGGCGACTTCGAGCTGCCGCTGCACGACGCGATGCTCGACCGGGCCTTCGAGTGCTGGGTCCACGCGGAGGACATCGCGGACGCGGTCGACTATCCCTACGAGCCCCCGTCACCGCGCAGCCTGAACCGGATGATCGACCTCGCGGCCCGCATGCTGCCGGCGGTGCTGGCCGAGCGCCGGCGCCACGGGTTGGCTGCGCCGGCCGAGGGGCGGCACCTGGTCCCGGCCGGGGATCCCGGACGCAGCCTGCGGCTGGAGATCGAGGGGCACGGTGGCGGTGAGTGGCTGATCCCGCTCGACTCACCCGGGGCGGTGGGGTCGGCCGAGCGGGAAGTGGCCCATATCGCCCTGGATGGCGTGGAGTTCTGTCACCTGGCGGCTGGTCACGTGTCGCCGGAGGACGCGGCGGCCGGGCAGTTGGGGGATCGGGGGGCGATCAGGGATGTGCTGTTCGCTACGGCGAGCTTGAGCCGGATGTAGGCGGGCGGGTGCGGGTAGTCCGTGGTTGCTCGCGCAGTTCCCCGCGCCCCTACAGACGAAACTGAGCCCGAGTCAAGAAGGGGCGCGGGGCTGTGTCGATTGCGGCTCCGCCGCGTGGGCGCGACCAGCCCCCACCGGCTCGCAGCCGCCCACGCACCCGAAGCCCCGAGCTCCTAGGCGAACACCACAGTCCGGCGCCCGTTAAGGAGAATCCGCCGCTCCGCATGCCACTTCACGGCCCGCGCCAGCGCCTGGCATTCAACATCCCGGCCGATCGCCACCAGCTGGTCCGGGGTCACGTCGTGGCCGACCCGCTCGACCTCCTGCTCGATGATCGGGCCCTCGTCGAGGTCGGCGGTCACATAGTGCGCCGTCGCCCCGATGAGCTTGACGCCCCGAGCGTGCGCCTGGTGATACGGCTTCGCGCCCTTGAAGCTCGGCAGGAACGAGTGGTGGATGTTGATGATCCGGCCGCTGAGCGCCTTGCAGAGGTCGTCGGAGAGGACCTGCATGTAGCGGGCGAGGACGACGAGTTCGACGTTCTCCTCGCGGACCAGGTCCAGGACCCGCGCCTCGGCCTCGGCCTTGTTGTCCTTCGTCACCGGGATGTGGTGGAAGGGGATGTGGTACGAGTCCACCAGCTCGGCGAAGTCGGTGTGGTTGGAGACCACCGCGGCGATCTCCACGGGGAGCGCCCCGATCCGCGCCCGGAACAGCAGGTCGTTCAGGCAGTGGCCGAACTTGCTGACCATGAGGACGATGCGCATCTTCTCGTCGGCCCGGTTGATCTGCCAGTCCATGCCGAAGGCGTCACCGATCGCCGTGAAGCTCGCCCGCAGCTTGTCCACGGTCACCGGCGGCTCCGCCGAGAAGTGGACGCGCATGAAGAACAGACCCGTGTCCTGGTCGCCGAACTGCTGGCTGTCCACGATGTTGCAGCCGGTCATGAAGAGGTAGCTCGACACGGCGTGCACGATGCCCTGCTTGTCGGGGCAGGACAGGGTCAGGACGTACTGGTCGGCGGGCGCCGCGGCTCGGGTGGACTGCGCGTTCATGCAGGACAGGGTCCCATATCCCCCTGGGAGGGGGGACCGGCGTCCGCCACCCGGACCGACGGCAACCGGGCGGCCGTAGCCGAGCCGCCTCGCGCCGACTCGCGGTCTACGCCGACCGCGTCATGATCTGCAGCACCTCAAGCGTGCGCGGCGGCACGTCCGGGTCCTCCCCGTCGCTGGACGCCATCCGTACGTGCGCGTCGCGGGCCGCCCGCACCGCCTCCGGCCACGCCTGGTGGTCGACGTACGCGGAGACCGGGGCGTCGGGCCCGACCTGGTGCATGATCCGCAGCACACGCAGGACGGCGGAGTCGACGAGGGCCGCCTCCTGGGAGTCGCGGAAGATCGTGCCGACGTATTTCTCGGCGGACCAGTTGTCCAGCCAGGTGTCCTCGACGAGGCGGTAGACGGCGTCGGTGACGTCCCCGTACCCGTCGACACCGGCCAGCCAGACGTTCTGCTGGAACACCGGATCGGAGAGCATGTGCAGCGCGGAACGCACGTTGCTGCGCCAGCGCCACCACGGCATGTCGTTCAGTGGCATGCCGCCCATGGTGAAGGAGCGACGGGGGCGACGGGAAGAGTTCTCCGGAGCTTGCACGGTCATCGATCGTACGTTCCTTGTCACACGCACAGGAACGCCCCCCGCAATTCACCTCCGCGTCACCACTTGTTGACCAGGAGTCACTCGCGGGTTAGCGGTATGACGGAAGCGTGTGTGTACATGACCGGCAGGCGGCGCAACCGCAGCACCTTCCTCCCCACGTTCACCCGGCCCGTCAGAGCCACCGCCAGATCGGCGGCGGCACTGCTGGCGTGCGCGTCGCTCGCGGCCGGCTGCGGGGTCATCCCCGGCACCTCGGGCTCCGCGGACGCCCCGATCACCGTCATGACCTGGGCGCCCTGGGACACCAACGCGACCAACAAACCCGGCATGCCCGCGATGGCGAC
Source organism: Streptomyces sp. NPDC050548 (assembly GCF_044457385.1). NCBI lineage: Bacteria > Bacillati > Actinomycetota > Actinomycetes > Kitasatosporales > Streptomycetaceae > Streptomyces > Streptomyces sp. NPDC050548. The sequence continues at coordinate 1,089,808 of NZ_JBITGV010000001.1, forward strand.
GGCGTACGCGAAGTGGATCAACAAGCACGGCGGTCTCAACGGCCGCAAGCTCAAGGTTCTGACCTGCAACGACCACAACACCAGCGTCTCCGCGGCGCAGTGCGCCCGGCAGGCCGTCAAGGAGAACGTCGTCGCGGTCGTCGGCTCCTACAGCGAGTTCAGCGACTCGTTCTTCGCCCCGCTGGAGGGCGCCGGCATCCCGTACATCGGCGGCTACGGCGTGACGAGCGAGGAGTTCACCCGCGCGCTGTCCTACCCCGTCAACGGCGGCCAGCCCGCGCTGCTGGCCGGCCTCGGCAAGCAACTCGCCCCCGGCTGCGGCACGGTGACCCTGGTCCGGCCCGACTCCATCGCCGGCGACGACCTGCCCCCGCTGCTGAACGCGGGGCTCAAGGCGGGCGGGCACGGACCGGCCACCGACCAGCTCGCGGCCGACAACCTCACCGAGTACTCCCGGCAGTCGACGAGCGCGCTGGAGAGCGCGTCCGGCGGCAGCTCCTCGAAGGAGGGGTGCGTGGTGCCCTCGCTCGGGGACCGCACCGACACCTTCATGGACTCCTTCCGGCGCGAGCGCGAGGACTATCCCGCCGTGCGCACCGCGACCGTGCTCGGCAGCGTCGACCAGACCGAGATCAACTCGACGGGCGGGCAGTCCGGTCCCTACGAGGGGTCGTACATCACCGGCTGGTACCCGGTCGCGGGCGACCCGCGCTGGGACCCGATGAAGAAGGCCGTCAACGAGGTGGCCTTCGGCGACAACCGGATCGACCCGGCGGACGCGGGGGTGGAGACGACCTGGATCGCGTACACCGCGTTCAAGACGGTCGTGAACTCGCTCGGCAACGGTGAGGTGACCGCCGACACCGTACGGCGCGCCCTCGACGACGGCGTCAAGATCACCACGGGTGGGCTCACGCCGACGCTCCAGTGGAGTTCCACGGACGACGACGATCTCGCCTCCGTGGGTCTGTCCCGCCTGGTCAACGCCTCGGTGACCCTTCAGGTCGTACGCCAGGGCGTTCTGGTGTCGGCGAAGAAAGGCTTCTTCGATATGACGGGGACACTGGAGAGCGCGAACCTCGACTGAGGTGCGCGCCCGTCCGTGCCTGCTTTCTCAGAGCTGGGTGGGCTGGCGCTGGGTCAGACCGTAGGTCTTCGCGATCGTGTTCCAGAGCGCGGCGGCCTTGGTCTTCTGGTTGCTGGCCACTCCGCTCGCCGCGTTGCCCGCCGCGGTCTGGCCGGTGGTGCGGGCCTGGCCCTTCTTGCAACCCTTCTTGCCGGCGGCCTGGTCGGCCCAGGCCGCGTAGTGGTTGTCCGCCGACGCGGACGCCTTCCACGCGTTGGTGAGCGCGGTCGTCAGGGCCGCGTTGTCGGGCAGCTTGTCCACCGTCAACTGCGAGAGTTTCGTGACCAGTTCGGTGCGCTGCCCGGCCGCGTCCCGCAGGTCGGACGCCGAGTCGCCGAGGTTGTTGCAGGCCTTCACATTGCCCACGGCACGGATCACCGAGGCCCGGCTGCTGCCGCTGTCGGCGAGCAACTTGTCGAGGGCGACGGCCTGTTGCTTGGCGGCGTCGCCGCCCGCCGACGCGGAACCGTCGGTCGCGGGCGACGTCGCGGCGACCGTCTTGTTGTCGTCGCTCTTGCTCCCGCCACCGCTGAGCATCGCCCCGGCACCGACCCCGAGGATCGCGATGACGATCCCGACCCCGGCGATCAACGGCACCCGCGAACGGCGCCCGCCCCGACCACCGTCGTCGTCATGCCCCGGCGGGGCGTAGGCCGGTTCGGCGTAGGGAGGTTGGGCGTACGACGGCTGCGCGTAGCCCTGCTGTCCGTGGCCCTGCTGGCCGTAGCCCGGCTGCTCGGCCCGTGGCGGCTGCTGGAAGCGCGGCAGCTGCTGCGTCGATCCGGCCGGTGCCTCGCCGGTGCGGAAGAGGTTGTCGAACTCGGCGGGCGGCTGCCGGTCCTCCGCCCCGCCCGGCCGTCCCCCGTACCCGGGAGGGCCACCCTGCGCGGGCACCGGCGGGAGGAACTGCGTGGGCTGTGCGTCGGGATGCGCGGCCGGCGGCATCGGCCCGGCACCGCCGGACACCTCGGGCGGCAGTGCCCCGGGCAGCACGGGCGGGAGGAACTGCGTCGCCCCCTCGTCCATCGGCGCGGCCGGGACCGGCGGCAGGAACTGGGTGGCGCCCTCGTCGCCGGGGATGTTGGCCACCGGCGGGATGTACTGCGTCGCGCCCTCGTCGGCGGGCGGCAGCGGGGCGCTCGGGAACGCGGACGAGGAAGAGGACGTGGCGGCGGGGGTGGCGGGGGGCAGGGGCGCGGCGCCCGAACCGGAAGCTCCGTATCCGTAGCCGTAGTCCTGCGTGCCCGCTCCGTAGCCCTGTGCGCCCGCCGCGTATCCGGCGGACTGCTCCGGGGCGTATCCCGGTCCCGTCGGGTACTCCTGCGCGTACGACTGCTGCTGGACGCCGTAGGCCGCGTGCTGGGCGCTCTCCTGGGGCAGCGCCCCCGGCTGGCTCGGGATGCCGTCCTGGGCGCCCCACGGGGAGGGCTGCTCGGGGGCGGCACCCCACTGCTGCGGCTGCTGCTGTGCGTCCCCCCAGCCCTGGCCCGGCGGCGGGGCCGGGGTCCGCTGCTGCTGGTGCTGGGGGTCGGGCTGCTGGTCCGGGCCCCATGACCCGCCCCAGGCCTGGCCGCCCGGGGGTGTGCTCGGCGGCTGCCCGACCGACTGCTGGTTACCGCGCCCGCCCGTCATGCCCGGAAGGAGGGGTTCACCTCCGTCGGAGGGCAGCACGATGCCTTCGCGCGCGGGCCGCGCCGAGGGCTCCTCGCCCTGTCCACTCTGCGTCACCGGGACTCCTACGAATGGGGGACCTTCGGGATCGTCGGTTCACGCTACCGGGTACCCCGAGCCCGGTGCCACGCAGCACTGGACTGGACCTCTCCACTTGTGACCTCGGTAACAACTCCGGCCCCTCATCCGCGCCAAATCCCGTTCCACGCCCTCCTTTCACCACCGGAAGCACCACCGGACGCTTCGTTCACTCCCTGTTCACGCGGCGGCCTGCAACTCCATCCGCGCCCCGAACTCCCGCACCACCGGCTCGTCCCGGTACGGCTCCAGGCGCTGCTGGAAGTCGTCCAGGTACTCGGCGCCCCGGTTGGAGCGCAGCGAACCGAGCAACTCCACCGCTTTCAGGCCCGTGTTGCAGGCCTGCTCGATCTCACGCTGCTGCACCTGCGCGCTCGCCAGCAGGACGTACCCGATGGCCCGGCGGCGGGCCCGCGACTCCGGGTGCCCGTCCAGGGACTCCTGCGCGCACCTGGCCGCCGCCTCGGCCTGCCCCAGATCGCGGTGGCAGTGCGCCAACTCGTCGGCGAGATATGCCTCGTCGAAGTGCCCGATCCACGCCGGGTCGTCCCCGGACGAGGGATCGGCCGCGTCCAGCGCGCTCACCGCGCGCCCCGACGCCAGTTGCGCCGACCGCGCGTCACCCATCAGGGCGTGCCCGCGCGCCTCCGCCGCGTGGAACATCGCCTCGGCCCGCGGCGTCACACGACCGCGCGCCCCCTCCTGCGCCGCCCGCGCCAACTGCGCGATCTCACGCGGGTTCCCGAGCTGCGCGGCGAGGTGACTCATGGACGCGGCGAGGACGTACCCGCCGTATCCCCGGTCCCCGGCCGCCTGGGCGAGGCGCAGCGCCTGGATGTAGTACCGCTGCGCCAGGCCGGGTTGACCGGTGTCGACGGCCATGTAGCCGGCGAGTTCCGTCAACCGGGCGACGGCGGCGAACAGTTCACGCCCCACGGCCTCCCGGTACGAGCCCGCGAGCAGCCCCGAGACGACGCTGTTGAGGTAGTGCACGACGACCGGGCGCACATGCCCGCTGCCGTACTGGTGGTCCAACTCGCTGAGCGCCTGCGTCATCGCGCGCACGGCCGCCACGTCGGACTGACCCACCCGCGGTCCCGCCGCGCGTGCCACCTGCGAGTCCGGCGAGGAGATCAGCCAGTCACGGCTCGGCTCGACCAGCGCGGACGCCGCGACCGACGAACCGGACAGGAAGTCCCGCCGCCCCACGTCACTGCGCCACAGCTCACACACCTGCTCGATGGCCCCGAGCACGGTCGGCGAGAACTGCAGGCCCACACCCGACGCGAGGTTCTTGCCGTTGGCCATACCGATCTCGTCGATCGTGACCGTACGGCCCAGCTTGCGGCCCAGCGCCTCGGCGATGATCGCCGGAGCCCGCCCGCGCGGCTGCTGTCCCCGCAGCCAACGGGCCACGGACGTCTTGTCGTAGCGCAGGTCGAGACCGTGCTCGGCGCCGCACATGTTGACCCGGCGGGCCAGCCCGGCGTTCGAGCACCCCGCCTCCTGGATGAGCGCCTGCAGCCGTTCGTTCGGCTGCCGCGCGACAAGTGGCCTTGCGGCCATGGCGTACCCCCTGGGAACAACCCCTGAAGCGAAAAGATCCGGCCGAGAAGATCAATGCCCAGCGAACATGGCGAAAATGCGAAGCATGCGAAGAATGCCGGGGTAAAAGCTCGTGCCCGCCCCTCACGTGGCTACCCCGATCCCGCCCTCGGTCCTCCCGCGCGCCCCCGCACATGCATCCATGCGCCCCAGTTGCGGAATCGATGCTCCTCCCCCGCGCGCGCTACAGCCGTAACCCGAGGTGGGTGCGGGAGTTGTGTTGGGCGTGGAAGAGACGATCGCGGGCACCGAAGCCGCTCAGATTCCGAAGCAGCGCGGGGAATCGCTGCTGGAGACAGCCGTACGCTACGCCGAGGAGCGCCACTGGGACGTCTTTCCCGGCACCTGGCTGGAAGCCGTCGACGGGGTGCAGCGCTGCTCGTGCGAGGACCCCGCGTGCGCCGCACCCGGCGCACATCCGGCGCGTGAGGACTGGGCGACCCAGGCGACGGGCAGTGCGACGGTCGCGCGCCGGATGTGGCAGAAGCAGCCAGGGGCATCGATTCTGCTGCCGACCGGGCGGACGTTCGACGCGATTTCCGTTCCGGAGACTGCCGGGTTCCTGGCGCTGGCCCGTATGGAGCGCATGGAGTTGACGCTGGGTCCTGTCACGTTGACGCCGGCGCGGCGGATGGAGTTCTTTGTTCTGCCGGGGGCTTCGGTGAAGGTGCCGGATCTTGTACGGAAGATCGGGTGGTCTCCGGCGTCGTTGGATCTTGTGGTGCTGGGTGAGGGTGGGTTTGTGGCGGCGCCGCCCACTCGGTTCGGGTCTCGGGGGGCTGTGCAGTGGGCCTGCCGGCCGACTGCGGCGAATCGGTGGTTGCCGGATGCGGAGGAGTTGATCTCGCCGCTCGCCTATGCGTGTGGGAGGGACCGGTAGCGTTGGCGGGTGCGGGTCGGTGGGGGCTGGTCGCGCAGTTCCCCGCGCCCCTTAGGTGGGACCCCTGACCGTAGGCTGCAGAGTATGACGTCTGCTGCCGTGCGTGTGCGTGGGCTCTGGAAGCGGTTTGGGCAACAGATCGCCGTTGCCGGGATCGATCTGGAGTTGCCCGCCGGGAAGTTCATCGGGCTGGTCGGGCCCAATGGGGCCGGGAAGACCACGACTCTCTCCATGGTGACCGGGTTGCTGCGGCCCGATCAGGGGACGGTCGAGGTCGTCGGGCACGACGTCTGGCGTGACCCCGTGGCCGTGAAGGCGCGGATCGGAGTGCTGCCCGAGGGCCTGCGACTCTTCGAACGACTCTCAGGACGTGAACTCCTCGGCTACAGCGGGCGGTTGCGAGGACTGCCCGGAGCCGAGGTCGACAAGCGGGTCACGCAGTTGCTGGACGTGCTCGACCTGGCGGGGGCGCAGCACAAGCTCGTCGTCGACTACTCGACCGGTATGCGCAAGAAGATCGGGCTCGCCGCCGCTCTCCTCCACAATCCCGAAGTCCTGTTCCTGGACGAGCCGTTCGAGGGCGTCGACCCGGTCTCCGCGCAGATCATCCGGGGCGTCCTGGAGCGCTACACCGCCTCCGGCGCCACCGTCGTCTTCTCCTCCCACGTCATGGAACTCGTCGAGTCGCTCTGCGACTGGGTGGCCGTGATGGCCGCCGGCCGCATCCGCGCCCAGGGCACCCTCGCCGAGGTGCGCGGCGAATCCCCCACCCTCCAGCAGGCGTTCCTCGAACTCGTCGGCGCGGGCGCCCGCGACCACGGCTCCGACCTCGACTGGCTGGGCGGCGGCGCCCGATGACCGACACCCTCACGCCCCCGGCCTCGATCACTCCGGTCGTCGTACGCCTGAAGCTGTCGTTGTTGCGCAACGGTCTACGGCAGTCCGGTGGCCGGCGGGCCGCGTATGTCGCGTCGGCGGTCGTGGCGCTGCTGTTCGCGGCGCTGCAACTGCTCGGGCTGATCGCGTTGCGCGGCGACTCGCACGCCGACTCCGTGGTCGTGATCCTGGTGGCGGTGCTGGGTCTTGGCTGGGCGGTGATGCCGCTGTTCTTCCCGTCCGGCGACGAGACCCTCGACCCGACCCGCCTGGTGATGCTGCCGCTGCGGCCCCAGCCGCTCGTACGGGCGCTGCTGGCGGCCTCGTTGGTCGGCATCGGGCCGTTGTTCACGCTGGTGCTGCTGCTCGGTTCGGTGATCGCGGTCGCGCACGGCGCCGCCGCCTACGTCACGGCGGTCCTCGCCCTCGTCCTCGCGCTGCTGATCTGCGTGGCCCTCTCGCGGGCCGTCGCCACCGCCAACCTCCGCCTGCTGACCAGCCGGAAGGGGCGGGACCTGGCGGTGCTGAGCGGGCTGGTGATCGCGGTCGGCGCGCAGTTGGTCAACTTCGGTGCGCAGCGCCTGGGTTCGTCCGGGCTCTCCCAACTCGACCCGGTGGCACAGGTGTTGCGCTGGGTACCGCCCGCGTCGGCGGTCGGCGCGGTGGACTCGGTGAGCAAGGGTTCGTACGGCCTGGCGACCCTCCAACTGGCCTTGTCCTTGGGTGCTTTGGCGGCCCTGCTCTTCCTCTGGTCGCGCAGCCTCACCAAGTTGATGACCTCGCCCGACGGCTCCACCCTCCAGTCGGCCGAACCGGCCGCGAAGGACAAGCGGTCCGCCGGCGGTCTGGCCCGGCTCCTCCCGGCCGGCCGCACCGGCACGGTCATGGAGCGCAGCCTGCGCTACGTCTGGCGCGACCCCAAGACCAAGGCGGCGTGGGTGACTTCACTGGCGATCGGGCTGATCGTGCCGGTGTTCAACGCCCTCCAGGGCACCGGCTCGGTCTACTTCGCGTGCTTCGCCGCCGGGATGCTCGGCATCCAGATGTACAACCAGTTCGGGCAGGACACCTCCGCGTTCTGGATGGTCGCGATGACGATCTCCACGACCAGGGACGCCTACGTCGAACTCCGCGCCCGCGCACTGGCGTTGCTGCTGATCACCGTGCCGTACGCGGCGCTGGTGACCGTCCTCACGACGGCGATGCTCGGCGACTGGTACCGGCTCCCGGAGGTCCTCGGCCTCTCCTTCGCCCTCCTCGGCGCGATGCTCGCGACCGGCGCCTGGACCTCGGCCCGCTTCCCCTACTCCATCCCCCAGGGCGGCCACAAGAACGTCGCCCCCGGCCAGGCGGGCCTCGCCTGGATCTCCATCTTCGGCGGCATGATCTCGGCGGCCCTGCTCTGCTCCCCCGTCATCGTCCTCACGATCTGGTCCAACGTGAGCGCGGGCGGGGACCAGTGGAGCTGGGTGCTGCTGCCGGTGGGGGCGGGGTATGGGGCGGCGATCACGTATGCGGGACTGCGAATGGCGGCGCCCGGGACGGCGAGGCGGCTGCCGGAAATCTTGGCGGCGGTGAGCAAGGGCTGACTTCCGGCTTTTGTCTTGCTGTCTTTTGTCTTCAGGGGCGCGGGGAACTGCGCGCCCGGCCACAACGCACCCGCAGCCGCCCACGCACCCGACCCCCCGAGCTCCTAGGCGATCTCACACCAGCACCCCATCAAGAAACGGCTCAATAGCCGCCCGCCAAGCCTCAGGCTGGTCGTAGAAAACAAGATGCCCCGCGTCACCCACCTCCGCGTACTCCCCCCTGGGAAGGACCCGCACCATCTCCTGCGCCTCCGCCCGCCCCAGCTCCCCGTCCAGCCCCCGCACGACCAGCGCGGGACACTGCACCTGGGCCAGCTCCTCCCAGTGCGCGTCGTACACCCATGTCTCCCGCGACTTCAGCATCTGTTCCGGCTCGAACACCGGCCGCCACCCGTCGGCTGACTCGTGCATGACCTCGGCGTAGAACTCGCCCCGGGACGGGTTCGGCCGCTCCACCCACGGATCGTCCTCGCCGAACCACTTGCGGACGTCCGCGAGCGTGGCGAAGGGCACGGGCCAGGACTTGAACCAGTCGGACCACTCCCGCTGCGAGGCCGCGCCCAGCGCGGAGGCCCGCATGTCGCAGATGATCAGCCCCCGCACCAGATCGGGCCGCTTCGCGGCGAGCTGCCACGCGGTGAGCGCGCCCATGGCGTGGCCGATGAGGACGACCGGGGCGAGCCTCAGCTGTTCCAACGCGGCCTCCGCGTCCTCCACGTAGGCCTCACGGGTGAACGCCGCCTGCGGCGGCTTGTCGCTCTGGCCGTGGCCGCGCTGGTCGAGTGCGACCGCGCGGTGCCGTTCGGAGAGCCAGCGGGCGGTGGACGCCCAGTGCGAGGCGCGGCCCATCAGGCCGTGCAGTAAGAGAACTCCGGGTGCCCGCTCGATCTCCCCCAGCTTGGGAGGGTCCGCGAACTCCCATGCGGCCAGGCGTACGCCGCCTGCTCCGGTCACGTCGATGCGCCGCGCCATTGGTCCTGGCACCCCCCTAGCCACGCTCTGCCGCTTGTGCCGTTCGTTCTTGCTGCTGTCTCTTCTCTTGCTCGTCTCTTCCTACAGGTCACGCCCCGCGCGTTTCATCACCCACAGGTTATCGAATACAGATTCGAAAATGCGGTCCCCGGCCGCAACACCCCTCGTTCGAGTGACCCCGCTCAAGGAATGATCGCCGCTGCCGAGGGGAGATCTTCAGCGGGAGGCGGACCGCTCGGGGAAACCGGTCCGAAGGGGATGACCTTGAGAGCTCGGGGCTCCGGGTCAGCACAGGGGAGGACAGGCCCCGGCGCCGCACGGCGCCGGGGCCCTCCCCACGTTTGCGGCACATCCTCCCGCCCCCTCACGGTCATATGCCTCACGCGACAGCCTGGCACGCGAAGCGTCCGCGCGCTGCGATTCAGCGCACTGAATCTTGGAATCTCCGCGACCGGCGGAACGCCACAACTGCCTCTCCGGCCCCACGAGTTGACGACCCTGCCGGGTTCAGGGCGTGGTCAGCGCTTGGCGACGAACACATGCGAGGCGATGTCCGAGTCCAGCTCGGCCGCCTCGCCACCGCTGCCCACCAGCACCCCGCCCGCCGACTCCGTCACGCTCACCACCGAGCCGGGCTGCACGCCCGCGCGGCGCAGCGTGTACATCAGCTGGGCGTCCGTCTGGATGGGCTCGCCGATCCGGCGCACCACGACCGTCTTGCCGTCCAGGCCCGGGTCCAGCTCGGCCAGCGACACCATGCCCTCGTCGAGGAACGGGTCCGCCCCGTCCTTCTCGCCCAGCTCCTCAAGACCGGGGATCGGATTGCCGTACGGCGACTCCGTGGGGTGACGCAGCAGCTCAAGGACCCGCCGCTCCACGGCCTCGCTCATCACGTGCTCCCAGCGGCAGGCCTCGGCATGCACCTGCTCCCACTCCAGGCCGATCACGTCGACGAGCAGACACTCGGCGAGCCGGTGCTTGCGCATCACGCGCGTGGCCAGGCGACGGCCCTCGTCGGTCAGCTCCAGATGGCGGTCGCTGGCGACGGCCACCAGGCCGTCGCGCTCCATGCGCGCCACCGTCTGGCTCACCGTCGGGCCGCTCTGGTCGAGCCGCTCGGCGATGCGGGCGCGCATGGGGACCACACCTTCCTCCTCCAGCTCAAGGATGGTGCGGAGATACATCTCCGTGGTGTCGATCAGTCCGGACATACGTGCCCCTCGATTACCTCTGCCCGAAGCTCGGCGGCTCCGCGGCGCGTGCGCTGGCCCTGGACTCAATTCTGACGCATCGCACTGACAACCGTGCCGCGCCGTTGAAACCAGCCGGTTACGGCCGCCCGCGGCGGCCCTGGAGACGTGCGGTCGCCGTATTGACATCCCCTTGGTCCAGACCGCACGGTGATCCGCGACACAAACTCACCGAGGGGGCTCCCGCATGAGCGACCGTACGCCGGCCGGCCAGTTCTTCGACGCCGCGATCACCCTGCTCCAGCGGGTCAGCGACGAAGAGGCCGACTCCGTCGGGGCGGCCGGCACGCTCCTCGCGGACACCGTGGCCGACGGCGGGCGCCTCTTCGCCTTCGGCGCCGGCCACTCCTCGCTCGCCGCGCAGGACCTCGTCTACCGCGCGGGCGGACTCGCCCTGATGAACCTCCTCGTGGTCCCCGGAGTCCTCGGCGTCGACGTCATGCCGGCCACGCTGGGCTCCGCCCTGGAGCGGGTCGACGGCCTGGCGGGCGTGGTCCTGGAGACGTCACCGCTGCGCTCCGGCGACGCCCTGGTGATCATCTCGCTGTCGGGCCGCAACGCCCTGCCCGTGGAGATGGCCATGAAGGCCCGCGCCCTCGGCGTCCGCGTCATCGGCGTGACCTCGGTGGCGTACGCCTCGGAGACGACGTCACGGCACTCCTCGGGGACGTATCTCAAGGACCACTGCGACGTCGTACTCGACTCGAAGATCGCGATCGGCGACGCGGAACTCACCCACGACGCCATCCCCGCCCCCTTCGCCCCCGCCTCCACGGTCGTCACCGCGGCCCTCCTCCAGGCCGTCATGGCGACGGCCGCGGCGACCCTGGCCGACCGCGGCATCGAGCCGCCACTGCTGCGCTCCGGGAACGTCGACGGCGGCCACGAGTGGAACGGCCGGGTCTTCGAGGAGTACCGGGACCGGATCTTCTACCAGTACTGAGACACCCCTACGGTTTCTCGCCCGCCTCCGCCGCCAGGTCCAGGGCCGCCGCGATCCGTACGGCCACGTCCTCGGCGTAGATCGAGTCGGACCGTTCGAACTGGCTGCGGCCCGCCCCGCGCAGGAACGTCACCACACCCAGCGTCCGCCCCCGGCTGCGCAGCACCGCGCACAGCGCGTGCACGGCGTCCAGGGGCCACTGGCGGGCCCGGGCCCACTCCCGGGCCTGTTCGGGCGGGGCGACGCCGATGCTGGCCCGCACGGAGCCGACGCGTTCGACGCACTGCAGGGCGGGATGCCCCTCCCCGTAGCGCACGGGCAGCCCGGCCGCGCCGGTGAGCAGGCTGGGCCCCGGCGCCCCCGTGGGCGTGGCGGCGACCCGCACGAGCCGTACGGCCGCGACCTGGTCCCCGTCGGAATCGTTCAACGATCCACCCACGACCCGGTCGACGAGCGCGTGGTCGGCGAAGCCGGCGAGGGCGAAGTCGAGGTGCACGGTGGCCGCGTCGCGCGGGTCCTCGCACTCGGCGGCGGCACGCGCGGCACGGTGCAGCTGCTGGGCGCGGAAGCGCAGCAGGGAGGCCTCCTGCTCGATCTGCTTGGCCTCGGTGACGTCCTGGAAGAGCCAGCCGACGCCGAGCGGTACCGGTTCCTCGGTGAGCGGCGAGGCCAGCCGCAGGAACCCGCTGCGCCAGCAGCGCCGCAGATGCCCCTCGGGCGTCCGTACGCTCACCCAGATCTCGGCCGGTGCGGGCGGCGCGCCCTCGGCCAGCACGTGCGTGAGCGCGGCCTCCAGCTCCTCGACGCCCTGGGCCAGCAGCTCGCCGAGAGGCCGCCCCAGGACGGACGTGCGCCCGGTACCGAGCGCCCGCGCGGCATGCGCGTTGACGACGGCGGGCCGCAGATCGGCGTCGACGAGCACGACCCCCCAGGAGGCGTCCTCGAAGAGGGCCTCGCTCAGGGCGATCGACCGCTCAAGGTCGATCTGCGCATGCACCTCACTGAAGGCGCAGTAGACGCCGGCGGGCTTCCCGTCGGGCCCGCGCACGGCGGCGGACTGGGTTCGCACGAGCACCCGCCCACCGTCCTTGGTCAGCAGGGCGAATTCATTCACCTGCCGCCCGGGCGCCTGCATCGCGGACATCAGCCGCGCCTCGACCTCCTCGGCGTCCGCGGTCCGTACGGCCCACCCGGCCAGCCCGTGCCGCCCCACGGCCTCGGCCGCGGTCCAGCCGAGAATGCGCTCGGCCTCACGGTTCCAGTGGGTCAGCACCCCGTCGGCGTCGAAGGCACACAGTGCCGCGTCCATCCCGTCCAGCAGGGCAGCCAGCAGATCGGACCCACCGGGTCCCTCGGGACCACCGTCCCGCTCGGGCTCTTCGGGACCCAACTCGTCGGTGGTCCCACTACGCCGGGAAGCACTCACCTGGACCCCCTGTCAGGCTGCGTCCGCGGACACGGAGCGTCGGTTCACTCACTCACCATCATTCAACTCGAACGTGACGCAGCACACACCACGTTCCTAAAGATTGAGGGAATCGTTGTACGGCGCCGCCTCCCGGCACCGGCGCGGACCGCATCCGGAAAAAGCGGTTGATCCGTCGGCAGGGGGTTCTTAGGGTGGCGAGTACTTCGGAAAGGAGGTGGTTCGGCAGATGTATGAATACCGGACGGAAGAGGTGACTGCGGGCTAGTGGCCCGCCGTCGTACTCGGTTCGGCGCCGGACCCGCGTGCGCGAGTCGCACGCAACCGGCCTAACCCAACGCAGTCACCCGACCCGCGAGCTCGCCGGTACGTCCGGCCGGCTCCCCCGCCGCGAGGCGGAGGGACCTGAGCTCGCGGGTCGCCTGCGTTTGCGGGCCCCTACGGGTCAGGGGCCAGCCCTACGGGTCAGGGGCTGAGCCGCTCCACCCGCCAGCTGCCGTCCTGTTCCGCGGTGTAGCGGAGGCGGTCGTGGAGGCGGTTCTCACGGCCCTGCCAGAACTCGACCGTCCGCGGGGCGATGCGGAAGCCGCCCCAGTGGGGTGGGACCGGGACCTGTTCGCCCTCGGGGTAACGGGCGGTCAACTCGGCGTACGACGACTCCAGTTCGGCCCGGGAGGCGATCACCGAGGACTGGGCGCTGGCCCACGCGCCGAGCTGGGAGCCGTGCGGGCGGGTGCGGAAGTACGCGGCGGTCTCGTCACGCCCGGTGCGGCGGGCGGTGCCGGTGACCAGGACCTGGCGGGCCATCGGGTGCCAGGGGAAGAGCAGGGAGACGTACGGGTTCGCGGCGAGTTCGCGGGCCTTGCGGGACTCGTAGTTCGTGTAGAAGACGAAGCCCTGGTCGTCGTAGTCCTTGAGGAGGACCGTGCGGGAACTGGGGCGGCCGTCGGCGTCGGCGGTGGAGACGACCATGGCGTTCGGCTCGTACACGAGATCCTGGAGCGCCGCCTCCTCGAACCAGCGGCCGAACTGGACCATGGGGGCGGCGGCCAGGTCGTTTTCGTCCAGGCCCGCCATCCGGTACTGCTTGCGCATCGCGGCGGGGTCGAGGCGGGGATCACGGGCGGCGGGGTCGCGGTCGGTCACGGCGGTCATCTTGCCGTACGGCCGGTGCGGCCACGAGTTCGGGTGGCACTGAGTGCCGCAGCCCTCCCTATCCGTGGCACCCGGCGTTATGGTGCTGATGTCTCTACCTTCGGCCCGCGAGTCCCCCGCGACCGTGGAGCCACAGCATGAGGAGCCGCCTGATGTCCGACTTCGTACCCGGTCTCGAAGGAGTCGTCGCGTTCGAGACGGAGATCGCCGAACCGGACAAGGAAGGCGGCGCCCTGCGGTACAGGGGCGTCGACATCGAGGATCTGGTCGGGCACGTCTCCTTCGGGAACGTGTGGGGGCTGCTCGTCGACGGCGCCTTCAACCCCGGGCTGCCGCCGGCCGAACCGTTCCCGATCCCGGTGCACTCCGGTGACATCCGCGTCGACGTACAGTCCGCGCTGGCCATGCTCGCGCCCGTCTGGGGCCTCAAGCCGCTCCTCGACATCGACGAGGAACAGGCCCGCGACGACCTCGCCCGCGCGGCCGTCATGGCCCTGTCCTACGTCGCCCAGTCCGCGCGCGGGCAGGGCAACGCGATGGTGCCGCAGCGCGAGATCGACAAGGCGCAGTCCGTCGTCGAACGGTTCATGATCCGGTGGCGGGGCGAGCCCGATCCGAAGCATGTCGCCGCGGTGGACGCGTACTGGACGTCTGCGGCCGAGCACGGCATGAACGCGTCGACCTTCACCGCTCGGGTCATCGCGTCCACCGGAGCCGATGTCGCCGCCGCGCTGTCGGGGGCCGTGGGGGCGATGTCGGGGCCGTTGCACGGTGGTGCGCCGTCGCGTGTGCTCGGGATGATCGAGGAGATCGAGCGGACCGGGGATGCCGAGGCGTATGTGCGGCAGGCGCTCGACAAGGGTGAACGCCTGATGGGGTTCGGGCACCGGGTGTACCGGGCCGAGGACCCTCGGGCTCGTGTACTGCGGCGTACGGCGCGGGAGTTGGGGGCGCCGCGGTTCGAGATCGCGGAGGCGTTGGAGAAGGCCGCGCTCGCGGAGTTGCACGCTCGGCGTCCTGACCGGGTGCTGGCGACCAACGTCGAGTTCTGGGCGGCGATCGTGCTCGACTTCGCGGAGGTGCCGGCGCACATGTTCACGTCGATGTTCACGTGTGCGCGGACCGCGGGGTGGTCGGCGCACATTCTTGAGCAGAAGCGGACGGGGCGGTTGGTGCGGCCGTCTGCGCGGTATGTGGGGCCTGCGTCTCGGGGGCCTGAGTCGATTGAGGGGTTTGGGGATATCGCCCACTGAAGAGAGGCCTGAGGTGCGTGGGCGGGTGCGGGTGCGCTGTGGCTGGTCGCGCCCACGCGGCGGAGCCGCAAATCGACACAACCCCGCGCCCCTAAAGGCCTCGGCCCAAGGCGTGCTCCAAGAGTGCCGCCCATTGGGCCACTACTCGCTCCCGGCGTCCTCTGTCGTCCGTGAGCAGGTTTGCCAGGCCCAGGCCTCTTGCCATGTCCAGGAGGCCCTGGACCGTTTCTCGTACGCCCGGTCTCGACTCGTCCGCGTCCAGCAGGTCTACGGCGATTCTGTGGGTCTCTCGGCCCACCTTCGCCTCCAACTCTGTTACCCGGGGGCGGAGTTGGTCCTCGTTCGATGCGGCTACCCAGAGGTGGAGGGCGGCTCGGAACAGGGGGCCCGTGTAGAGGTCGACCAAGGCCTCGACCACTGCTCGGCGGTCGTCCGCGCCCTCCGGGAACAGGGCCCGGAGGGCTGTGGAGCGTTCCTCGGCCACGTACTCCACGGCCGCCGTGAAGAGGTCCTCTCGGGTGGGGAAGTGGTGTTGGGCGGCGCCTCGGGAGACGCCGGCGCGTTCGGCCACGACGGAGACCGTGGAGCCTGCCCAGCCGTGTTCGGCGAGGCAGGACACGGCGGCTTCCAGGAGGCGCCGGCGGGTGGCCCGGCTGCGGTCCTGTTTGGGTCTGCGGTCGACCGTGCCCGGCGCGGGCTCCGTGCTCACACCAGCCATGCGGGATCCCGTCGTTCGAGGAAGGCCGTCATTCCCTCGCGGGCCTGCGCGGAGGCGAACAGCCGTGCCGAGAGCGCGGTCAGGTCGGCCGCGTCCCGGTCGAAGGTTTCCAGCACCCTAGCCGTGAGCAGCCGTTTCGTCTCGGCCAGGGCCTCGGGGGCGGAGCGGCGCAGGCCGTCGAGGATGGGGGCGAGGGAGTCGTCGACGTCCTCGGCCGCCGTTGTCAGCAGGCCGATGCGGGTCGCTTCCGGCGCGTCGAAGCGTTCGCCGGTGAGGTAGTAGCGGGCGAGGGCGCGGGGATCCGTGCGGGGCAGGAGCGGGAGGGAGATCACCGCCGGGGCGACCCCGATCCGTACCTCCGTGAACGCGAAGGTGGCCTCCCCGGACGCCGCCGCGATGTCGCAGGCCGCGACGAGGCCCAGACCGCCCGCCCGTACGTGGCCCGTCACTCGGGCGACGACCGGCTTGGGGACTTCGACGAGTTGGCGGAGCAGGGCCACCAGGGCGTCCGGGGGCGGTGGGTCCCGGAGGTCCGCGCCCGCGCAGAACGTGTTCCCTGTGTGGGTCAGGACGATCGCCCGTACGTCCGTGTCCTTGGCGCAGTCGGTCAGCGCGTCCGCCAACTCGGCCACCAGGGGCGCCGAGAGCGCGTTGCGGGTGTCGGGCGAGTCCAGGCTCAGGGTCTCGATGCCGCGTTCGCGTGTGCGGCCGATCAGCGTCATGAGCGGCCTCGGAGTTCGCGGCGCAGGATCTTGCCGGAGGCGGCGCGCGGGACGGCGTCGAGGAAGGTGACGCGGCGGACCCGCTTGTAGGGGGCGACGCGTTCGGCTACGTACATCATGACCTCGCCTTCAGTCAGTTCGGGGAGGTCTACGGCCGCCTGCTGGCGGACCACGTACGCGTGCGGGACCTCGTTGTTGTCCTCGTTGTACTCGCCGACCACGGCCGCGTCGGCGATGCCGGGGTGGGTGAGCAGGAGGGCCTCCGGTTCGGCGGGGGCCACCTGGAAGCCCTTGTACTTGATGAGTTCCTTGACCCGGTCGACGACGAACGTCCAGCCGTCGGCGTCCACATGGCCGACGTCCCCGGTGTGCAGCCGGCCGTCCTCGTCGATCATCGCGGCGGTGTCGTCGGGGCGGCCGAGGTAGCCCTTCATCACCTGGGGGCCGCGGATGAGGAGTTCGCCGACCGTGCCCGGGGGCGCCGTGGGCATGTCCTGCACGGGGACCACATGGGTGCCCGGGGACAGTTCCGTCATGCCGTAGGCCTGGCCCACGGGCGGCAGGCCCAGGCGCTGCGAGCAGGCGGCGGCGAGGTTCGCGTCCAGGGGGGCCGCGGCGCTGATGATGTACTTCAGGGACGAGAGGTCGTACTGCGCGACCGCCGGGTGCTTGGCCAGGGCCAGGACGATCGGCGGGGCGACGTAGAGGCCGGTGATGCGGTGGTTCTGGATGGCCGCGAGGAAGGTTTCGAGTTCGAAGCGCGGGAGGACGACGACCGCGGCGCCGTTGCGCAGGGGTGCGTTCATCAGGGCCGTGAGGCCGTAGATGTGGAAGAACGGCAGGACCGCGAGGATGCGGTCACCGGGGCCGGTGGGGACCGCGGGCTCGAACTGGGCGAGGTTCGTGGCTATTTGAGTGTGCGTCAGCATCACGCCCTTGGGGACGCCGGTCGTTCCCGAGGAGTACGGGAGGACCGCGACGTCCTCCACGGGGTCGATGTCGACCACCGGCTCGGGGGCCGTCGAGGCGAGCATGTCGGCCAGCGAGCGGTGTCCGGGCGCGCTGTCGCAGACGAAGATCTCCTCGACGCCGCCCGCGAGTTCGGCCGCCCGGCGGGCCGACTCCAGGAACGGTGACACGGTGACGATCCAGCGGGCCGCCGAGTCCCGCAGCTGCTTGGCGAACTCCTCCGGCGTGGCGAGCGGATGCACTGTCGTGACGGTGGCACCCGCGCGCGTGGCGGCGTAGAAGGCCAGCGGGTAGGCGACCGTGTTCGGGCTGTGCAGCGCGAGGACGTCCCCTTTTCCTACGCCCGCCTCGGCGAGCCCGGCCGCGATACTGCGGTGGAACCGGTCCACCTGGGCGTACGTGAGCGTCGTCCCGTCCGTGCCGTCGATCAGCGCGGGCTCGTCCGCGAACTCCGCGGCTCCGGCCAACACCGCGTCGTGAATGGGGAGTTCTACGGCCGGGACGTCTGCATACTCGCTGCGGAACATGGTTCCTCCTGGCACGGACTGGCGCGGGCCGCCGAGTGGCTAGTACGACTTGGGCAGGCCCAGGGTCTGGTGGGAGACGTAGTTGAGAATCATCTCCCGGCTCACCGGAGCAATACGAGCCACGCGCGCGGCGGTTATCAACGAAGCGAGCCCGAACTCACGCGTGAGGCCGTTGCCTCCGAGGGTGTGCACGGACTGGTCCACGGCCCGCACGCACGCCTCCCCCGCCGCGTACTTGGCCATGTTCGCCGCCTCGCCCGCGCCGACGTCGTCGCCCGCGTCGTACAGATACGCCGCCTTCTGCATCATCAGCCGGGCCAGTTCGAGGTCGATGTGCGCCTGGGCGAGCGGGTGCGCGATCGCCTGGTGGGCGCCGATGGGGGCGTCCCACACGGTGCGGTCGCGTGCGTACTCGACGGCCCGGGCGAGCGCGTAGCGGCCCATGCCGATCGCGAAGGCGGCCGTCATGATGCGTTCGGGGTTGAGGCCGGCGAAGAGCTGCAGCAGGCCCGCGTCCTCGTCTCCGACGAGCGCGTCGGCGGGCAGTCGTACGTCGTCCAGGGTCAGCTCGAACTGCTTCTCCGCAGCCTGGAGTTCCATGTCTATCCGGCGGCGGGTGAAGCCGTCCGCGTCGCGCGGGACGATGAACAGGCAGGGCTTGAGGCGGCCCGTGCGGGCGTCCTCCGTGCGGCCGACGATCAGGGTCGCGTCTGCCAGGTCCACGCCGGAGATGAAGACCTTGCGGCCGGTGAGCAGCCAGTCCGTGCCGTCCCTGCGGGCGGTGGTGGTGATGCGGTGGCTGTTGGAACCGGCGTCGGGTTCGGTGATGCCGAAGGCCATCGTGCGGGTGCCGTCGGCGAGGGCGGGGAGCCATTCCTGCTTTTGGGCTTCCGTGCCGAAGCGGGCGATCACCGTGCCGCAGATCGCCGGTGAGACGACCATCATGAGGAGGGGGCAGCCTGCGGCTCCCAACTCCTCCAGGACGATGGAGAGTTCGGCGATGCCGCCTCCGCCTCCGCCGTATTCCTCTGGGAGGTTGACGCCTAGGTAGCCGAGTTTGGCGGCCTCGGACCAGAGTTGCTCGCGGTCGTAGGTGCGGCCGTGGCGTTTGCCGAGGGCGGAGACTGCTTGGCGGAGTGCCTTGTGTTCTTCGGTTTCGGTGGTGGGCATGTGGCTCCTTCGTCGTGGCTGGTCGCGCAGTTCCCCGCGCCCCTTTAGGTCGGCTGGACTACCGCTAGTAGAGAGGCGACCTGGACCTGTTGACCCAGCACGGCGTGTAGGGCCGTCAGTCGGCCTGTTACCGGGGCCGTGATCTTGTGTTCCATCTTCATCGCCTCCAGCCAGAGGAGGGGGTCTCCGGCCTTCACCTCGGCTCCTACGGCCAGGCCGTCCGCGACTCTCACCACCGTGCCCGGCATCGGGGCCAGTAGTGAGCCCGGGGCCAGTTGGGCTGCCGGGTCGGGGAAGCGGGGTAGGGCCGTCAGGGTCGTCGCGTTCACGTACACCTGGTCGGTGTCGTAGCGGGCTACCTCGAACTTCCGCTGCACGCCGTCCACTTCGAGTACGACCAGACGCACATCCGCGTGGACTACGCGTACCCCTTCCGCCGTCAGGCCGTCCCGCGTGTGGTGGTAGTGGACCTCGTGTTCCTCGCCTGCCATGGCGTAGCGCTTGGTCTGTGGCTGGGACGGGAGGTTGCGCCAGCCGGTGGCGAAGCGGGAGCGACCGTGGGTGTCGGCGAGGGCGGCCGCGAGGGGGGCGTACGGCTCCGGGGCCGGCTCGGTGAGTTCGGTGAGGTGGCGGTCGTAGAAGCCGGTGTCCATCGTGGCGGTCGTGAACTCCTTGTGGCGCAGGGAGCGTACGAGGAGGTCTCGGTTGGTGAGGGGGCCGTGGATCGTCGCGCGGTCCAGGGCTCCGGCCAGTTTGCGGACTGCCTCCGCGCGGGTGGGGGCGTGCGCGACGACCTTGGCGAGCATCGGGTCGTAGTGCACTCCGATGTCGTCGCCGTCGGTGTAGCCGGTGTCCAGGCGGACGCCGTTCGGGACGGTCAGGCGGTGCAGGGTGCCCGTCTGGGGGGTCCAGTCGGTCGCCGGGTCCTCGGCGTAGAGGCGGGCCTCGATCGCGTGGCCGTGGGGGTGGGGAGGGGTGGGCTCCAGGGGCTCGCCCTCCGCGATCCGCAGTTGCAGGGCGACCAGGTCGATGCCGAACACGGCCTCCGTGACGGGGTGTTCGACCTGGAGGCGAGTGTTCATTTCGAGGAAGTGGGGCCTGCCGTCGGGGGTGATGAGGAACTCGACCGTTCCTGCGCCCTCGTAGGCGACCGCGCGGGCGGCGCGTACGGCCAACTCGGCGAGTTGCTCAGCGAGTTCATCGGTCAGGCCTGGGGCCGGGGACTCCTCGATCACCTTCTGGTGGCGGCGTTGGAGGGAGCAGTCCCGGGTGCCGAGGGCCCAGACCGTGCCGTGGGTGTCGGCGAGGATCTGTACCTCGACGTGCCGGCCGCCCTCGACGTAGGGCTCGACGAAGACCTCGCCGTCGCCGAAGGCGCTGGTCGCCTCGGCTCGGGCGGCCGTCAACTCGGCGTCGAGGTCGGCGAGTTGGCGTACGACGCGCATGCCGCGTCCGCCGCCGCCCGCCGCCGCCTTCACCAGGACGGGCAGGTCGGACTCGGTGACCGTGCCGAGGGGTGCGATGCCCATCAGCTCCTTGGCGCGGGTCTTCGACGCCATCGCCTCGATGGCCTCGGGTGGGGGTCCGATCCACACCAGGCCGGCGTCCAGGACGGCGCGGGCGAAGTCGGCGTTCTCGGAGAGGAAGCCGTAGCCGGGGTGCACCGCGTCCGCGCCTGCGGCGACGGCCGCCTTCACGATCAACTCGCCGCGCAGGTACGTCTCTTGGGGTGTCGCCCCGGGCAGCCGTACCGTCGCGTCGGCCACGCGTGCGTGGAGCGCGTTCTCGTCGGCGTCCGAGTGCACGGCGACGGTCCGGATGCCCAGTTCGCGGCAGGTGCGGAAGACCCGGCAGGCGATCTCGCCCCGGTTGGCGACCAGTACTGTCGAAATCACGTGATCCCTCACATCCGGAAGACGCCGAAGCCACCGCGCGCACCCTCGAAGGGCGCCGTGTGGAGGGCGGACAGGCACAGGCCGAGGACGGTGCGGGTGTCGCGCGGGTCGATGACACCGTCGTCGTACAGCCGCCCCGACAGGAACATCGGCAGGGACTCGGACTCGATCTGCTGCTCCACCATGGCGCGCAGCGCCGCGTCCGCCTCCTCGTCGTAGGGCTGCCCCTTCGCCACGGCCGACTGGCGGGCGACGATCGACAGGACGCCGGCGAGCTGCTGGGGGCCCATGACGGCGGACTTGGCGCTGGGCCAGGCGAAGAGGAAGCGGGGGTCGTAGGCGCGGCCGCACATGCCGTAGTGGCCGGCGCCGTACGAGGCGCCCATGAGGACGGACAGGTGCGGTACGCGGCTGTTGCTGACGGCGTTGATCATCATCGCGCCGTGTTTGATGATGCCGCCCTGCTCGTACTCCTTGCCGACCATGTAGCCGGTGGTGTTGTGCAGGAAGAGGAGGGGGATGTCGCGCTGGTTGGCCAACTGGATGAACTGGGCGGCCTTTTGGGACTCCTGGCTGAAGAGGACCCCTTGGGCGTTGGCGAGGATGCCGACGGGATAACCGTGCAGGGTGGCCCAGCCGGTCACCAGGCTGGTGCCGTAGAGGGGCTTGAACTCGTCGAAGTCGGAGGCGTCGACGAGGCGGGCGACGACCTCGCGCGGGTCGAAGGGGGTTTTGAGGTCCCCCGGGACGATGCCCAGCAGCTCGTCCTCGTCGTACTTGGGGGGTGCGGCCGGGCCCGGATCGTCATACGCCTTGCGGTGGTTGAGGCGGGCGACGACGCGGCGGGCCTGCCGCAGCGCGTCCTGTTCGTCGACGGCGAAGTGGTCGGCGAGTCCGGAGACACGCGCGTGCATCTCGGCGCCGCCGAGCGACTCGTCGTCGCTCTCCTCGCCGGTCGCCATCTTCACGAGCGGCGGGCCACCGAGGAACACCTTGGCGCGCTCCTTGACCATGATCACGTGGTCGGACATGCCGGGGATGTAGGCGCCGCCGGCGGTCGAGTTGCCGAAGACGACCGCGATCGTGGGGATACCGGCGGCCGAAAGGCGGGTCAGGTCGCGGAAGATGGCGCCGCCCGGGATGAAGATCTCCTTCTGGGACGGCAGATCGGCGCCCCCCGACTCCACGAGGCTGATGCAGGGCAGCCGGTTGGCGAGCGCGATGTCATTGGCCCGCAGGGCCTTCTTCAGCGACCAGGGATTACTGGCCCCACCGCGCACGGTGGGGTCGTTGGCGGTGATCAGACACTCCACACCCTCCACCACCCCGATACCGGTGACGAGGGCGGCGCCGACCGCGTAGTCGCTGCCCCAGGCGGCGAGCGGCGACAGTTCGAGGAAGGGCGTGTCGGGGTCGAGCAGCAGCTCGATGCGCTCGCGGGCGAGCAACTTGCCGCGTTTACGGTGCCGTTCGACGTACTTCGGCCCGCCACCGGCGAGAGCCTTCGCGTGCTCGGCGTCCAGTTCGGTGAGCTTGGCGAGCATGGCCTCGCGGTTGGCCCGGTAGTCGGGACCGTTGATGTCCAGGGCGGACGGAAGGACGGTCACAGCAGGGCCTCCGGAATGTCCAGTCGACGGGAACGCAGCCACTCGCCCAGGGCCTTGGCCTGCGGATCGAAACGGTGCTGGGCGGCGACACCCTCGCCGAGAATGCCCTCGACGACGAAGTTGAGCGCGCGAAGGTTCGGCAGTACATGGCGGACGACCGTGAACTCCTCGGTCTCCGGCAGGAGTTGGCGGAACCGTTCGACGGTCAGCGCATGGGCGAGCCAGCGCCACGCCGCATCCGTACGCGCCCACACCCCCACGTTGGCGTTCCCTCCCTTGTCACCGCTACGGGCCCCGGCGACCAGACCAAGGGCCGCCCGCGCCGTGGGCCCGTCCGGCGGAGGCCCGGGGAGGGCAGGCTGTGGAACGTCTTCCAGTACGAGGGTGTCGTGGGCCGGGGCCACAGCAACCCGGCGACCGTCGTGGAGGACGGCCACATGGTCGACGGCGTCATGGGGGACATACACATCATCGAAGACGCCATAGGGCGCTCCCTTTCCAGGTGGGGTCAGCACATGGAAGCCCGGGTAACTGGCCAACGCGAGCTCGACGGCAGCCGCACTCAGCGCCCGCCCGACAACCTCCTGATCGGCATCCCGGACGACAAGCCGAAGCAGCGCACTGGCGGTCTCCTCGGTCGATGCGTCGGCGTGATCCGTACGGGCGAGATCCCAACGAAGTTCACCGGGCCGGGACTTGGCGTCGCTGAACGCGAGGTCCATCTGCTCCCGCACGAGAGCGGCCTTGCACTCGATGTCGAGCCCGGTGAGCACGAAGGCGACCTCGTTGCGGAAGCCCCCCAGCCGATTGAGACCGACCTTGAGCGTCGGCGGCGGGGCCTCCCCCCGCACCCCCTCGACCCGCACCCGGTCGGGCCCGTCCTGGCTGAGCCGAACGGTGTCGAGGCGGGCGGTGACATCGGGACCGGCGTACCGCGCGCCCTGCGTCTCGTAGAGCAGCTGCGCGGTGACCGTACCGACGTCGACGACTCCCCCCGTGCCGGGGTGCTTGGTGATGACGGACGAACCGTCCTCATGGATCTCGGCGAGCGGGAAGCCGGGGCGACGGAGCTTGTCCGCCGTGTGCTCGGTGAAGAAGGCGTAGTTCCCGCCGGTGGCCTGGGTCCCGCACTCCAGCACATGTCCGGCGACCACGGCACCCGCGAGCCGGTCGTAGTCGCCGGGCCCCCACCCGAAGTGGGCGACGGCGGGACCGGTGACCAGGGCCGCGTCGGTGACCCGTCCGGTGACGACGACATCGGCGCCGGCTTCGAGACAGGCGGCGATACCGAACCCGCCGAGATAGGCGTGGGCGGCGAGCGACCCCGGATACCGCGCGACGAGATCGTCCCCCTCGACATGCGCGACCCGCACGGACATCCCCAGCCGGTCGGCCAACTTCCCTACGGCATCGGCGAGTCCGGCCGGATTGAGCCCACCCGCGTTGGTGACGATCCGCACCCCGCGCTCATGGGCGAGCCCGAGGCACTCCTCCAGCTGCTTCAGGAAGGTACGGGCGTACCCGGCACTCGGATCCTTGAGCCGGTCCCGCCCCAGGATGAGCATGGTCAGCTCGGCGAGATAGTCCCCGGTGAGAACGTCGAGCTGCCCACCGGTGAGCATCTCGCGCAGGGCGTCGAAACGGTCGCCGTAGAACCCGGAGGCGTTGCCTATGCGGAGGGGTGCGGCAGGGTGGGGTGCGGGCTGGGGGCTCACTGGTCGGCCCCCTTCGACTTCGGCTTCGGCTGTCGCCCGGGGCCGGGTGGTCCCGCGAAGGCCTGGGCGATGTCGAGCCATCGATCCGCCTCCGGCCCTACGGCCTCCACCGCGAGGTCGGCGCGGTGGGCTCGCTGGGTGACGAGAAGACAGAAGTCGAGGGCGGGGCCGGTGACGCGTTGCGGGGCGTCGTCGGGACCGTAGGTCCACAACTCACCGGAGGGGGCGAGGAGTTCGACCCGAAACTCCTCGCTCGGCGGCGTCAGTCCATGCACACCGAAGGCGAAGTCACGCGCCCGTACTCCGATGCGCACCACATGCCGGAGCCGGTCCGTGGGTGTCCTGACCACACCCACCGCGTCCGCCACATCCTGGCCGTGGGCCCAGGTCTCCATGAGGCGACCGGTGGCCATGGAGGCGGCGGACATGGGTGGCCCGTACCAGGGGAAGCGGGTCTTTGCGGGTGCGGCGTACAGGGCAGCCAGCAGGGCCGTCCGTCCGGCCCGCCAGTCGGCGAGAAGCTGAGCGGGAGGCTTTGCGGCGCCCTCCTCCGCTCCCTGGTCCACGAACGACTCGGGAGCGGCGAGCGCCTTCTCGACCAGCGCACCGAACGCGTCCTCGTCCGTCACGGCGAGCAGGGCCGAGTGGTCGGTCCAGGCCAGGTGGGCGATCTGGTGGGCGACGGTCCAGCGGGCGGCGGGGGTCGGGGTCGCCCAGCCCTCCGGGCTCAACTCGGCGACCAGCCGGTCGAGTTCGTCGCTCTCCTCACGCAGGTCGTCGAACACGTGCGTCGGATCGGGCATGGGGGGAGCATGGCAGGGCCGTTAGAAACAATCAAGCGTGCTTGCATTATTTGGGTGGGGTGGTGCTTGCGGGTGTTGGGAAGTGGCCCAACGCCCACATACGCCTAGGGACCAACCCCCGCAGCCTCCTCCACAGCCTCCCGCTTCGCCTTCCCCCGCCCCACCTGAGTCCGCACAGCCCCCATACTCGCCCCGATGACCAGCCCAATAGCCAGGGCCTCAGTGACAGACAGCGCCTGGTGCAGGATCAGGAAGCCCGCCGTCGCCGCGATCGCAGGCTCCAGGCTCATCAGGATGGCGAAAGTGGAAGCAGGCAGCCGTCGCAACGCCAGAAGTTCGAGCGTGTAGGGAAGAACGGACGAAAGAACCGCCACCGCCGACCCGAGCGCGATGGTCACAGGGTTCAGCAGTCTCGTACCGGACTCGGCGACACCGAGCGGCAGAAACACCACCGCCGCCACGACCATCGCCAGCGCCAACCCGTCGGCCTGCGGGAAGCGGCGCCCCGTACGGGCACTGAAAACGATGTACGTCGCCCACATGGCACCGGCGCCCAGCGCGAAGGCCACACCCACAGGGTCCAGGCTGCTGAAGCCTCCCCCGCCGAGCAGGAACACACCCGCGAGGGCGAGTCCAGCCCACACCGCGTTCAGCGCACGCCGGGAAGTCAGCACAGAGAGGGCGAGCGGGCCCAGTACCTCCAGGGTCACCGCCGGCCCCAGCGGGATGCGGGCCAGTGACTGGTAGAAGAGCCCGTTCATCGCGGCCATCGTGACACCGAAGACGACGACGGTCCCCCAGTCCGTACGCGAGTGACCGCGCAGACTCGGGCGGCAGACCGCGAGCAGAACCACCGCCGCCACGAGCAGGCGAAGCGTGACCACGCCCAGCGCCCCCGCCCGCGGAATCATCGTCACCGCGAGCGCACCACCGAACTGCACCGAGATCCCCCCGGCCAGCACGAGGCCCACCGGACCGAACCGACGAGGGGCGGCAACGGGGGGCGCCGCCACGGGGGCGGCCGTCGACGTACTGGGGATGCTCACGGCACTTCCAGGGGATCAGCTCGGGATTCGTCCATCATGATGCACTGCTCAGTCCATGGTAATGGACTGAGACAGGTGTGAGAACCCTTTATGCAACTGTCCTGGAGCCGGCCCGCCGGATGATCAGTGGCTCAGATGCCGCTCCAGGGAACCTCGTCACGGAACAGCGGCCGCCCGTCGGGGAGGGTGGCGGGCATGGGCCCGAAGAGCGGATCGGAGGCGTACTCGGCCTCGACATACGCAGGTTGATACACCTGCTGCACCTGCTGTGCCTGTTGCATCTGCTGTGCCGGATACGCCTGATACCCCTGCGGCTGTGGCGCCCAGCTCTCGACGAAGACCGGAGGCGCCGCGGCGTACTGAACCCCCGCCGCCACCCCTGCCCCCGCCCCCGCCTCGGCGAACAGCGGCAACCGTAGCTCCCCGGTGTCCATCACCGCGTTGTTCTGCGAACGGTGCAGCCGCGAGTACGCCCCGCCCCGCGCCATCAGCTCGTCGTGTCGGCCCGTCTCGACGATCCGGCCCCGGTCGACAACGAGGATCCGGTCGGCGTCGGGAGCGAGGTTGAGGTCGTGGGTGATCATGATCGTCGTACGGCCGGCCATCAGTCGTCGCAGCGGCTTCACGACCCGGCGGGCCGCCATCGAGTCCAGCCCGGTCGTCGGTTCGTCGAGGACGAGGACCGGGGCGTCGCGCAGAATCGCGCGGGCGATCGCCAGTCGCTGGAGCTGACCGCCGGACAGGCGGGCCGAGTTGGGGTCGACCTTCGTGTCGTAGCCGTCGGGGAGGCGGAGGATGAACTCGTGGGCGTCGGCCGCGATCGCCGCGTCCATGATCGCTTGTTCGCTCGCGCCGGGCCGGCCGCAGGCGATGTTCGCGCGGACGGTGTCGTGCAGGACGAGGGTCTCCTGCGGGAGCAGGGTGACGTACTCGCGCAGGCGGGCGAGGGGCAGGTCCCGCAGGGGGACGCCGTCGAGGAGGACTTCGCCGGCTTCGGGGTCGTAGAAGCGGAGCAGCATTTTGGAGACCGTGGACTTGCCGGCGCCGCTGGGGCCGGTGACGATCACCAGTTCGCCGGGGTTCACGGTGAAGGAGAGGCCCTCCAGGGCGGGGCGGTCCGCGCCCGGGTAGCTGAAGGAGACGTCGCGGAGTTCGACCGTGCCGTCGGGGCGGCCGAACTCCGTGCCGTGGCTGGGGTCGGCGACCGACGGTCGTACGTCCAGGATCTCGATCAGGCGCTCGGCGCCCGCGGTGGCGGCGGTGATGGTGAGGCCGAGCTGGGCCAGGCCGCGGACGGGCGGGTAGAGGTAGCCCAAGAAGGCGGAGAAGGCGAGGAGTTGACCGAGGGTCATGCGGCCGGTGGAGATCTCCCAGGCGCCGATGCCTATGACGGCGAGCACGCACACGGTCTCGATGACGCTGACGAGTTGCTCGTAGGCCTCGTTGAGGCGGGTCGAGCGGACGGAGGCGCGGAACCAGGCGCTCGCCTCCTCGTTCAGGCGTCGGCGTTCCGCGTCGCGGCGGCCGTAGGCCTGGGTGAGGACGATGTTGCCGAGGGACTCCTCGACGACGGAGGTGATCGCGCCGTCGGCGACGCGGCCCGCGCGCGAGACGTCCTTGATGGAGCCGGAGAAGCGGCGGGCGGCCAGCCAGAAGAGCGGGGCGAGGACGAACGTGGCCGCGGCGAGGTCCCAGCGCAGCCAGAACGCGGCGGCGGCGTAGAAGAGGGCGGAGAAGATCGCGGAAGCGGTGCCTACGACGCCGGAGACGACGAGGGTTTCGATCGCCTCGACGTCACTCGTGAGGCGGGACAACAGGTCGCCCTGGCGGTGCCGTTGGAAGAAGTGCGGGGGCAACTGCTGTACGTGGTCGAAGACATGCTCGCGCAGTCTCATCACGAAGCGTTCGGTGGCCCAGGCGGCGAGGGAGTTGCCGGCGTAGGCGACGACCGCGCCGACGAGCGCGACGCCCAGCCATTTGACGGCCGGGCTCCAGAACGCGGCGAGCGATCCCTTCGCCAGGGCACGGTCGGTGAGGTCGCTGAAGAGGAGGATCGACTCGGTCTCGGCGAGCGCGGCGACCACCGTGCACACCCAGACGAGGATCAGCCAGCGTCTGAGACCGACCGTGAGCGGCCAGAAACGGCGGAAAGCCGTGCGTGCGGGAATGGTAGGAGTTTCGTCGTCCTCATATTCGAGGTCTTCCTCTTCCGCAGCCATGTCCACAACGCCCTCCACTTTCCGTCATCAGAATTCTTTGGATTTTCGAATTCAGGAAAGAAAAGAGGGCCGACTGCGTGGGTCGGCCCTCCTCCTACTGCCGGATCAGCTGTCCTGGCCGGGCAGCGGCTTCGGCAGGGGCTTCGGCTCGTGCTTCTTGCGGGGCTTCGGGGGCGGCGGGGGCGGCAGCTGCTGCTTCTTGGGCTTGGGCAGCGGGGCGAGCTTGTTGAGGCCCATTCCGAACTCCTAGGTTGTGCTGAGGAATTTGTGCGTCAAAGTCGAGCGTTTTACCGCCCGGGGAATTCCCGACACCGAGAAACTTACACGCCCCCGACGCCAAGAAGCAGCAAAGTCAGCAAGCGAACGGCAAGGAGGCCCTGTGAATACCTTTGTGAATCCTGAGCGAGGTCCGCGAAGCTGAGAGTTCTCTGATAAACCTGAGAGCAGCCTTAATGAACCTGTGCTTCCGCCCTCAGACAAGGCCCTCAGCGGCGCGCCATGTAGAGGTCCAGCGCCTTGTGCAGCAGCCGGTTGAGGGGGAAGTCCCACTCCCCGAGGTACTCGACGGCCTCTCCACCGGCGCCGGCCTTGAAGCGCAGCAGCCCCAGCAAGTGGTTGGACTCCTCCAGGGTGTCGGTGATGCCCCTGAAGTCGTATACGGCGGCGCCGAGTTGGTGGGCGTCGGTCATCATCTGCCACTGCATGGCGTTGTTGGGCTGCACTTCGCGGCGGCGGCTGGTGGAGGCGCCGTAGGAGTACCAGACGTGCTGCCCGACCGTCAGCATCGTGGCGGCGGCGAGGATGTCGCCTTCGTGGTGGGCGAGGTAGAGGCGCATGCGGTCGGGGTGTTCGGTGGTGAGGGCGGTCCACATGCGCTGGAAGTAGGGCAGCGGGCGCGGGATGAAGCGGTCGCGTTCGGCGGTCTCGGCGTAGAGCTCGTAGAAGGCGGGGAGTTCGTCGTAGCCGCCCCGGACCACCTTCACCCCGGACTTCTCGGCCTTCTTGATGTTGCGGCGCCACTGCTGGTTCAGTCCGCGGTGGATGTCGTCCAACGACCGCCCGGCGAACGGCACTTGGAACACGTACCGCGGCTGTCCGGCGGCGAACCCCTCCTCTCCCCCGGGCTCCGTCTGCTGCCAGCCGGCACGCCGCAGCCGGTCGGCGATCTCGTAGGCACGCGGTTCGTACGACGTCGGCTCCGCGTCCCGCAGCCGCCGCGCGTCCGGATCGGCGATCGCCGCCTTCACCGCGTCCGCGCTCCACCGCCGTACGACGACGGGCGGCCCCATCTTCACCGTGAACGCGCCCTGCGACTTGAGATGCGCGAGCATCGGGTCGAGCCAGCGGTCGAGGTCACCGGCGTGCCAGTCGATGACCGGCCCCTCGGGCAGATAGGCGAGGTACTTCTTCAACTTGGGCACGGGCCGGTACAACACGAGCCCGACCCCGACCAACTCCCCACTCCCCTCGAACCACCCAAGACTCTCCGCCCGCCAGTCGGGCTTCACCTCACCCCACGACGGCACCTGCATATGGCTGGCGGAAGGGCGGCTCGCGATGAACGCGAGGTGCTCGGCGGGGGTGATGGGGCGGATACGGAGGTTGGTCATACGTGGGGCTCCCTACTGACGATCGAACCGCCAGCGTAGGAGCCGACTCCGCCCGCGGGCGGCACCTCACTCCGGTGGGAACTCGTACCGCAGCTCGTACAGGTGGCCGGCCTTGACCATGACGGTCGCCTCGATGGGGCGTTCGAGGTCGGTGTAGACGACTCGGAGGGTGCGCAGGACGGGCAGGCTGCTGGTGAGGCGCAGGGCCTCGTACTGCTCGTGAGTGGGGATCCTGGCGGAGACCCGGTCCACGCTGAGGCGGGGCGGATGGCCAAGTTCGTTCAGAAGTACGGGAGTTCCGCCCTTGATCTTGCGGCGGTCCATCATGGTCGTGCCGCGGGCGATGTCCAACGGGTAGTAGGACGAGACGAGTTCGGCCGGTTCGTCGTCGATCAGGAGGAGTTGGCTGCGCAGCAGGGCCGTGTCGTCCGCGGCCAGACCGAGAGCGGCTCGGACGTCGGCGGGCGGGCGGCTCTCCGCGACATCGAGGATCACGCTTCGGGCGTGCGCACCATGGCGCGCGGCCTCGCTGAGCCAACGATGGGTCTCCCCGACTCCCGCCGGGGACAGGGAAGCGGCGGGGCGTACGGTGCGCTGCCGGTGTTCGCGGACGGTCACCGCCGCGCCCGCTCGCCCCACCACCAGGTGCTCGTCCTTGAGGAGTTGGAGCGCTTTCTGGATGGTGGCATTCGAGGCGTCGAAGCGGCTCGTGAGCTGTGCGGTGGACGGGAGCCTTGCCCCTGGCGGCAGTTCGCCGCTCATGATGTCGTCGCGCAGGTCGGCCGCGATCCGCTCGTGCAGCGAACGGCGGTCGAAGGAGTCCGGGGCGGCCTTGGGCACAGTCGTCGTCATCCGATCCTGATCTCGTAGCGCAGCCGCTGCCGTCGCGCGGGCATGACCATGCGGTCGACCTGGATCGGCCGGTCCGCGTGATCCAGGGTGACCCTCGTCAGCCGTAGCACCGGCTCGTCGAGGGCAGTCCGCAGGGCGCTGCGTTCATCGTCGTCGGGCACGTCCGCCGTCACGTCCTCACGGACGAGAACACCGGCGTGGCCCAGCCGGGCGAGGAGTGTGACCGCGCCTCCGGGGATCTTGGCCGTTTCGGCGAGCGCGGTGCCCCTGGCGATGTGGAGGGGGTAGTAGGTGTCGGTCAGTTCGTTCGGCTCGTCGTCGAGGAGGATCACTCGCCTCCGTACGACGACCGTCTCGCCCTCCGCGAGACCGAGGAGCCGCGCCACCTCGTCGGGCGCCGGTACTTCCCCGGCCCGCACGATCCGCTGAGTTCCCCTTCGGCCCCCGGCCGCCGCATCGGCTGCCCAGGCATCGCCCTGTCCGGCCTCACGCGGAGTCAGATACGGCATGGAGGTACTGACCCACCTGCTGGCGCCCACGACGTCCTCCTGTGCCACTGCCCAATGGCTCTGCCTGCCCCTGCCGGACTCCACGGTAAGCGACCCCTTTCGCGAACCACCCCTCGGAGATGACGAACAGCCTAGCCGCCTTTCGCGAATAGCGATAAGGTCGCCATGTGTCGAACGCCCACACCCAAGGCGGTGGCCCCCTCGTGCCCTTGTCACGGCAACGCCGTTTCCCCCGCTCGCGCGCCTCCGTGCGCGATGCACGCGACTTCGTCGTCCACGTCCTGACGGAATGGGGTTGCCGCGACCGACTCGACGACATACGGCTGTGCGCCTCGGAGCTCGCCACCAACGCGTTGCTGCACGCAGTCCCGCCGGGACGGGAGTACTGCGTGAGCCTTTCCTACGACGGCACGATGGTCCGGCTCGGCGTCAGAGACAGCGGTGACGGACGTCCGGCCCGTCAAGACGCGGACAGCGGGGCGTGTACGGGTCGGGGCTTACTCCTCGCCGAGGAACTGGCCGACGAACTCGGCGTCACTGAGCATGTCGTCGGCAAGACGGTGTGGGTGTGCTTCAAAGTGCCGGGACCCGCTACGGATGGCTAGACCATGCCGTGCCCGTCAGGTCCCTGAAGCCGCGTGCCCTTCCGTCCCCAGGCCTCAGCGATCAAGGCCCAGTGCGCTGGGAATGCCCCGGATCCAGGCGGCCCGGCCCGGATCTTCCCGGGCGATACGCTCCAGCGCCCCGGCGAGCTGCCGACGCTCACCCGAATCCATCCTGCCGAGCTCATGGGCGATCTCTTCCAGGGTGCTCAACGCCGAATGCGAGTCGTGCCCCACCTCTACGAGATCGTCCAAGGTCGCCATCGCCGCCAGCAGGGCCCTGACCACTTCGTCTCCCTCAACCACAGCCTCACCCCGCCGCCCGTCCCGGGGTCCGAACGTCTCCAGCGCCTCCGTGTCCGACGCCCGGGCGTTGAGGAAGTAGTCCGCCCAGTCGGCGATCTCCGGGTAGGCGGACTCGTGGACGAGGCGGGTGATCGCGGTCGGGATGTCGTACGGCGTGACGCGGAGGTCCGTGCCGGGGCCGAGGAGGCACCAGTGGGCGCCGGTGCGGCCGTAGGGCATGCCCACGCTGCCGGGGTTGATGATCAGACGGCCGTGGGCGAGGCGGACGTACGGCATGTGGGTGTGGCCGCAGACCACTGTGCGGATGTCTTCGGCGAGGTCGGCCAGGACCTCCGTCCAGCGGGACGGGCGGGAGTCGACCAGGACGACTTCCTCGTCGTCCCGGGGAGTTGCGTGGCAGAAGAGGACCTTGCCGAGGCCTCGGAGCGTGAGGGTCAGGGTTTTGGGGAGGGTCGCGAGGAAGTCGATCTGGTCTGTGCGGAGGGCCGTTGCCGCGTAGGGGGCGATCGGGTCGGGGATCTCGGTGCGTTCGCCTCTGCGGTACTCGACCAGTTCGCGGTCCGCGTTGCCCGAGATCCACAGGACACGGTCGCCCTGTGCGCGCAACAGGTCTACTACTTCCGCCGGTTGGGGGCCGGCCGTGATGTCGCCGGTGAGGACGACGCGGTCGGCGGCGGCCACCTCCGGTTCGGCGAGGACCGCCTCCAGGGCGGGGAGCACGCCGTGGATGTCGGAGAGGACCGCGACCCGGTCGAGTTCGTCCATCAAAGTGCTTCTGCCTCCAGTGCTTCCGCCAGGACCTCGGCCAAGTGTCTGCCCCGTACTCCGGCCAACTGCTCCAGCTGCGTACGGCACGAGAAGCCGTCCGCCAGGACCACCGTGCCGTCCTGTGCCTCCCGTACGGAGGGGAGGAGTTGTTCCTCCGCGCAGGTCGCCGACACCTCGTAGTGGCCCTTCTCGAAGCCGAAGTTGCCCGCCAAACCGCAGCAGCCTCCGGACAGTTCGCCCGTGAGGCCGGCGGCGGAGCGCAGCCTGCGGTCCGCGGTGTCTCCGAGTACCGCGTGCTGGTGGCAGTGGGTCTGGCCGACCGCGGGGCGGTCGACGCGGGGCGGGGTCCAGTCGGGGGCGAGGCGTTCCAGTGCCTCGGCGAAGGTGAGGACCGACGCGGCGAGGCGGGCCGCGCGGGGGTCGTCGGGGAGGAGTTCGGGAAGGTCGGTGCGGAGGGCTGCCGCGCAACTCGGCTCCAGGACGACGACAGGCGCGCGAGCGTCGTCCAACTCCGGGATGAGGTGAGCGTCCAGCAGGTCGAGCGTGTTGCGCAGCACCGCGCGGGCGCGGTCGAGCTGTCCCGTCGAGATGTAGGTCAGGCCGCAGCAGACTCGGCGTCGGCGGAACAGCCACACGTTCCCGCCCACCGACGAGATGGCACCCTCGGGTGTCCTCTTCACCATCATGCGCACATGCGGCGTCAGCGTCACGCCCACCCCCGCCGCCTCCAGCACCCGCACAGCCGCCTTCCCCACGGACGGCGCGAAGTGTTCCGTGAAGGTGTCCGGCCAGAGCTGGACGACAGGGCGGAGTCCCTCGGTCCGCTCGCCGGCCTTCCACGCGGCGAGCGACTGCCGCAGTTTTTCCCTGAACCCTCGCGACCACCACCTGGTGAACGTCACCCCCGCCACCCGCGGAAACCTCCGCTCCGGCGCGATCCCGCCCAGCCGCTTCGCCAGCCATGCCAACGGGCCAACCGCAGCAAGGGAGTTGACCAGCCAGGCCGTATGCGTCCGCTCCACCAGCCGCAGCCAGCGCGGCAGCCACCCCATCGTGTAGTGGGACGCGGGCCGCCGTCTCCCCTCGTAGTGGTGGTGCAGGAACTCCGCCTTGTAGGTGGCCATGTCGACCCCGACCGGGCAGTCCGTGCGGCAGCCCTTGCAGGACAGGCACAGGTCCAGCGCGTCCCGGACCTCCGTCGACCGCCAGCCGTCGGTGACCAGTTCGCCCGCGAGCATCTCGTGCAGCAGCCGGGCCCGCCCGCGCGTGGAGTGCGCCTCCTCGCCGGTCGCGCGGAACGACGGGCACATCACGGAGGGGCCGGACGCCTCCGTCGTACGGCACTTGGCGACTCCTACGCACCGCCGCACCGCCGCCGTGAAGTCGCCGCCGTCGTGCGGGTAGCCGAAGACCACGTCCACCGGTTCGCGGGGCAGGACGGCGAAGCGGAGGTTCGTGTCGAGGGGGGCCGGGCGGACCAGCATCCCGGGGTTCAGGAGGTCGTCCGGGTCCCATACCGCTTTCGCGCGCTCGAAGAGGGTCACCATCTCGTCGCCGTACATCTTCGGCAGCAACTCCGCGCGGGCCTGGCCGTCGCCGTGTTCGCCGGAGAGGGAGCCGCCGTGGGCGACGACCAGGTCGGCCAGGTCCTCGGAGAAGCGGCGGAAGCGGGCGATGCCCGGCGACGTCAGCAGGTCGAAGTCGATGCGGACGTGGATGCAGCCGTCCCCGAAGTGGCCGTAGGGCGTGCCGCGCAGGTCGTACGTCCCGAGGAGCGCCCTGAAGTCCCGCAGATACGCGCCCAGTTGGGTCGGCGGTACCGCACAGTCCTCCCAGCCGGGCCACGCCTCGGAGCCGTCGGGCATCCTCGTCGCCGTACCGCTCGCGTCCTCGCGGATGCGCCACAGCGCCCGTTGGGCCGCCGGGTCCGTCACCACCAGGGAGTCGACGACGTCGGCCGCGCGGACGATCGTCCCGGCACGCGCGCGTGCCTCCGCCGCCGTGTCGCCGCCGGTCTCCACGAACAGCCAGGCGCCGCCCCGGGGGAGGTCGGCCGTGGAGCGGACCAGGTCGGCGGCCATCCCCTCGATCGTGAGCGGGCCGTGGACCAGCAGGCCGGCCGCCGCCTCCGCCGCCGCGCTCTCGTCGGCGTACGCCAGCACGGCGAGGGCACGCGCGCGGGGTGCCTCGACGAGTCGTACGACCGCTTCCGTGAGGATGCCCAGCGTGCCCTCGCTGCCACAGAAGGAGCGGGCGACGTCGGCGCCCTTCTCGGGGAGGAGGGCGTCCAGGGCGTAGCCGGAGATACGGCGGGGGAGGTCGGGGAAGCCGGTGCGCAGGCGGGCCAACTCGCCCTCCACGAGGGGGCGTAGGCCTGACGGGGCGCCCGCCCAGTCCTGGCCCAGGCGCAGGGAGTCGCCGCGTGCGGTGAGGACCGACAGCTCGCTCACGTTGTCCGCCGTGGTGCCCCAGGCGACCGAGTGGGAGCCGCAGGAGTTGTTGCCGATCATGCCGCCGAGGGTGCAGCGGCTGTGGGTCGAGGGGTCGGGGCCGAAGCGCAACCGGTGTGGGGCGGCGGCCTGTTGGAGGCGGTCGAGGACCAGTCCGGGCTGGACGAGGGCGGTGCGGGCGGCGGGGTCCAGGGACAGCAGGCGGTTCATGTGGCGGGTGAAGTCGAGGACCACGCCGGTGCCGGTCGCCTGGCCGGCGATGGAGGTGCCGCCGCCGCGTGCCACGACCGGGACTCCGTGGGCCCGGCAGGCGGCGAGAGTGGCCGCCACGTCGTCGGCGTCGCGGGGTGCGACGACGCCCAGGGGGACGCGTCGGTAGTTGGACGCGTCCATCGTCGTGAGCGCCCGGGACGTGACGTCGAAACCGACCTCGCCCCGGACGGTTCTCGTCAGCTCCGACTGAAGATCCGGCATACCCCCAGCATGGACGGATTCTGTAAACGCATCCAGAACCTCCCCAGTTCGATCACTAACTCTCATATAGTGACCGACAGTTGAGCACCCGGTGTCGCTTCTCGCCCAGGAACCACGAGCACCCCCCGAGGACACGACCGAGGACGACAGAGGACCCGACCAAAGACGCCCGAGGACCGACCGAGGACCCCCTTCATGACCGCCCCCATGCTTCCCGGCGAACGACCCACCTTCCGCACCCTCGCCCCCGCCCCGCTGCTCACCGCCGTCCTGGCCGGACTCGCGGTCGCCGGCGCGGTCTCCGTGGCACCCCGCTCGCAGCGCCTCGCGGTCGCCTGCGCGGCGGGCGCCGGCGCGCTGCTGCTGTGCGCGGCCGTCGCGGCGGCGGCGCACGCCTACCAGACCGCCCGTGTCACCCGCCGCCGGCTGGAGGCCGTCACCCTGGAAGCGGGCCGGCTGCTGCAGGAACGGGCGCGGCTGAGCACGGAGTTGGACCGCGAGCGCGTTCAGCTGACCGAGGAGCTGACCCACGAGCGGGCCCGGCTGACCGCCGAACTCACGCAGGAACGCGCCCGGTTGACCTCCGAGTTCTCCCAGGAGCGGATGCGGCTCACCACGTCCTTCGCGGAGGAGCGCAGCCGCCTCACGGAGGAATCCACCCTGGAGCGGGCCCGACTGACCGCCGAGAACAAGCAGTTGGCCGAGCGGGCCCGCCGGGACTCCCAGGAGCGGGCCGCCGCGCTGTCCGCGACCGCCAACGCGGCGGGCCGTATGCAGGCGCTGGCCACCGGCATGCTCGCCGACCTGCGCGCGATGGAGGAGCGGCACTCCGACGAGGACGTCCTCGCCGATCTGCTGCACCTGGACCACCGCACCGCGCAGGCGGGCCGTCTCGCCGACTCCGTCGCCGTCCTCACCGGGGCACGCTCCGGGCGGCGTTGGGCCCGTCCGATCGCCATGGAGTCGATCCTGCGCGGCGCGATGGGCCGGATCAGCGGCTACCAGCGGGTGCGGGTGCACTCCACGAGCGACGCCGCCGTCGCCGGGCACGCGGCCGAGGGCGTGATGCACGCGCTCGCCGAACTCCTCGACAACGCCGCGAACTTCTCGCCGCCGACCGCCGAGGTGCATGTGTACGTCGAGGAGGTGCCGGCCGGGGCCATCGTGTCCGTCGAGGACAGCGGTCTGGTCATGGGCGACATCCAACTCCGGCGCGCCGAACGGGCCGTGGGCGGTGACTCCGCCGAGCTGGGCGGTCTCACCGGCACCCGGCTGGGCCTCGCGGTCGTCGGGCGGCTGGCCCGCAAGTACGGCCTGAAGGTGTCGTACCGGCCCTCCGCGCGCGGCGGCACGGGCGTCCTGATGCTCGTACCGCAGGACATCCTGGTGCCGCAGGACGCCCCGGCGGCTCCGCAGGAGGTCCTCGCGCTCCCCGAGCCGTCGGCCGCACCGCTGAACAAGGACCCGGAGCCGGAGACCGCACCGGAACCGCTCGTCCCGGGACAGCTGCGGGTGTCGTACGCCTCCGCGCGCGCCGGCTCCGACCTGGACCCGGACCCGGTGCCCACGCACGAGTCCCCGGACCGCGACGAGCTGTCCGACGCCTTGTCGGAGGTTCTCGCCGAGTCGCGGCCGGACGCCGCCCCGGGCGACCTCCCCGAAGGCCTGCCCAAGCGGCGCCGGGGCCAGGCGCTGGCGGAGGCCGAGCGTTCACGCGCGCGGGCGGAGGCGGCGGCTCCCGTGCTGCCGCGTCCCGCGCCCACGGCCGACGACACCCTGGCCCGGGCGACTCGCTTCAACAGTTTCCGCCAGGCCGTACGGGGCGCGATGATCGAACAGCTCCCGCCCGTACCGGAGTTCGGCGCGACCGTCGAACAGGGCACGCCCGTACCGGAGTCCGGTGCGAACGCCGAACGGCCCGCGCCTGTAAGGGAGTTCGGCGCGACTACGGCCGAACGGCGCTCGTCCGTACCGGAGTTCGACACGATGACCGAACAGCCCGCGCCCGTACCGGAGTCGGAGCCGGAGCGCTCCGAACCGACCACGTCCCTCACCCGTCCGCACCCGGAAGGCAACCCCACCTCATGACCGGCACGACCACCGCCGACGAGAAGCTCACCTGGCTCATCGAGGGCCTCCTGGAGCGCACCCCGGGCGCGCGACACGCGCTGGTGCTGTCCCGGGACGGCCTGAAGCTGTGCCGGACGCCCGAACTCTCCGTCGACCAGGCCGACCAGCTCGCCGCGATCGCCGCCGGGATCCAGTCGCTGTCGCACGGCGCGTCGGTGGAGTTCGGGGACGGCAGCGGGGGTGTGCGCTCCGCGATGACGGAGTTCTACGGCGGGGTGCTGTTCATCGTCGAGGCGGGCGAGGGCGCGCATCTGGCGCTGGTCACCGCGGAGGACGCGGACGCGGGTCTGATCGGGCACAACATGAGCGAGCTGGTCGAACAGCTCGGCGAGCACCTGCGCGCGGAACCCCGTTCGTGATGAGCCGCCCCGGCAGGGACGACTCACCCGACCGCCTCTACACGCTCACCGGGGGCCGCGCCCGTTCCGCACCGGACAACCCGTTCGACCTGGTGACCCTCGTGGTCGCCGAGTGCGATCCGGTGACCGGCATGCAGTCGGAGCACGCGGCGATCCTGCGGCTCACCGAACACCCCACCGCGGTGGTGGAGTTGGCGGCCGAGCTGAGGCTCCCGGTGAGCATCACCAAGATCCTCCTCTCCGACCTTCTCGCGGCCGGCCGGGTCAGTGCCCGGCATCCGCGGAGGGCCGTGTCCGATCCCGACGTCCTGGAACAGGTGCTCGTTGGACTCCGCAACCTCTGACGCGCGCACCCCCTTGGGTGCCTCCGCCGACAACGGCATCAAGATCGTGGTCGTCGGCGGCTTCGGCGTCGGCAAGACCACCCTGGTCCGTTCGGTCAGCGAGATACGTCCCCTCAACACCGAGGAGACGATGACCAAGGCCGGCGAAGCCGTCGACGACATCAGCGAGGTGCGCGGCAAGTCCGCGACGACCGTCGCCTTCGACTTCGGCCGCATCACGCTCGACGCCCGCAATGTGCTCTACCTGTTCGGCGCCCCCGGCCAGGAACGGTTCTGGTTCCTCTGGGACCGGCTGTTCTCCGGGACGCTCGGCGCGGTCGTCCTCGTCGACACCCGCCGCATCGGCGACTCCTGGTACGCCATCGACCGCCTCGAACACCACGGCACCCCCTTCATCGTGGCCTGCAACGACTTCGGCGGCCCCGCCTACACCCCGCGGCAGATCCGCGAGGCCCTCGACCTCGACCCGCACGTCCCCCTCCTGGACTGCGACGCCCGCTCCCGCGCGTCCGCGAAGCAGGTCCTGATCACCCTGGTCGAACACGTCAAGAGTTCCTACGGCACCCAGGGCCCCGCCCGTCTGCAAGTCCCCGTCCCCCACCAGGAGTTGGCTCTGTGACCGCGCCCGTACCGCTGAGTGGACCCAGGTTCCAGACCGAACCGGCGCAGCTGTACCGGGAGATGCGGCGCGAGCACGGCTCCGTGACGCCCGTGGTGCTGGACGGCGACATCCCGGCCTGGCTGGTGCTCGGCTACCGCGAACTGCACCAAGTCACCGGCGATCCCGTGCTGTTCAGCCGTGACTCGGACCTGTGGAGCCAGTGGGACCACATCCCCGACGACTGGCCGCTGCTGCCGATGATCGGCCGCAAGCAGCCGTCGATCCTCTACACGGTCGGCGAACGGCACCGCGAGCGTGTCGGCATGATCAGCGACGCGCTGGAGGCCGTGGATCCGTCCGAACTGCGGTCGTACACCGAGAAGTTCGCGGACGAGCTGATCGACGGGATCTGCGCCAAGGGCGAGACGGACATCGTCGGCGACTACGCGATGCTGCTGCCGGTGCGGGTCCTGGCCCGGCTCTACGGCTTCCGGGACGAGCAGGGCCCGGGACTGGTCACCGCGCTCAACGACATGATCGACGGCCGGGATCGCGCGATCGCCGGGCAGACCCATCTCGCCACGTCCATGGGGCGGTTGCTGGCCGACCGGAAGGACGAGCCGGCCGACGACGTCGTGTCGCGGATGCTGGCGCACGAGTCCGGCTTCGACGACGTGGAGATCGCCCAGGACCTGATGGTGATGATGGCGGCCGGCCACCAGCCGACCGCCGACTGGATCGGCAACTCGCTGCGGCTGATGCTGACGGACGACCGTTTCGCGGCCTCCCTCTTCGGTGGCCGCAACAGTGTCGCCGAGGCGATGAACGAGGTCCTGTGGGAGGACACCCCGACCCAGAACGTGGCCGGGCGCTGGGCCTCCCGCGACACCCAGCTCGGCGGCCGCCGCATCCGCACCGGCGACCTGCTCCTCCTCGGCCTCCAGGGCGCCAACTCCGACCCCCAGGTCCGCACCGACGGCTCCGCGCTCACCGGCGGCAACAACGCGCACTTCTCCTTCGGGCACGGGGAGCACCGGTGTCCGTTCCCCGCGCAGGAGGTCGCCGAGGTCATCGCGCGGACGGGCATCGAGGTCGTACTGGACCGGCTGCCGGACATCGACCTGGCGGTACCGGCCGACTCCCTGACGCGGCGCCCCTCGCCGTGGCTGCGGGGACTGACCGCGCTGCCGGTGCGGTTCACGCCCGTACCCGCGCTCTGAGTTCCGAGTCCCGACTTCCGACTTCCGAGTTCCGATCGTTGAGTCCTGCCCTGGGAGGCACGCCCGTATGAGCACGCGCATCGTTCTCGACCCCTTCGTCGGCGACCTGGACGGCGAGAGCGCCAGGCTTCGGGCGGCCGGTCCGCTGGCCGCCGTAGAACTCCCCGGTGGGGTGCCCGTATGGGCCGTGACCCATCACGCCGAGGCGAAACAGCTGCTCACGGATCCGCGGCTGGTGAAGGACATCAACGTGTGGGGGGCCTGGCAGCGCGGGGAGATACCCCCGGACTGGCCGCTGATCGGGCTGGCGAACCCGGGCCGTTCCATGCTGACCGTGGACGGCGCCGACCACCGCAGGATGCGGACGCTGGTCGCGCAGGCGCTCACCCCGCGCCGGGTGGAGCAGATGCGGGAGCGGATCGCGAAACTGACGGAGGGGCTGCTCGACGGAGTTGAGGCCGCCGAGGGTGAAGTCGTCGACCTGAAGGCGGAGTTCGCGTACCCGCTGCCCATGTACGTCATCGCCGACCTCATGGGCATCGCGGAGTCCCAACTCCCGCGCCTGAAGGAGCTGTTCGAGAAGTTCTTCTCGACGCAGACCCCGCCGGCCGAGGTGATAGCCACCCTCACGGAACTCGCGGGCATCATGGCGGCGACGGTCGCGGCCAAGCGCGCGGAGCCCGGCGACGACCTGACGTCGGCCCTGATCGCGGCCTCCGAGGACGGCGACCACCTCACCGACGAGGAGATCGTCTCCACACTCCAGCTGATGGTCGCGGCGGGCCACGAGACGACGATCTCGCTGATCGTCAACGCGGTCGTCAACCTGTCGACACACCCCGTCCAGCGCGCCCTGGTGCTGGCCGGCGAGGCCGACTGGTCCTCGGTGGTCGAGGAGACCCTGCGCCACTCCACGCCCACCTCGCACGTCCTGATCCGCTTCGCCACGGAGGA
The DNA here is from genome assembly GCF_044457385.1 of Streptomyces sp. NPDC050548. Lineage (NCBI taxonomy): Bacteria > Bacillati > Actinomycetota > Actinomycetes > Kitasatosporales > Streptomycetaceae > Streptomyces > Streptomyces sp. NPDC050548. Next base: position 1,131,202 of record NZ_JBITGV010000001.1, read on the forward strand.
CGTCCAGGTCGGCGACAAGGTCCTCCCCGCCGGGGACGCGCTGATCGTGTCGTACGCCGCGATCGGCCGCGACGAGCAGGCGCACGGCCCGACGGCCGGCGAGTTCGACATCACCCGCACCAGCGAGAACCGGCACATCTCCTTCGGCCACGGCCCGCACGTCTGCCCCGGCGCGGCCCTGTCGCGCCTGGAGGCGGACGTGGCGCTCCCCGCCCTCTACGAGCGCTTCCCGCACCTGGACCTGGCGGTCCCGGCGAGCGAGCTGCGCAACAAGCCGGTGGTGACGCAGAACGACATCTTCGAGCTGCCGGTGCGGCTGACGCCGTAGCTCACCGTCTGTCCAGCGGCCGGAGCGGTCGTCTCATCGAACGGACGCGTTTCCGTCCGGTTTCACCGAGGGGATACGCTCCGGCTCGTGGCTGATATCGAGATTCCCGCTGACATCAAGCCCGCCGACGGACGGTTCGGCGCTGGCCCCTCCAAGGTGCGGACGGAGGCGCTGGACGCGCTGGCCGCCACCGGTACGTCTCTGCTGGGCACCTCCCACCGCCAGGCCCCGGTGAAGAACCTGGTCGGCAAGGTGCGCGAGGGCGTCTCCGCGCTGTTCTCCCTCCCCGAGGGCTACGAGGTCGTCCTCGGCAACGGCGGCTCGACGGCCTTCTGGGACGTCGCGACCCACGGCCTCATCGAGAACAAGTCGCAGCACCTGAACTTCGGGGAGTTCAGCTCCAAGTTCGCCAAGGCGGCCAAGCTGGCCCCGTGGCTGGCCGAGCCGACCGTCATCGCGTCCGACCCCGGCACGCACCCGGACCCGGCCGCCGAGGCGGGCGTGGACGTGTACGCGTTCACGCACAACGAGACGTCGACGGGTGTGGCCGCGCCCATCAAGCGCGTCGCGGGCGCCGACGACGGCGCGCTGGTCCTGGTCGACGCCACCTCGGGCGCGGGCGGCCTCCCGGTCGACATCACCGAGACGGACGTCTACTACTTCGCCCCGCAGAAGTCCTTCGCCTCCGACGGCGGCCTGTGGATCGGCGTCTTCTCCCCGGCCGCGATCGAGCGCGCGGAGCGCATCCACGCGTCCGGCCGCCACGTCCCGGAGTTCTTCTCGCTCCCGACGGCGATCGACAACTCCCGCAAGAACCAGACGTACAACACCCCGGCCCTCGCCACCCTGTTCCTCCTCAACGAGCAGCTGGAGTGGATCAACGGCCAGGGCGGCCTGGCCTGGTCGACGGCCCGCACGAAGGACTCGTCGAACCGCCTCTACAGCTGGGCGGAGGAGTCGAAGCACGCGACCCCCTTCGTGTCCGACCCCACCAAGCGGTCGCAGGTCATCGGCACGATCGACTTCGCCGACGAGATCGACGCGGCGGCGATCGCCAAGGTCCTGCGCGCCAACGGCATCGTCGACACCGAGCCCTACCGCAAGCTCGGCCGCAACCAGCTCCGCGTGGCGATGTTCCCGGCGATCGACCCGGCGGACGTCGAGGCCCTGACGAAGTGCATCGACTATGTGATCGAGAAGCTCTGACCTTTCGGCTACGGCCTTCTCGGCCACGACACGAAGGGCGCCCCGCGGAGTTGGTTGCGGGGCGCCCTTCGGCGTCGTAGAAGACGGCGGGCGGCCTGCGCCCGACATCGAGGTGAACCCGTAACCGGGACAAACCCACCCCCCGCCACAGCCACGTAACAGCGACAGCACAGGGAACAACTCCCACCCCACTCCACCGGTCGAACCCGTTGCGTCGCACCTCCGCGGCGCAACTCCTGAACTCCCGACCGAAGTTGGAGTTGCCCCATGCCCAGAAAATCCCTGCCGACGCGGCTCGCCGCCACCGCCGCGCTACTGCTCGCCGTCGGCACCCTGTCCGCGCCCACCGCCTCCGCAGCCCCCTCCCCCGGCGACGCCTACGTCCTGAAGGTGACCACCGACCCGGCCGCCACCACCTCCGCCGACCGCCGCGTCGACGTCACCGGCACGGTCACCAAGGCCGACGGCACGCCCGCGCCGAACATCCCCGTCACCGTGCAGGAAGTCGTCAGGTTCACCACCTGGAACCCGTGGGGCGACCCGATCGACCCCACCTACTACGAGCCCCGCGACCTGGGCACGCCGGTCACCGACGCGAACGGGAAGTTCACCATCCCTGACGTGGCCATCGACCACACGACCGGCAGCAGCCTGCTCAACGTCCAGCAGGGGGTGGAGATCACGGCCCTCTACGACGTGGACGGCGACCTCGACACCCCGCAGGACGGCTACTACGCGGACACCACCGTGACCGCCAACGCCCAGTCCAGCTCGGTCAGTTACCGGGTCAGCAAGAAGAAGGTGAAGTCCGGCGACGTCCTCGTCGTCACGGGCAAGGTCACCCTCCCCAAGGGGGTCCAGCCCGCGGGCACCGAGGTCTTCCTGCAGACCTATTGGGAGCAGGAGTACGACGTGAAGACGGTCGCCACGTACGGCGGCTCCTTCGTCCTGTCGGTCCGCGTCACGGGCTACGACGACACGTTTGTGCTGCGCACGGCGCCGCGGGATTTGTACGTGGCGGGGGCGGAGCGGCAACTCCCGGTCACGAACACGTCGTTGCCTCGCGGGTAGTTCAGAGGTACTGGACGAAGCTGCGCCAGGCTTCCCGGGAGACGGTGAGGAGGGGGGCGTCGTCTTCCGGGTGCTTGCTGTCACGGACAGCGCGGCAGTGGGATGCGGTGTCGGCGACCTCGACGCAGTCGCCCTGCTGCGCGGAGTACGACGACTTTCGAAATGCGCCCACAACCTCGGTCACGATCATTCTTCCTTCATGCTCCGCAGTACGTCCCGGATGAGCCGCGCGCTCGCCTCCGGTGCCAGTGCCGCCGATCGTAGTAGGTCGAACGCGTTGCCGTAAGCCGCGAGATCATCTGGCGCTTCGAGGACCGACGTACCACGCAGGTTCTCCATGGCCACAGCTTCGACAGCGGGCTCCGAGTCGAAGCTGAACGATGAAAACGCCGGGATCGAGCCCACGAGCACTCCCGCGCTGAGCGGCAGAACCTGCACAGTGACGTTCTGCCTCTTCATGGCCGCGAGGATTTTGGACAGTTGCTCCCGGTGGATGTCGACGTTCACCAATGGGTGCACGACGGCGGCTTCCCAGAAGATGGCCGTGTACGACGCCCCGCCCTCCCCGATCTTCGCCTGGCGCCCTTCCCTGACCTTCACCAACTGCTCAAGATTTTCCGGAGCGATGTAGTCGGGCCCTGCCGCGATGATCGCCTCAGCGTAGGCCGGAGTCTGCAACAACCCAGGCACCAGCGCCGGTTGCCACTGTCGGATATAGGTCGCGTCGTCCTCCAACGCGATGTGGTCCAAGTAGTCCGGCTGCAGATGTTGCGCATGCTCCAGCCACCAACCCCGATTCTTCGAGCGCTTGGCCAACTCCTCCAGCTTGGCCCGCACTTCAGGGTCGGTGACGCCGTACGCATCCAGCAGCAGCCGCACTTCAATCACGCGCGCCGTGACATGACCACTCTCAAGACGGCTGATCCTGGCCTGACTTGCCGCGATGACCTCGGCGGCCTGCGGCTGATCGAGCTTGGCCGCGTGCCGGTACTGCCTGAGCGCCGTACCCAAACGCCTGCTGCGCACCGTCGGTCGTCCACCTGCGGGCATGGGCCCTCCCCTCTTCTGCCGCAACGATGCCACACGGGTCGCCACCTTCGAGAACGGTTCACTCGATCAAGTGGACGGGTGAATGCATTCACTCGAACCTGTTGCGCAGGCGCCGAATCCGACCGTAGCTTCATGAAGGCGCCGCAGCGCAGCCCAACTTGACGCCACGTCAGGACGGAGTTCCCCATGCCCGCGTCCGAAAGCTTCCGCATCCCCAAACACCGAAGCCACGTCCCCACCGCCCGCCAACGCGTCCGCAAGGCCCTCGCCGACTGGGGCATCACCGACGAACTCGCCGACGCCGTAACCCTGTTGGCCAACGAACTCGTCACCAACGCCGTGACCCATTGCAAGGTCTCCCACTCCCAGATCAAGGTCGAACTCACCGTCGACGACACGGAGTTGATCCTTGAGGTCTCGGACCCGGACCGGGACAGACTCCCCCGACCCTACGACTCGACCCCGGAGGAAGAGGGCGGACGCGGCCTCGCGCTCGTCGCGGCGCTGGCCGACCAGTGGGGGTGCCGACAGGAGCCGTACGCGAAGTGCGTGTGGGCGAGGTTCGACCTGGAGGGAGTTCAGGCTCATGTTCCGGCGACTTTATGAGGCGACGGCGCGCCTGCTCACCCGCCCAACTCCCCTGAGCGACACGGAGCTTGCACAAGAAGTCCGGACGCCCGACCCCTACGTATGGCGACTCCCGCCCGTCACACTTCGGTAGAACGGTCATCGCTCACATACATCCCTGGACGTGTCTGTTAGCGTCCGCGCGACCCCTCGAAGATCCGCAATAGGAGACGCAGATGCACATCACCCTCATCCTCGCGAGCGGCATCGCCTGGACGATCGTGTACATCGAAGCGATCCGGGTCGGGGTGCGCGAGCACACCTACGCCATGCCCGCCGTAGCGCTGGGTCTGAACTTCGCGTGGGAGTGGACGTACGCGGTGCACAACCTGGCCTTCGACCCGTCGGTGCAGGGCGGCATCAACCTGGTGTGGGGCATCGCCGACGCGGTCATCGTGTACACGTTCTTCCGGTACGGCCGCGCCGAGTTCCCGTCGTTCGTCACGCCGCGGATGTTCGCAGGGCTGAGCGTGCTGCTGTTCGGGATGTCGTTCGCGGTGCAGTGGCTGTTTCTGGCGAAGTTCGGTTCGGAGGACGCGGCCGGCTACTCGGCGTTTCTCCAGAACCTGCTGATGTCCGCGCTGTTCATCGCGATGTTCGTCGCGCGACGCGGGCTGCGGGGGCAGTCGGTGACGATCGCGGTGGCCAAGTGGCTCGGCACGCTCGCGCCCACGATCCTTTTTGGCACTCTTGAGGATGACGGCGGGTTCCTGCTCGGGCTCGGCATCATGTGCAGCGTGCTCGACCTGGTCTACGTCGGGCTGTGCGTCCGGGCGAAGCAAAACGGCGGCGTGGGTGACGTCCCCGAGCCCCGCACCGTGACAAATCCGGCCGACAGTGCCTCCATCCTTTGATCTTCGCAGGGAATCCCGGCCTTCAGGCCGGGCGGGAATGTGATCCTCGGTCCGGAGTCGCGGAGCGCCGGAGATCACTGCGTCCGCGTGGTGACGGTCAGGCGGGGCGTTTCTGGTTGTCGATGTAGTCCTTGACGATGCTCAGCGGTGCGCCGCCGCAGGACCCCGCGAAGTAGGACGGGGACCAGAACACCGAGCCCATCCCGATCCGGTTGATCCGGCCGGTGTATTCCGCCCGCAGGTAGCGGGAGCTGACGCCCTTGAGGGAGTTGACGAGCTTGGACAGGGCGATCTTCGGCGGGTAGTGCACGAGCAGGTGGACGTGATCGCCTTCGCCGTTGAACTCGCGCAGTTCCGCGCCGAAGCTCTCGCACACGTCCCGCATGATCGTCTCGCAGCGCGTCAGCATCTCGTCGTTGAAGATCTCACGCCGGTACCTGGTGACAAACACCAAGTGGGCATGGAGGTTGGAAACGACATGATTTCCCCGTCGGATATCGGGATTTGGTGCCCAGCGTGGTGACATATGCCAAGTGTATTAGGATCAAGTGAACTCGACCGGAGGGGGTGGGCTGGATGATCCGTGCGTACAAGTTCCTTCTGCGGCCCACCGTGCGCCAGGCCCAGGCGCTCGCCGAGATGCTGCGCGACCACTGCTCCCTCTACCACGCGGCGTTGCACGAACGCCGCGACGCCTACCGGCACCCGTCGAAGACCACCGTCAAGTACGGGATGCAGTCGGCGCAGCTCAAGGAGATCCGGGCGTTCGACCCGGAGCGTCAGGGCCGCTGGTCGTTCAGTTCGCAGCAGGCCACCCTGCGCCGTCTGGACAAGGCGTTCGCCGCGTTCTTCCGCCGGGTCAAGTCCGGTGAGGCACCCGGCTACCCGCGCTTTCGCGGGGTGAACCGGTTCGACACGGTGGACTCCCCCAAGGACGGCGACGGCTGCCGGTGGAACTCCGCCCCGTACGACCCCCTCACCCGTGTCCGCCTCCAGGGAGTCGGGCATGTGAAAGTCAACCAGCACCGCCCGGTGGCCGGCCGGGTCAAGACCGTTTCCGTCAAGCGCGAGGGCTGCAAGTGGTTCGTCGTGCTCACCGCCGAACAGGACCAGCCAAAACCGCTGCCCGCGACCGGCAGCGTGGTCGGCATCGACCTGGGCATCGCGAACTTCCTCGCCGACTCCAACGGCGAGTTCGTACCCAACCCGCGCCACGGCCGCCGCGCGGCCGCCAAGCTCGAAGCCGCGCAGCAGGCCCTGTCCCGGTTCCCGCGCCGCACGGCCAAGGACCGCACCGCCAACCACCAGCGCGCGGTGGACAAGGTCACCCAGCTCCACGGCAAGGTACGGCGTCAGCGGCTAGACCACGCACACAAGACCGCCCTCGGACTGGTCCGCGCACACGACGTCATCGCGCACGAAGACCTCAAGATCCGCAACATGATCAAGGCCCCCGCACCGAAGCCCGACCCCGACCGGCCGGGCACCTTCCTGCCCAACGGGGCCGCCGCCAAGGCCGGGCTCAACAAGTCGATCGCCGACGCCGGTTGGGGGGTGTTCCTGACGATCCTCCACGCCAAGGCTGAAAGCGCCGGACGGGAAGTGATCGCCGTGGACCCCCGCAACACCTCCCGCACCTGCCCCGAATGCGGGCACACCGCCAGGGAGAACCGGCTCACACAGGAGAAGTTCCACTGCGTCGCCTGCGGCCACACCGCACACGCCGACACAGTCGGAGCCACCAACGTTCTACGGGCCGGGCTGGTCCGTCGCAACGCCAACCCGGCATAGCGAAAAGCCCCCGGCTTCAGCCGGGGGAGGAGTCACAGAGGACTTACCGGACTCTCCGAAGACGAAATCCCACGTCACCCGACCCCTCAAAACGAACTACACCCGGCGGAGAAGGCGTTCCCGAAAGCCGTCAGATCGCTGTCCGCGGCTGACCGGTCTCCAGCTCAGCGGCGATCTGTGCTGCCCAGGCCTCGATGGCCGGCCAGTCACGGAAGTCGCCGGCCTGCAAAGCCTCCCGTGCGGCCGGCAGGTGATGTACAAGTCGCTCGCCCAGACCGATCGGCGGTGCGTCCGGGTTGTAGGCGCCGTGGAAGACCTGCTCACCCCGAGGGTGCAACAGCTTCGTGAGCTCGTCGAACTCCTTCGGCCGACAGGTTTCAAGGACGTTGTTTCCGTCCTTGTCCACCGGGTCGGTGCCGAGCGGGCCGCTGCTGAACAGCCACACCGGCCGCGCCGCGAGCTGCGTGCCATGCCGCCGGCAGAACGTCACAGCCGGCTTGAGCCAGTGGAACATGTATGCCGCGCCGCCAAGGACGACCGCGTCGTAGGGTTCGATGTCCCTGACGTCCTCGACTGGTCGGGCCTCGGCGGACAGGCCCGCCCGTGTGAGGGCAGCCGCGATCCGTTCGGCGATCCCGGCGGTGGCACCGTGGCGGGTGGCGTAGGCGACGAGAACTCTCATGGCATCTCCTCAGGCATGAGGGGCGTACTTCCGGTTCCCTGACGCGGCGAAAAAGGACACCCACGACCTCCGCGCAGTCCCGCGCCCACCCCTCCAAACAGCGTAGGGGCCAAGCCCGTGACCGGACAGGGCCGAACGTCACGGATCCAGCGGTCCTCAAGCTGCGGGCGGCCGTCAGCAACGGCGACTTCCCGGCCTACTGGGCCTATCACCAGCAGCGCGAGCACCTGCGGGTCCACGCCGCCCGCCCCACCCCGAGCCACCCCCATCCGGCAGCCGCCCTGAGTTGATCCAGCGCTACCGCGAAGTGGCCGCAGAGTTCCCCACCATCGATCTGCCCCCGCTGGAAACCTCGTACTGACTGATCGAACCGCCCTCGCTGGTACGCGGAACATGGGCGGCCCCGGCCGACGCGGCAGCCTGGCTCGGTGATCAACTCGTCGTGTATCAGCCCCGGTTCGCGAACGACGCGCATCGCGACGCCACCCACCTCGCCACCCTCGTCGCCTCCGCCACCGCACGGCTGGGCTCAGGTGACGATTCGCCGTACGGCTTCTATCTCGAACGGCCGACCTACCTGTCCCTCGCCCTCGTCACCTGCACACCGAACCGCGCCAGGCCCAACCTGCCGTGCCCCTTGGCCGGTTGAGCCGACCGTCCTCCCTGGCGAACAGCTACCGGCTCAGCCTGCGGAACCTCCGCACCGCCAGCGGCAGGAAGAGCAGCGTCAGCGCCGCCGGCCACGCCCCCGCCAGCAGCAGCGCGTGCTGCTCCGGCCAGGACGTGCCCTGCCCCGTCGGGGCGCCGAACAGCGCTCGCGCGGCGCCCGCCGTGGACGAGAGGGGGTTCCAGAGCGCGGCCTGGCCGAGCCAGTGGGGCATCTGGGTCGGGGAGACGTAGATGCTGGAGATCATCGTCAGGGGGAAGACGATCGCGAACAGGCCGCCCACCTGTTCCGGGCCCGGGAGCAGCAACCCCAGCCACACACCCACCCAAATCAGCGCGAAGCGGAGCGCCAGGAGCAGGGCCACCGCCTTCACGAAGTCCAGGCCGAGGCCGATGTCGATGCCGAGGCCGGTGCCCAGGTGGGGCCCCGTGCCGAACTCCGGGCGCCAGCCCATGCCGTACGCCGTGGCCATCATGATGCCCAACTCGGCGCAGGAGACGATGAGATCGGTCGCGCCCCGGCCCGCGACCACCGCGGACGGCGCCATCGGCATGGAGCGGAACCGGTCGATGACGCCCTTCTTGGAGTCGTTGACGAAGATCGTCGCCGTGGAGACGAAGCCCATGGCGACGGTCATCACGAACATCCCCGGCATCAGGAACGCCTTGTAGTCGCCGCCGCCCGGCACCTGGATGGCCTTGCCGAAGACGTACCCGTACAGCAGCACGGACAGGATCGGGAAGCCCAACTGCCAGAGGATGCTGACCGGTTGGCGCCGGTAGTGGGTCAGTCCGCGCCGCACCACGTTCCAGCAGTCGGCGACCGTCCAGAAGAGGCGGCCGTGCTGGGGGCGTCTGCGGTACGTCCGTCCGGTGCCGTCGGACGCCGTCGACACACCGCTGCTCATACCGCCGCCCCCTCGGTCTCAGGTTCCGGTTCCGGCGCGGGTTCTTCTTCGGTACGGCGGCCCGTCAGCCGGAGGAACACGTCGTCCAGGCTGGGGCGGCGCAGGCCGATGTCCTCGACCGGGATGCCGTAGTGCTGGAGGAACCGGGCCACTTCGGTGAGGGAGCCCACCCGGTCGGCGACGGGCGCGTGGACGCGCAACTCCGCGATGTCCGCCTCCGGTTCGCCGCCGTGGGCGACCCGGGCGACGGCCTGCAACGCGTAGGGGATGTGGGCGGGTTCGCGGACCACGACCTCGACGCGGTCACCGCCGACGCGGTTCTTGAGGCCGTCGAGGGTGTCGTCGGCGATGGCCCGGCCCTGGTCGATGACGGTGATGCGGGAGGCGAGCCGGTCGGCCTCCTCCAGGTACTGGGTGGTGAGGAGGACCGTGGTGCCGTCCGCCACCAACTCCCGCACCGCTTCCCAGACTTCGCCCCGGCTGCGTGGGTCGAGGCCGGTGGTCGGTTCGTCGAGGAAGAGGACGGCCGGGGCCAGGATCATCGATGCCGCCAGGTCCAGGCGGCGGCGCATGCCACCGCTGTAGCCGCCCGCGCCCTTGTCGGCGGCGGCCTCCAGGTCGAACTGGCGCAGGAGTTGGGTCGCCCTCAACTTGGCGCGTCTGCGCCCGAGATGGAAGAGGCGGCCGAACATCTCCAGGTTCTGCCGGCCGGTGAGGATCTCGTCGATCGCCGCGTACTGGCCGGTGAGTCCGATGCGCGAACGCACCTGGCGCGGCTCCCGGGCCACGTCGAGTCCGGCGACGGTCGCCTTGCCGCCGTCGAGCCGGACGAGCGTGGAGAGGATGCGTACGGCGGTGGTCTTGCCGGCGCCGTTCGGGCCGAGCAGGCCGTGCACGGTGCCCTCGCGGACGGCGAGGTCGAAGCCATCGAGGGCGCGCTTGTCGCCGTAGCGCTTCTCCAGCGCCTCGGCCTCCACGACGTATCCGTGGCTGCTCATGGTTCCCTCCCTCCCGAACTGAGTGCACCGTATCCGATTACGCGTACGGTGTACTCGGTTTTGGTCCCGGACCTAGACTCCCCCCATGACGAGCAGGCCCGCGAGCGGCGGTCAGGAATCCAGCGGCAGCGGTGACATCGGCCGCACCCTCGAACTGCTGTGGGACACCGGCCCCCGCCCCAGCCGCGGCCCGAAGCCGGGCCTGAGCGTCGACCGGATCGTGGACGCGGCCATCCGCATCGCGGACGGGGAGGGGCTCGACGCGGTCTCCATGCGGCGGGTGGCCACCGAACTGGGCACGGGCGCCATGTCGTTGTACCGGTACGTCCCGGGGAAGGCCGAACTCCTCGACCTGATGCTGGACCGGGTCCGCTTCCCGGACCGCCCCAACACCCGAGCCGGCGACGCCGGTTGGCGGGCGGCCCTGGAAGGCGCGGCCCGCGACGCACTCGCCGTGCACCGCCGCCACCCATGGCTGCTGCGCGTCAACCAGTCCCGCCCGCTGCTCGGCCCGCGCGCCCTCGCCACCCTGGAGCACCTGCTCGGCCGCATCCGCCCGATGGGCCTGACCGACCCGGAACTCGTCTCGACGGTCGTCATGATCGACGGCTATGTCGTCGGCGCCGCCCGCACCCAGGTCCACCAGGAGGAGGCGGCCCGCTCCACCGGCCTGACCGACGCGGAGTTCTACGGCGCCCAGGTCCCGGCCCTGGAGAAGGCCATGGCGACCGGCGCCTACCCGACCCTCGCGTCCCTCTCCCCCGACACCTTCACCGCCGGCTTCGACCACTTCGAGTTCGGGCTCGGCCGCATCCTGGACGGTCTTGAGGTCCTCGTCGAGCTGCGTCGCGGGACGTGACAAGCGGGGCGGCCGGTGGCTCCATGGAGGTATGGCCAATCCGACTTCGCAACCGGAATTCGTCCCCTTCGTCAAGCAGTACGCGGTCCTCCTCACGACACACAGGAAGGACGGCACGGGCGTCGGCACCCCGGTGAGCATCGCCGTCGAGGGCGACCACGCGTACTTCCGCACACCGGGCACGGCCTGGAAGGTGAAACGGCTCCGCAACCGCCCGGAGGTGGAGCTGGCCCCCGCCACCGTCCGCGGCAGGCCCACCGGCCCGGAGATCCACGCGCGCACCCGTCTGCTGGACCACGGCAGCCCGGAGGAGAAGCACGCGGCACGGCTGCTGCGGCGCAAGTACCCCGTCCTGCAGGGCCTGCTCGTACCGCTCACCCACCGGCTCATGCGGACGCGGACGATGCACTACGAGGTGCGGCCGGTGGAGGCGGCGCCCGGCGAGCGGGCGGCGGAGTAGCGTCGCGGCCTCAGGTGCGGCGGGTCAGCCGTCGTAGCCCGATCACGGCTCCGAAGACGATCAGGACGGCGACGGCGCCCACCTTCAGGTTCTTCCCCGAGCCGCTGCCGCTGTCGTCGCCGCTCGCCGAACTCCCGCCCTCCGAGGGTGACTTGGAGGCGGACGTGGCACCGTCCGGCGCGTCCTCCGCCTGCACCGGGCTGTCGGTGCCCTCGCTGCCGTACATCAGCTTGGTGCCGTCGGCGGAGTAGCTGACGGACTCGCCCTGCCCCTGCAAGGGCACGTCGAGGCGACCCTTGCGCTTGATCTTGCCGCCGTTCCAGTCGTAGTAGATACCGCCGAAGTAGCCGCGTACGGCGAGCTGTCGGCCGTTGGGCGAGAAGGCGGCGTCGGTGGCCCAGAGGTCGACGGAGGCGATCGGCTTGAAGTAGTTGGTGCCGGAGGAGGAGAGCTTGGCCGGGCCCTCGAAGAGATGCCCGCCGTCCTCCTTCTTGTCGATGATGTAGACGCGCCCGGTCTTGGGGTGCACGACCAGCGACTCGGCGTTGCGGGCCCCGTCCGAGTACTTCACGACGTACTGCGTGGCCTTGATCGTCTGGTCCTTGAGGACCTTCGGCTCGGGCAGCTTGTAGATCCAGACGTAGGGCCAGGTCCCGTCGAGGTTGTCGCCGATGTCGCCGACGTAGATCTGGTTGTCCGGTCCGATGGAGATCGCCTCGACGTCACGCGGCTTGCCGACACCGCTGAAGGTGACGGTCGCGACCGTCTTGCCGGTGCTGCTGTCGACGGCGTAGATGTACGGGCCGTCATTGCTGTCGTTGTGCGTCCAGTAGATGCCGGGGTGGAGGTGCGAGGCGGCGAGGCCGCTGGACTCGGTGATGCGGGAGTCGGTGATCGTGAACCCCTTGTCGCCCTTGCCGTCACCGTCGTCGGAGGGTGCTGCGGCTGCGGGCAGGGCGAGCGCGCCGACGAGGAAGCCGGCGCCGAGGAACGCGAGGAAGCGACGCATGCCCCAAGCCTGCCATCGTGGCAGGCCTCACACCCCACCGGCTCCGGCGATCGGCCACTGATCGTCCATCATGAGCGGATGCTCAGGTTCATGCCCGTAGGCGACTCCATGACGATCGGGAGCGCGGGCGAACACACATGGCGCTACCGGATCTGGCAGCACCTGCGCGCGACCTACGGCGGCCCGTTCGCCATGGTCGGCCCGCGCGAGACGCTGTACGACAAGGCGACGGACACGCCGACCTCGTACGAGTACGCCGACCCGGACTTCCCGCACTTCCACCTCGCCGGGTGGGGCGAGGGCTGGCTGCACATGGCCCCGCTCATCGGCGAGGCGGTCCGCGCGCACCGGGCGGACGTGCTGCTGGTCTCCCTCGGCCTGATCGACCTGGGCTTCTACACGAACGCGACCCAGACGGCCGACAACCTACGGTCCTTCGTGGCGGAGGCCCGCGCCGCGAAGCCCTCCGTCCGCATGGTCTTCCTCCCGGTCATCCCGAACGTCCGCGCCCGGACGGACGCCCCCTTCGCCGCCGAGGTCGCCCTCTTCAACGAACTCCAGGCGAAGGCGGTCGCCGACCTGGACGACCCACGTTCCCCGATCCTCCTGGCCTCCCTCCCGGAGTCGTACGACGTCGACCACGACACCTACGACGGCACCCACCCGAACGCGTCCGGCGAGCACCGGATCGCGGGGGCGTTCGCGGGGGCGATGCACCAGGCGTGGGGGGTGGGCGGGGAGTACGAGGAGTACGGGGAGTACGGCGGGTCGGAACCGGTGGCCGACGCGGGGCCCTTCCACCGGTCCTCGCATCGGTCCTCCCGCAGGCGCAGGTAGGCCGACCGACAACCGGCGGTCATCGGCGTGATCACTACGCATCCCGGTCACCGTACGTATCGTTGTACAGCGCGGCCGCACTCGTGCGGAGGGCGGCCGGGGAGGAGCGCCAGGATGACCGTCCTCGAAGACAGGATCGCGATGGCCAAGAGCGACGAGGAGATCACGCTCGACGAGTGGTTCGAGCGGATCGAGAAGATGCCCGCCCCCGAGGGATACAAGGTCGAGATCGTCGAGGGGACCGTCTTCATGTCGCCACAGCGGGACACCCACTGGGAGATCATCCTGGATATCGTCGAGCAGTTGCGGACCAAGTACCCCCGGAAGAGCGTGAAGTCCGACGTCCGTATCGACTACCCGGGTCACCTCAACGGATTCGCGACCGACGTGACGGTGATGACCGAGGGTGCCGAGAAGACGGAGGGCGGGGGCTGGCGCCACCAGGACGTCGAGTTCGTCGCCGAGGTCATCTCCAAGGGCACCGCCGTCAACGACTACGGCCCGAAGAAGGCCGCGTACGCCCTCGCCGAGGTCCCGGTCTACGTCATCGCCGACCCCTACCAGGGCCGCTGCCACATCTACACCCACCCCAAGGGCGACGACTACGCGACCGAGACGAAGGTGGCGTTCGGGGACGACATGGATCTCACCGGCACCGTGGTCGGCCTCACCCTCACCACCGACGAGTTCCCCCGCGACTGACCCCCCTTGCATCGAGCGCACTCGAAGCCGTTGGCTAAGTACTCATGAAGTACACGCAGCTCGGACGCACAGGTCTCAAGGTCAGCCGGCTCGTCCTCGGGACGATGAACTTCGGTCCGCAGACCGACGAGGCCGACAGTCACGCGATCATGGACGCGGCGCTGGACGCCGATATCAACTTCTTCGACGCCGCCAAGTAGACATTTTGATACATCGAGATGTACAGCGACCGCCGCCCCTGTGGAGGAGCGGCGGTCACGGGCTCGGAGCGCCTGCCGATTACCAGGCGAAGGCCTCCGGGGACGGACCCGGACCCGGGAAGATCTCGTCCAGGGATGTCAGCAGCTCCTCGCTCAGCTCCAGCTCCACCGCTCGCAGCGCGGAGTCGAGCTGCTCGGCGGTGCGCGGGCCGACGATCGGGCCCGTCACGCCGGGACGGGTGAGCAGCCAGGCGAGAGCCGCCTCGCCGGGCTCGATGCCGTGCTTGTCGAGCAGGTCCTCGTACGACTGGATCTGCGCGCGTACGGCGGGGTCCTTGAGCGAGTCGGCGGCGCGGCCGGAGGCGCGGCGACCGCCCTCCACCTGCTTCCTGATGACACCGCCGAGGAGACCGCCCTGGAGCGGAGACCAGGGGATGACCCCGAGGCCGTACTCCTGCGCGGCCGGGATGACCTCCATCTCGGCGCGGCGCTCGGCGAGGTTGTAGAGGCACTGCTCGCTGACGAGCCCGATGGTGCCGCCGCGCCGGGCGGCGACCTCGTTGGCCTGGGCGATCTTGTAGCCGGGGAAGTTGGAGGAGCCGACGTACAGGATCTTTCCCTGCTGAATGAGGGTGTCGATCGCCTGCCAGATCTCCTCGAACGGGGTGTCGCGGTCGACGTGGTGGAACTGGTAGACGTCGATGCAGTCGGTCTGCAGCCGCTTCAGGCTGGCGTCGACGGCTCGCCGGATGTTCAGCGCGGAGAGCTTGTCGTGGTTGGGCCAGGAGGGGCCGTCGCCGGCCATGTTGCCGTACACCTTGGTGGCGAGGACGGTCTTGTCACGGCGCCCGCCGCCCTTGGCGAACCAGTTGCCGATGATCTCTTCGGTGCGGCCCTTGTTCTCGCCCCAGCCGTACACGTTGGCGGTGTCCACGAAATTCACCCCGGCATCCAGCGCCGAGTCCAAGATCGCGTGACTGGTGGGTTCGTCAGTCTGAGGTCCGAAGTTCATGGTGCCGAGCACCAGCCGACTGACCTTGAGTCCCGTGCGTCCGAGCTGCGTGTACTCCATGCCCCCAAGCCAACGCCTTCGAGCCCGCTCAAGGCAAGCGGTACCTTGAGGGCCAGGTTTATGCGACAACGCGCATGGTCACGTGACCGCATAGACGTTCAGCCACGCCGCCTCGTACCGTCGTACTCGACGCCCCAACCGGGGCCATGAACCAGGCCCTAAAGGCTTCGCTCTGTCGGTCCCGCCAGGGGCCGCCCTGTCCTTGTCCCTGGCGCCCTCCGCTTCCCTTCCTTCTGCTCGCGCCGCTGCCTCCAGAGAGATAGAGAAGGACAGCACGAACTACCAGGTCAGAAGCGTGCTGCGACACGTCTTGCGTGCAGCAGCACCCGCGATCGACACGTACTGCGTGCATCTCGCTCGAACCGCCCGCACGTCGCACGTGTCGGCCCTACGGGCGCCAGCGCCTCGCCGGATACACGCGGTGCTCTTCGCAGAACTTGTCTCCGATGCCCTTCTGAACACGGCACTCCGGCAGGACAAGACACCGCCGGTTCGACTCAGGCTCGACGAGATCCAGGCCTACGAGGACCTCCTCGACAAGCACGGCATCGAGCCCGGCGAGGCCGCCCTGGCCTGGCTCCTGACCCGCCCCGGCGTCACCGGCCCGATCGTCGGCCCGCGCACGGCGGAGCAACTGGAGTCCGCGCTGAGGGCCGTAGAGCTGGAACTGACCGAGGAGATCCTGACCTCGCTCGACGAGATCTTCCCGGGCCCGGGCCCGTCCCCGGAGGCCTTCGCCTGGTAGCAACACCATGAGGACAAACGCCCCTTTTAGGGGCGCGGGGAACTGCGCGACCAGCCACACTCGGCCCGCAGCCGAAATGCGACCCGCAGTTCCCCAGCCCTCACTTGCCGAGCGCCGCCGCAAGCCCGACGACAACGAACAACAGCACAAGCACACCGGCCATGATCCGGTTCCGGAATTTCGGGTCCACGTACCCGAGCCTAACCGCCCGCCCCCAGCCCCCAGCGGGCGACCGCCTCGTACCGCGGCCGCTCCCCCGCAACCCCCGACCTCGGCAGGTCGCTGCGCACGAGCACCAGCTCGTCCACCGTCCACGTCCGCCCCGCGAACTCGTCGAGCCGGTCGAGATACGGCCGTACGTCCACCGCCTCCCGGCTCCGCGCCAGCGTCAGGTGGGCGCGATAGCGCCGGTGCTCCCCCGCCGCGGCCTCCTCGCACCGCTCCGCCAGCAGGCGCAGCGCGGCGAGATCCCCGGCCGCCCCCGCCCACAGCGCCCGCCCCTCCCCGAACTGTCCACCGCCGCACACCGCGAGACCGAACGGTTCGCTCCGGCGCGCGGTCCGCTCCAGTGCGGCCGACAGTTCCGGTACGGCGTCCTCGTCGACCTCGCCGTAGAACGCGAGCGTGAAGTGCCACCCCGGGCGGCCGGTCCAGCGGAGCGCGTCCGCGCCCGGCAGGCGCCTCAACTCCTCGACCCGCGAGGCGAGTTCGGCGGCGATGTGCTCCGGTGGCAGCACGGCGGCGAAGAGTCTCATGAGCCTCAGCCTGCCACCATGAACGCATGGCTATCAGCATCAGGGACGGCGGTCCCGACGACATTCCCGCGATACTCGGCATGTTCGACAGCGCCGTGGCGTGGCTCGTGGCGCAGGGGCGGACCGGGCAGTGGGGCAGTACGCCGTGGTCGGAGAATCCGAAGGCCGTGGCGATGGTGGAGAAGTATGTGGCGACCGGCAGCCCGTACATCGCCGAGGTCGACGGGGTCCCCGCCGGCACGCTCACCCTCACCGACTCCCCGGGGTCGTACGTCGAAGCCGTCGACGAGCCCGAGCGGTATGTGCATCTCCTCGCCTCCGGCCGCCGGTTCAAGGGGTACGGCGTCGGCAGCGTGCTGCTCGCGCACGCGGCGGAGGTGACGCGGGCGGCCGGGATCTCGCTGCTGCGGGTGGACTGTTACGCGGGGGACGACCGCAAGCTCGTCGCCTACTACGAGGCCAACGGGTTCACGGCGACGGAGGCCATCGTCGTCGGGGAGGACGACTGGCCGGGGCAGGTGCTGGCCCGGAGGGTGTAGCACCTGCCCCGAGTGTCATGCCGCCGCGGTCAGTTGCTCCCGCTGTCTCGGGACGAAGGCCACGCTCGGGTGGCCGTGGTTCCAGTCGAACGACAGGCGCAGATCGCCGATGCGGGCCAGGATCACGCCGATCGTGGCGGCGGCCAGGGCCGCGACGGCACCGCCGAGGGCGAAGCTCACCCGGGGGCCGTAGGCGTCCGTGATCCAGCCGACGATCGGTGCGCCCACCGGCGTACCGCCCATGAAGACCATCATGAACAGGGCCATGACCCGGCCGCGCATGGCCGGGTCGGTGCCCATCTGGACGGCGGTGTTGGCCGTGACGTTGACCGTCAGGCCCGCGATGCCGATCGGGACCATGAGCA
Organism: Streptomyces sp. NPDC050548; assembly: GCF_044457385.1. Lineage (NCBI taxonomy): Bacteria > Bacillati > Actinomycetota > Actinomycetes > Kitasatosporales > Streptomycetaceae > Streptomyces > Streptomyces sp. NPDC050548. The sequence goes on from NZ_JBITGV010000001.1 coordinate 1,148,926, forward strand.
GCGCGAACAGCCAGTAGGAGGGGGCCACCGCGGCCACGATCTCCAGCAGGCCGAAGGCCGCCGCCGCCGCGATCAGGACGCGGAGGCGGGTGGTGCCGCGGCGGGCGGCGAGCAGGGCGCCGATCAGGGAGCCGACCGCCATCAGGGTGTTGAAGAGGCTGTAGGCGCCGGCGCCGGCGTGGAAGATGTCGTCGGCGTAGGCCGACAGCCACACCGGGAAGTTGAAGCCGAACGTGCCGATGAAGCCGACGAGGACGATCGGCCAGATCAGGTCGGGGCGGCCGGCGACGTAGTGCAGGCCTTCGCGGAGCTGGCCCTTGCCGCGCGGGGCGCGCTTCGCCACGGCCTTCAGGTCGCGGTTGCGCATGAGGAGCAGGCTCGCCAGGGGCGCCACGAACGACAGGCCGTTGAAGAGGAACGCCCAGCCGGTGCCGACGCCGGTGATCAGGACGCCCGCGACGGCGGGGCCGACCAGCCGGGCGGACTGGAAGTTCGCCGAGTTGAGGCTGACCGCGTTCTGCAGCTGCTCGGGGCCGACCATCTCGGAGACGAAGGACTGGCGGGCCGGGTTGTCGACGACCGTGGCGAGTCCGACGGCGAAGGCGGCGACATAGACGTGCCAGACCTGGACGTGACCGGAGAGAGTGAGGGCGGCGAGGGCGAGGCCGGTGAGGGCCATCGCGGACTGGGTGACGAGGAGGGTGGGGCGCTTGGGCAGCCGGTCGACGAGGACACCGCCGTAGAGCCCGAAGAGAAGCATCGGCAGGAACTGGAGGGCGGTCGTGATGCCGACGGCCGCGGAGGAGCCGGTGAGGCTGAGGACCAGCCAGTCCTGGGCGATGCGCTGCATCCAGGTGCCGGTGTTGGAGACGACCTGGCCGATGAAGAACAGGCGGTAGTTCCGGATCCTCAGCGAGCTGAACATCGAGGACTTGCGCGGGGGTGCGGACAGGGAGTCGGGGGTGGCTGGCGCGGGTGCGGAGTCTGCTCCGGGTCCCGAACTCAAAAAGGTCGCCTCCTACATAGAGCGGTCTACAGGTGTGCGAGTTTCTCCAGCACGGGGGCGGCGGCGACGATCTTCGCCCACTCGTCCTCGTCGAGGCCGTCGACCAGGCCGGCCAGGAACGCGTTGCGCTTGCGGCGGCTCTCTTCGAGCATCGCCTCGGCCTGGGGGGTCTTGGTGACGACCTTCTGGCGCCGGTCCTCGGGGTGCGGCTCCAGCTGCACCAGCCCCTTGGCTTCGAGCAGCGCCACGATGCGGGTCATCGAGGGCGGCTGCACATGCTCCTTGCGAGCAAGCTCGCCCGGGGTCGCGCTGCCGCAGTTGGACAGGGTGCCCAGCACCGACATCTCGGTGGGGCTCAGTGACTCGTCGACCCGCTGGTGCTTGAGTCGACGGGACAACCGCATCACGGCTGACCGCAGGGAGTTCACAGCGGCAGCGTCGTCGCCATGGGTAAGGTCCGGCATGTTCTTTAGCGTAACTCATTACTCTCGCTAAAGACCAACCGGACGCCCACACGACACGCCGAGATGCCCGTGACCCTGGCCACTGAACCTGGGGGTCTGGGGGCACCCCCCAGCAAACATCGCGTCACCCATATGAGTGATACCGGCGCGGAACGTCACCCACCGCCCGGAACCGCCCCGGACCCTCGTCTTCATGGGGACCAGCGTGCTCAGCCTGCGGATAGACGGGGAGCTGCTTCAGCGGCTCCGGCACCATGCGGCGAAAAGGGGAATGAGCGTCCAGGACTATGTGGTCCAGACGCTCATCCGGGACGACTTCGACGAGCGGTTCCAGACCGCCGTGGAAGAGACCGACAAGTTCTACGGGGTCAACGGGGTCACGTGAGACCCAGTGCCGGCATCAGGTAGTAGAAGCCGAAGACCGCCGCCACGACGTACATCGGCACCGGGACCTCACGGCCCCGGCCCGCCACCAGGCGCAGCACCACGAAGGTGATGAAGCCCATGCCGATGCCGTTGGTGATCGAGTAGGTGAACGGCATCATCACCATCGTGATGAAGGCCGGGATCGCGATCGTGTAGTCGGCCCAGTCGATCTCCGTGACGGAGCCCGCCAGGATCAGGAAGCCCACCGCGAGCAGGGCCGGGGTGGCCGCCTGGGAGGGGACCATCGTGGCGATGGGCGTGAGGAACAGCGCTACGGCGAAGAGGGCACCCGTGACGACGTTCGCGAAGCCGGTGCGGGCGCCCTCGCCGACGCCGGCCGTGGACTCCACGAAGCAGGTGGTGGCGGACGAGGAGCTGGCGCCGCCGGCCGCGACCGCGATGCCGTCGACGAAGAGCACCTTGTTGATGCCGGGCATGTTGCCCTCGCCGTCGGTCAGCTTGGCCTCGTCGCTGATGCCCATGATCGTGCCCATCGCGTCGAAGAAGCACGACAGCAGGACCGTGAAGACGAAGAGGACGCCGGTCAGCACGCCGACCTTGGAGAAGCCGCCGAACAGGCTGAACTTGCCGATCAGGCCGAAGTCGGGGGTGGCGACCGGGTTTCCGGGCCACTTCGGGGTGGTCAGGCCCCAGGAGGGGATCGTCGCGACCGCGTTCACGATCACCGCGAGGACGGTCATCGTGACGATGGAGATCAGGATCGCGCCGGACACCTTGCGGACGATCAGCCCGAGCGTGAGCAGCACGCCGAGGATGAAGATCAGCACCGGCCAGCCGTTGAGGTGACCGTCGGCGCCGAGCTGGAGCGGGACGGTGGTCTGGGCGGCGTCCGGGATGCGGGTGATGAACCCGGAGTCCACGAGCCCGATCAGCATGATGAACAGGCCGATACCGATGGAGATCGCCTTGCGCAGGCCGTAGGGCACGGCGTTCATGACCCGCTCGCGCAGCCCGGTGGCGACCAGCAGCATCACGACCAGGCCGGCCAGGACGACCATGCCCATCGCGTCCGGCCACGTCATGCGGGGCGCGAGCTGGAGGGCGACCACGGAGTTCACGCCGAGTCCGGCGGCGAGCGCGATCGGGACGTTGCCGATGACACCCATGAGGAGGGTGGTGAACGCGGCGGTGACGGCGGTGGCGGTGACCAGCTGGCCGTTGTCGAGGTGGTGCCCGTACATGTCCTTCGCGCTGCCGAGGATGATCGGGTTGAGCACGATGATGTACGCCATCGCGAAGAAGGTGGCGAACCCGCCCCGGATCTCGCGGGGGAGGCTGCTGCCCCGTTCGGAGATCTTGAAGTAGCGGTCGAGGGCGGTCTGCATTGGATGTTCCTACGAGCAGAAGTGGACAGACGGAAACCGTTTCAGTATGAACATATGAAGACGTCAGGCGCTATCTCCGCGCGTAGACCGGCGTGGATCAGGCGCGGATCCGGGCGCTTGTGTCGCCTCGTAAGCTGTGGGCATGGCGAAGTGGACACCGACACACGAGGCACCGGAGCCCCTGGAGGGCCCGATCGTCCCGACCATCATCGGCGGCACGATCCTCTGGTTCGTCCTCTTCCTGGTACAGCTCCCCTTCTACGGCTGGTTCGACGACCACGGTCATCTGTGGTGGCTGTGGACCTGCCTGGCCGGGGCCGGGCTCGGGCTGATCGGCATCTGGTACGTCCGGGGGCGGGACGCGGCCCTCAAGCGCGCCGCCGCCACCACGGAGACGCCCTCCCCTGCTGCGGAGTGAGGAGCGCTCCCTACACCCCAGGCATCACCCCGCCCCGCCCGCCGTCCTCCCCTGGTCGGATCTTCCGGGCACTCGGCGGGTGAAGCCGTAAATCCGCACGTACCGTCGAATGCATGACGCACACCGACGCGGGCGCCGAACTCGACCCTGTGCACCCCGTGCCCGTTCCGGCGCGGCGGGCGCATGGACTCAGCACGGCCGAGGTCGCCGAACGGGTGGCGCGCGGGGAGGTCAACGACGTCCCGGTGCGCAGCAGTCGGTCCCTCGGCGAGATCGTGCGCGCCAACGTCTTCACCCGGTTCAACGCGATCATCGGTGTGCTCTGGCTGATCATGCTGTTCGTCGCGCCGTTGCAGGACAGCCTGTTCGGGTACGTGATCCTCGCCAACACCGGGATCGGGATCATCCAGGAGTGGCGGGCGAAGCAGACCCTCGACTCCCTCGCGGTGATCGGCGAGGCGAAGCCGACGGTACGGCGGGACGGGGCCGCCGTGGAGGTCAGCACGTCGGAGATCGTGCTCGGGGACCTCATCGAGATCGGGCCCGGGGACAAGGTCGTGGTCGACGGGGAGTGCGTCGAGGCGGACGGGCTGGAGATCGACGAGTCGCTGCTCACCGGTGAGGCCGACCCGGTCGTCAAGCGGCCGGGGGACGCGGTCATGTCCGGGAGTTTCGTGGTCGCCGGCGGTGGCGCGTTCGAGGCGACGAAGGTGGGGCGCGAGGCGTACGCGGCCCAACTCGCCGAAGAGGCCTCGCGGTTCACGCTCGTCCACTCCGAGCTGCGCACCGGTATCTCCACGATCCTCAAGTACGTGACGTGGATGATGATCCCGACCGCGATCGGCCTGGTCATCAGCCAACTCGTCGTCAAGCAGCACGGGTTCAAGGACTCCGTCGCGCGGACGGTCGGCGGGATCGTGCCGATGGTCCCGGAAGGGCTCGTCCTGCTCACCTCGGTGGCCTTCGCGATCGGGGTCATCCGGCTTGGCCGGAAACAGTGCCTCGTCCAGGAGCTTCCGGCCATCGAGGGCCTCGCCCGCGTCGACACGGTCTGCCTCGACAAGACGGGCACGCTCACCGAGGGCGGCATGGACGTCACCGAGCTGCGTCCGCTCGGCGGGGCCGACGAAGCGTACGTACGCAAAGTCCTGGGCGCGCTGGGCGAGTCGGACCCGCGGCCGAACGCGTCGTTGCAGGCGATCATCGCCGCCTATCCGGACAGCGAGGAGTGGCGGTGCGTCGAGTCGCTGCCGTTCTCGTCGGCGCGCAAGTACAGCGGGGCGTCCTTCAGCGAGGGCGACGGGGAGTCGAGCACGTGGCTGCTCGGGGCGCCGGATGTGCTGCTGGGAGCGGATGATCCCGCGCTGGCCGAGACCGGGCGGCTCAACGAGCAGGGGCTACGGGTGCTGCTGCTGGCCCGGATCGCGGGCGAGCTGGACGATCCCGAGGTGGCGCGGGGCGCCCGGCCGACCGCGCTGGTCGTCCTGGAGCAGCGGTTGCGGCCCGACGCGGCGGAGACGCTGCGCTACTTCGCCGAGCAGGACGTCCACGCCAAGGTCATCTCCGGGGACAACGCGGTGTCCGTCGGCGCGGTGGCCGGGAAGCTGGGGCTCACCGGGCAGGTCGTGGACGCCCGTCAACTGCCTTCGGATCAGGGGGAGATGGCGAACTCCCTGGACGAGGGCACGGTGTTCGGGCGGGTCACTCCGCAGCAGAAGCGGGACATGGTGGGGGCGTTGCAGTCCCGCGGGCACACCGTCGCGATGACCGGGGACGGTGTCAACGACGTACTCGCCCTCAAGGACGCCGACATCGGGGTGTCGATGGGCTCGGGGTCCGAGGCCACGCGGGCGGTCGCGCAGATCGTGCTGCTCAACAACAGCTTCGCGACGCTGCCTTCGGTCGTCGCCGAGGGGCGACGGGTCATCGGGAACATCACCCGGGTGGCGACACTGTTCCTGGTCAAGACCGTGTACTCGGTGCTGCTGGCGGTGCTGGTGGTGTGCTGGCGGGTCGAATATCCCTTCCTGCCACGGCACTTGACGCTGCTGTCGACCCTGACGATCGGTGTCCCCGCGTTCTTCCTGGCACTGGCGCCCAACACGGAGCGTGCGCAGCCCCACTTCGTGCGGCGGGTGATGCGGTACTCGATCCCGGGTGGGGTGATCGCCGGGGCGGCGACGTTCGTGACGTATCTGATCGCCCGTCACTACTACACGGGGAAGGGGTCGTTGGGGGCGGAGACCAGTGCGGCGACGATGACGTTGTTCCTGATCTCGATGTGGGTGCTGGCGATCATCGCCCGGCCGTACACGTGGTGGCGGGTCACGCTGGTGGCGTCGATGGGGGCGGCGTTCGTGGTGGTGCTGATCGTGCCGTGGCTTCAGCACTTCTTCGCGTTGAAGCTGGTGGGGGTGACCATGCCGTGGGTCGCGGTGGGGATCGCGGGGGTGGCGGGGGTTTTGCTGGAGGGGGTGTGGCGGGTGGTGGATCGGCGGGGTTCGGCCTAAAAAAGCAGCGACCGCGCCCCTGTTCAGGGGCGCGGTCGCTGCTTTTTTAGGGGCGCGGGGAACTGCGCGACCAGCCCCCACGCACCCGCAGCCGAACGACGACCCGCTGCTACCGCACGTCGACGAAGTCACCCGTGGCGTTGACCGCCGGAGTGGTCGACGTACCCGCGAAGCTGTAGCGGAAGTAGCCGTCGACGGACGCCGTGACGGTGGTCTTCAGGGCGCCGGTGGAGCTGGTCTTGATGGTCTTGACCGTGGTGTAGGTGCTGGAGCCGTTCTTGCGGAACTGGAGCTTGACCGGCTGGGTCGAGTAACCGGAGTACGTGCCGGCGTCCCAGTTCGCGCGGGTCAGCTTGCCGGTGACCGTGATGGTCTTGCCCTTCTTCACGGGCTCCGGGGTGGCGTCGGCCGTGAGCTTCGACAGGCGCTGGACCTGGAAGGTCTTCGCGTTGTCCTTCTGGACGTAGTCGCTGTCCTTGCCCGTGGCGATCGCCCAGACCTTCCAGCTGCCGGCCGCGAAGTTGAACACTTCGGTGTTCGGCGTCAGGTTGAAGGTCGACTTGCAGGTCGACGTCGTGGCGTTGACCGTGGTGCAGGTGGCGCGGTGGTTGCTGCTGGTGGCGACCGCTCCGGTGTCGGAGGAGTCGATGTCGGCGCCGTGGTACAGGATGGCCTGCGCCCAGCCGACGCCCGAGGCGTCCTTCACGGTGAAGCTGACGGTGATGGTCTTCTTCGCGGTCGCGCCGACGACGACCGCCTTCCCACCGTTGACCACGACGCCCGAGATCGTGGTGTCTCCCTGGACCTCGTCCGCGTGGGCGGCGGGTACGGCGAAGACGGAGAGGGCCAGGGCGCCGGAGACGGCAGCCACAGTGGCGCGTATGCGCATGTGTTCCCCAAGTGGAGAAAGGGGCCCCTGCGCGGTGGTCGTTCCGTACGGCTCGTCGTCGGCGCCGGGGCCCAAGTGATGGCGGAGCCTGTTGGCTCGCGAGATCTGATCCGTGACGGGTGGGGATGGTTGTACGACGGATCGAGACTTTGTACGGGTATTACGAACCCGTGGTGAAGTGCGGAGACTCCGCCATCGCCGCCCGGACTACTTCACGTCGATGAAGTCACCGGCGGCGTTGACGGCCGGGGTGGTCGAGGTGCCCGCGAAGCTGTAGCGGAAGTAGCCGTCGACGGTCGCCTTGACGGTGGTCGACAGGGTGCCGGTCGAGCTGGTCTTGATGGTCTTGACGGTGGTGTAGGTGCTGGCGCCCTTCTTGCGGAACTGGAGCTTCACCGGCTGGCTCGCGTAGCCCGCGTTCTTGTGGGTCTCCCAGTTGGCGCGGGACAGCTTGCCGGTGACCGTGATGGTCTTGCCCTTCTTGACCGGCTCCGGAGTGGCGTTGGCGGTCAGCTGGGAGGCGCGCTGGAGCTTGAAGGAGGCGGCCTTCTCCTTCCAGATGAAGTCGCCGTCCTTGGCGTCGACCCACGCGTCGACGTACCAGGTGCCGGCCTCGTCGTTGAAGACGTCGCCGACCCTCGGGTCGACCAGGACCGTGGCGGAGCAGGTCGAGGTGGTGGCGTTGACCTGCACGCAGGTGGGCTTGGCGGTGGAGAGGTAGCCGTAGTTGGGGCCGATCAGGGAGAACTCGTCGGCGCTCGCGATGCCCGAGTTGTCGGTGGCCGTCACGCTGACCTTGATGCTCTTGGTGCTCGCGGCGCTCACGCTGACCGTGTTGTCGCCGTCGACGACCACCTTGGTGATTTTGGTGTCGCCCGAGCCGCCGTCCGCCTGGGCGGCCGGGACCGCGAGGGCGGAGAGGGCGAGGGCGCCGGAGACGGCGACGACGGTGGCACGTATGCGCATGTGTTCCCCCAGTGGAACGTGAACGAGATCATGGAACCGGGTGGCTCGGGTGATCAGATTCGCGAGGCGGGGGAATGGTTGTACATCTCGTGATTTTTTCTTGGGATGTTGGTGAAGATCCCTCCGGGCTCCCGGTTACTGCCCGGACTCCCGGTTACCGCCCGGTCAGTCGAACCAGCGGTCCCGGGCCAGCTCCTCCGTCCGTGACGGGTCCTCCAGGAGGGCGGCCACCTCGAAGCGGCGGGGCCACTGGCCCGCCGCCCAGGCGAGGCCGGCGGCTACGCCTTCCAGGGTGGCGGCGTGGAGGACGCCGTCTCGGGTGCGGCGCCAGTCGATCTCGACGCCGTCGACGACGAGTTCCTCGTGTTCGACGTAGGTCGTGGGGGTGAGGGGGCCGAGGAGGAGGCGGACGGAGTCCGGTACGTCGTGTTCGGTGCCCTCCGAGTCCACGGAGCCCGTCACCGACTCGCTGAGGCGGCGGACCTGGAAGAGTTCGGCCAACTCGGCTGCCCGGGACGGGCGTACGGGGAGCAGGGGGATGCCGGCTGTGAACGGGAGCAGGTCGGGTGAGTCGACCACCATCGCGTCCGCCGCGTCCACGACCGTCACCTCGCCGTCGACGACCGCCCGCAAGTCGTCCGGCAGGGTGACCTGTTCGGGGTCGAGGTCGGCCAACGCTCCGTAGAGGGCGTGGAGTTGGGCACCGGTGACCTCGCGGTCCGGGTCGGCGAGGCGGTCGAGGAGTTCGGCGGCACCGCCGGGCTCGTCGAGGAGGGCGGCGACGGAGGTGCGGACGCCGAGGGCACGGAGTACCTGTTCGTCGTCGAAGCCCGTCGCGTCGGCCTCGTCGTAGAGGCCGCGGAGGAGCGGGTCCCCGCCGGACGCCAGCAGGCCCGCCGGGCGGCGGCCGTCGAGCACCGGGTGGCCGCGCAGCCACCAGGCCGTGTACGGCCGTACGACCTCGTAGGAGCCGTCGGGGAGCAGGATGCGGACCTGTTGGGTGATCGCGTCGCGGAGGGGCGGCTGGGCGAGGAGGGCGAGGGCCTGGGGCCAGCGGTCGTCGTCCACGAGGTCCAGGTCGCGGACCGCTACGAGTTCGGTGGCCACGGGCGGGACGGGGGTGTCGGGGAAGCGGTCGAGGACGTCCTCCGACCAGACGTCCACGGAGTCGAGCAGGCCGGGGTCGTCCGGTTCCGCGAAGTCGCTGTCGCGGGGCTCCAGTTCGTCCGGGTCCAGGACTACGTCGGTGGCGCGGACCAGGGCGAAGTTGGCGAGGACTCCGCAGGCGGCGAGGGGGTGTTCGCCCCAGCGGTCTGCCAAGTCCGTGTCTACGAAGGCCAGTTCGTCCTCGCGCATCACCTGGGCGAACGGGCTGCCGGGGAGGACGAGTTCGCCTGCGGGCGCTAGTTCGCCCTCCTCGTCGGGGAGGGCGAGGGCGCCGAGCCAGGGTTCGTCGCCGGGTTCCAGGCCCGCGTCCCGGACGAGGGCGAGCACCGTGTCGGCCAACTCCTCGGCGTCCGGGGTGGGTTCGTCCCATACGGCGCCGCCCTCGTCGTCGAGGGAGGCGGCCACCGCGGCCCGTACCTGGGGGGTGGTGAGGACCGCGCGAGGGGTCGCGGGCAGCGCGCCGAGCTTCTCCAGGAGGGGGTGTGCTGCGTCCGGGTGGGCGACCTTGAGGCCTAGGCGGGCGAGGACTTCGGGTTCGACGTGTGCGGAGTCGGGGGTGGGGAGGAGGACCTGGCGGGGGCCGATGGTGGTTCGTCCGTCGGCGAGTGGCACGGGGAGGCCGGAGAGCCGGTCCGGGTCTACGCCCGCGAGGCTGTCGTAGAGCCGGCGCCACCAGTCGGGGGCCTTCTCCAGGCCGGCCAGGCGGTCGATCGCGTCGGTGAGGGGGACTCGGGCCACGCCCAACGTCCGTAGTTCCACGCGGCGTTCGAGGCCGGCGGGGAGGAGGGTGGGGAGGACTTCGGCGAGGACGCGGACTGTGTCGGCGCCTGCGCCCTCCACGACCTCGGCGTCGCGGGGGCGTAGGGACTCGGGCAACTCCGTGTCGTCGGTGGGGGGTTCGACCGCGGGCGGGAGGAAGGCGGTGCGCGGCAGGCGGTCCAGGATGGCCTGGCGGAGGGTGCCGTCCAGTTCGCCCTTGCCCAGCGGGCCGGGCACGAGGTCGATGATGCCGGCGGTCACCGGCCGCCAGGCGGCGAGGAGTTCGACGTAGGCGTCGGCCGCGCGCTCCACGACGAAGTCGGTCAGCGGGCCGGGGGCGGCGTGGCGGCGGGTGGTGTCGAGCGGGAGGGAGGCGATGAGCAGCGCGGGTACGCCGAGGGGTTCGTCGCTGGGCGTGGGGGCGTGCACGACGGGGCTGGTGCGGGGGTGGGCCGGGGTGCCGTCGGCGTCGACGGGGACGGCCCAGGTGACGGACCAGTGGGGGCGCAGCCGCTCCTCTACGGGGCGGTCGGCGAGGAGTTCCTTGGCGAGTTCGCCATGCGCGTCGGCCGTACGCCAGCGGGTGCTTCCGTCGCGGCTGTCGTCCACGACGGTGTCGGCGCCGACGGTGCGGCGCGTGAGGCTGCGTGGGGTCTGGTCCCCCACCTCGATCACGACCTCCACCAGGCCCGGCAGGGCGAGCAGCAACGCGTCGTCGACGGCGTTCAGGAGGCGTTCGGCGAGGTCCTCGGCGGCGGTGTCGCGCAGCGGGAGGATGACGACCGTGTCGTAGGAGTCGGGGGCGCTGCCGACGGCGGCGAAGGGGAGGCGGAGGAGGGGGATGTGGCCGTCTCGGCGGCGGATCTCGGTGCCGAGGCCCGGGCTGTGGCGTGCGGTGTCGTCGGCGAGTTCGCGGGCCTCGGCGAGGGACCAGCGGACGCCTCCGTGGCGGCCCACGAGGGCGGGTTCGTCGGTGACGGCTACGACGGCGGCGAAGCCGACGCCGAACCGGCCTACGGCGCTGTCGCCCGCGTCGCGCTTCGCGGAGGCGCGGAGGGTGGAGAGGGATTCGACGCCGGCCGCGTCGAGGGGGGCGCCGGTGTTGGCGGCGCACAGGACGCCGTCGCGGAGGGTGAGCCGGAGGCGGCCGGCGACGCCTGCGCGGGCGGCTGCGTCGGCGGCGTTCTGCGCGAGTTCTACGACGAGGCGGTCGCGGTAGCCGCCGAGGACGAGGTCCTCCTCGGCGTTGGCGTCCTCCCGGAACCTGGCCGGGCTGGTCGCCCAGGCGTCGAGCACCCCACGCCGCAGACGGGCGGTCCCGAACGGGTCGGCACCCTCGGCAGCGGGCCGCACGAACTTACTCACGTACGTTCACTCTCCTCATCGGCGTCGCGATGAAGGTACCGCGCGGAGAGGGGCGCTGGGTTTTCGCCCGCGGGCGGTGGTGGGGTCGGGGTCGTGGCGGTACGGCGAGCCCGCCGCGGGTTGCGCCCCTCTGTTGGTTTCACAGTGGACGGCGTGGGGACCAGCTAAGCGGCGGGCTGCGCCGTACCGCCACGACCCGCTCCCGTTTCGTCGGCGGCTGCGGGTGCGTGGCTCCGCAGGAGATGTCGGGTTACGGGTGGAAGCGCCAGCGGCCTTCGGTGACTACGTCCACCTCGCCGGCTCGGACGCGGAGGGCCGTTTCGTCGTCGATGAAGTAGATCGGGAAGTCCGCGCGTTCGGTGATGCGGTCGGCCCAGGGGTCGTCGCGCCGAGGAGGTGGAGGTCGGCTGTGTCGCCGATGACGTCTGCGGAGTGCTCGGTGAGGTTCTGGCTGAAGATCATCGAGCCGGCGCTGACTCCGACGTAGATCCGGCTCTTCAGTGCCTCCAGGAAGCCGTCGGTCAGGTTGTTGCCGGTGATGCTGCGGGCAAGGTGGTAGGGGTTGCCGCCCTCGACGTAGATGACGTCGGCGTGGAGCAGGCGGTCGAGCACCAACTGCCGGGGCAGGCCGTTCAGTTCCAGGATGTCGAACTCCCGCCAGCCGAGGGCGTGCAGCCGGTTCATGTCGGCGACTAGCCAGGTGTGGTCGCCGGGTTCGGCGACGGACGCCGTGGGGACGAAGACGACGTTGGCCGACCCGAAAGGCTTGCCCAGCATGTCCCGGAGGGCTTCCCTCAGCGTCTCGTTGCGCAGACCGCTCGCCGTCAGCAGAAGATTCATCTGGCGAGCGAAGCACTGGGGGCGGGGTGTGCACGAGTCCCTCGGAGGTTCAGGGGGTTCGGATTCGGGTTCAGGTTCGGGTCTTTCGGGGGCGCCGGGCGTCTCGCAGTATCTGACGCATGGGGAATCCAGGGGATCGGGCCGAGGGCTTCCTGGCGACGGTCCGGGGCGCGTTCGCGTTCTTGGTTGCGGAGGCCGATATTCCGCCTCGTGTGGTGGTCGCGGAGCGTGTTGCCGCCGAGGTGGGTTTCGCGAACAGCTGCCTCCCTGAGGTGGGCAGGTTGCTCGGGTTGGCCGCTGCTGCGAAACCCCACGGAGTCGTCGCGGAGAGCGGGACCGGCTCGGGCGTGGGTACGCCTGGCTGCACAGTGGGCTCGGTGCCGGTGCCCGCCTGGTCACGGTGGAGCGTGACCAGGAGCTGGCCCGCCGGGCGGCCGGTGTCTTCGCTGACGACGACCGCGTCAGCGTCCTCACCGGCGACTGGCGGCTTCTTGAGCAGCACGCCCCCTTCGATGCCTTCTTCTGCGACGGCGGGGGCAAGCGTGACGATCCCGAGAGGGTCGTCGAGCTGCTTGCTCCTGGTGGCCTTCTCATCCTGGACGATTTCACGCCCTCGCCCCATTGGCCGCCTCGTTTCGGCGGTGAAGTGGATGAGCTGCGCCTGTTCTATCTCACTCATCCGGCCCTGGACGCGGCTGAGGTACTCACAACACCGGTCAGTTCAGCGGTTGTTGCGGCACGCCGCGATCAGGAGTTGTCCGGGCCCCCGTCAGGCGGAGTCGGATCGCGAGGTGGGTGCGGGTGCTCGCTCCTCCAGGAGGCCCTCGCCTCGCAGGTCGTCCCAGAGCTGTGCGGGGATGTCCGTGCCGAACGCCGCGGTATTGCGCCGGACTTCGTCCTCGGTGCGCATGCCTACGACGATGCCCGCGACGACAGGATGGTGGAGCGGGAAGGCCATGGCCACGGCCGGCAGCGTCACGCCGTGGGCCTCGCAGACATCCGCAATGCGATGTGCGCGCTCAAGCGTCTGCGGTGTGGCGGGCGCGTAGTCGAAGGTCGCGCTCGCGGACGGGCGGGCCGTGGCGAGAAGGCCGGAGTTGAAGATCGAGGCCGCCAGCACCGAGATGCCCCGGTCCGCGCAGGCGGGGAGCAGGCTGTCGAGGGCACTGTGGTCGAGCAGCGTGTAACGGCCGGAGAGCATCACCACGTCGATGTCCGACTCCTCGACCAGCCGGGTCAGTTTGCCCGGGTCGTACATCCCCGCGCCGATCGCCCCCACCACGCCCTGGGCGCGCAGTTCGGCGAGGGCCGGAACTCCCTCGCGCAACGCATCCTCGAAGTGCTCCTCCGCGTCGTGCAGATAGAGCACGTCGATCCGGTCGACGCCGATGCGGGCAAGGGAGTCCTCCACGCTGCGCAGCACACCGTCCCGGGTGAAGTCCCACACCCGGCGGTGCGTGGCGGGCACCTGGAACGGCTCGTCGGTCCGGCCCGCGGGGTCCTGCGGAATCAGCAACCTGCCGACCTTCGTCGACAGCGTCCACTCGTCGCGCGGCTTGCTCCGCAGGAGATCACCGATACGGCGCTCGGAATGCCCGATTCCGTAATGGGGCGAGGTGTCGAAGTAGCGGATCCCGCTGTCCCAAGCCGCCTCAAGAGCCGCCGCTGCGGTCTCGTCATCGAGCGGTTCGAAGAGCCCGCCGAGCGGACCGCCCCCGAACCCCAGCTCCGTGACCTGCACCTTGCTGCGGCCGAGCCGATTCTGCTTCATCCACCGATCCCCTCCCATGGCTGACAGAGCGCGAACATCCTTTCGCGGTCCGCGCCGTACTCCAAGGGGCCCGGGGGGGGTGGGAGAAAAGCGTGACGCTTCGGTGGGTGGTGTCACGCTTTTGGGGAGGGGGTGGAGCCTCTACGAATGCCCCAGTTCCGCCGAATCCTCGTCCACACCCACCGGCACCGACCCCGAGTCCGCCGACGGGCGGAGAGGGAAGGGGTCGACCATCGTCTCGTCGATGACCGGGGCGGGGGGCTGGGGCGGTTTGGGCATGACGGCTGCTTCCGAGTGGCCGCCGCAGCCGTAGGAGAGGGACACGACGTGGCCGTCGGCCGGGGAGAACTCGTTGGCGCAGACTCCGAAGGCCTGGCCCAGGGAGCCGCCGATGGCGACCAGGAAGCCGCAGCTGACGCAGGCCGCGGGCGCCGCCTGGGCCATGGGGGTCTTGGAGCCGAAGCCGTCCTCCCAGCGGTCGGCGGCGACGTGCAGGCCGTAGCGGGAGAGGACTCGGGCTCGGCGGATGCCGAGTTCTTCCGCCACCGCCGCGATCGAGCCCCGGGTCGGTGCGACGGGCAGCGCAGCGGGTGCGCCTGCCGTCACCTCCGCGTCCTCCGCCTCGACCAACTCCGCCATCTCCTCGGAGACGGCCGAGTTCGGCGGGGGCTCGTCCTCGCCGGTGTAGCCGGGCTCCAGGCGCAGGTCCTCGGCGTCCGTGGGGAGCAGGTCGCCGGGACCCATGTCGCCGGGGCGGAGGCGTTCGCTCCACGGGACCCATTCGGGGGCCAGGAGGGAGTCGGGGCCGGGGAGCAGGACGACCTCGTCGAGCGTCACCAGCTTCGCGCGGGACGCCCTCGCGACCGTCACCGCCCAGCGCCAGCCCCGGTAGCCGAACTCCTTGCACTCGAAGAAGTGCGTGACCACCCGGTCGCCCTCGGATTCGAAGCCCGCGTGTTCGCCGACCACGCCGGGCGCGGCGGCCTCCTCGGCTGCGGCACGGGCGAGGTCGACGGCCTCGGCGCACAGGCGGTCGGGGGTGCGGCTTCGCGTGGTCGCTGCGCTCACAGGTATCGCTTCTCTCCTACGCCGTCTCACGGGTGCGCCTGTTGCGGCGAAGGGAGCGGACGGAGCGGCTGAAAGACATGTACCAGGCCCTTGGGGGCACTGGTGGAGGGCCGCGTCGACGTCCGCGCCCGATCGCGCTCGGGCACGCCTACGCCATCCATTCTGCGGGATGGCCGAGAGGCGCGCGGCCGAGAACAATCGCCACGGCGCGCTACGCACGCTACCTTCTCCCGGGCCATGCGCCCACACCGACGGCCCCTCGGGCGGTGCGCGGCGATCAAACAGTGACCTGTGCAACGGCACTGAATCCACTCTCACAGGCCGCCATACGTGCGGTAACGGCACTACTCGCGCCGTTCTCGGGGCACTATGACGGGGTGGCAGCCGCGAGGTCGCCCCAAGGTGCCACCGGTGTCGGTGGAGCCAAGGGGAACATCCGAGGTGGCGGTTCGGGCCGGGTCGGCGGTTCCGTCCGCGCGATGGGTCGTGCCCTGCACTTCCCCGTCACCGGTACCGCCCGGGGCATCCGCAAGGCGACCCACGCGCACGGCGCGGGCGAGTCGGGCCTCGGCCGGCTGATCGAGCTGCACGCGGTGAACGGCGCCGGCGATGTCATGATCACCGTCGCCCTCGCGTCGACCGTCTTCTTCTCCGTACCGACCGATGAGGCGCGGGGCCGTGTCGCCCTGTATCTCGCGATCACGATGGCGCCTTTCACCGTTCTCGCGCCGGTGATCGGGCCCCTTCTCGACAAGCTTCCGCACGGGCGCCGCGCCGCGATGGCCGCCGCGATGCTGGCCCGCGCCCTCCTCGCGCTGATCATCTCCGGCGCGGTCGCCAGCGGCAGCCTGGAGCTGTATCCGGCCGCCCTGGGCGCGCTGGTCGCCTCGAAGGCGTACGGCGTCGTCAGAAGCGCCGTGGTGCCCCGGCTGCTGCCACCCCGTATCTCCCTGGTGAAAGCGAATTCGCGCGTCACCCTCGCCGGGCTTCTCGCCACCGGCGTCGCCGCACCGATCGCGGGCGGGCTGCACGCCATCGGCGACCCCTGGCCGCTCTACGGCGCCTTCGTGATCTTCGTGGCGGGCACGATCCTGTGCTTCTTCCTGGACCCCAAGGTCGACTCCGCCAAGGGCGAGGACACGGCACTCCTCGCGGCCGACGAGAACCATCTGCACGGCCCGCACCCCAAGGAGGTCAAGCGGCCGGGGCTGCGCACGGTCGGCATCGCCGTCACCCACGCGCTCGGCGCCAACGCGGCGCTGCGCTGGCTCTCCGGCTTCCTGACCTTCTTCCTCGCGTTCCTGCTGCGCGAGCACCCCATGACCGGGCAGAGCGCGGCCGTGTCGCTGGGCATAGTCGCGGTGTCGGCGGGTGTCGGCAACGCGCTCGGTACGGCCGTCGGGTCCGGGCTGCGGCAGCGGGCGCCGGAACTCATCATCGTGACGGTGATGGCGGTCGTGCTGGGCGCGGCGATCACGGCGGCGATCTTCTTCGGCGCGGCCCTGGTGGCCTGTCTCGCGGCCACCGCCGGGTTCTGCCAGGCGCTGGCCAAGCTGTCCCTGGACGCGCTGATCCAGCGGGACGTGCCCGAGCTGGTGCGGACGTCGGCGTTCGCGCGCTCGGAGACGATGCTCCAGATGGCCTGGGTGCTGGGCGGCGCGATCGGCATCGTGATGCCGCTGAACGGCTCCCTCGGCTTCACCCTCGCCGCCGCGGTCATCGCCCTGGGCTGGCTGACCACCCTGCGCGGGCTGCTCGCATCGGCCCGGCACGGGGGCAGCGGGCGCTCGCGGGTGGCCTGACCCGCAGTACCCGGCACCGCGGTGAATACCCGCGAGCCGCCGACCCACGCCACCCGCCACCGCAGCGGACACCCGCAAGTCGCCTGACCCGCACCACCGGCACGGCGGCGAAGGCCCGCGCATCGCCTGACCCGCCCGCCCCGGCACGGCGGCGGCCGACATCCGCGTGTCGCCTGGCCCGCGCCACGGGCACGACGACGAACGCCCGCGCGTCACCTCACCCGCGCCCCCGGCACGACGACGAACGCCCCCGCGTCACCTCACCCGCCCCGGCACGGCGGCGGCCGACATCCGCGCGTCGCCTGGCCCGCGCCACGGGCACGACGACGAACGCCCCCGCGTCACCTCACCCGCGCCCCCGGCACGACGACGAACGCCCCCGCGTCACCTCACCCGCCCCGGCACGGCGGCGGCCGACATCCGCGCGTCGCCT
>NZ_JBITGV010000001.1:1166253-1243100 GCF_044457385.1 Streptomyces sp. NPDC050548
CTGGCCCGCGCCACCCCGGCGGCACGACGGCACCGGACGCCCGCGAGTGGCCTAACCCTCGGTCCCGGTCCGGCACGCCGTACCCCACGTGGGGGGAGGAGTGGACGGGCCCGATAGCCTTCGCCCCATGACCATGCAATCCGCTGTGCGACGCCGCCGCGCCGTCGCCGCCGCCGGCGCCGTTTCCGCCGGACTGCTCGTCCTGTCGGCGTGCGACAAGCCGACGCCGATCTCGACGATCACCGTCGGGAGGAACTCGGTCCACACGGAGGCCACCTGCTACAACGACGGCGACGCGGTGAAGACCGCGGACCTGGCGAAGTGTCTGAAGGCCTCCACGTCGATCTCGGTGGACCCGGACGAGACCGTGCGCTTCGGTGTCGACCCGAAGATCGCCGACAACGGCTGGACGATCCTGATGAACGGTCAGCCGCTGACCGACTCCAGCAAGAAGACCTACCGGACGATCCCGGGCAGCGTGTTCTTCAACACCCAGTACGGCGCGACCGGCAACTCCACCGTCGTCTCCATCAAGGAGGGCGACAAGACGGTCAAGGGCATCTGGTCCTTCAAGTTCAAGAAGGACTCCTGACCACGTCGTCCCCACGCGTCCTCGTCGCCACCGCCGTCCCGGCCGAACGGGACGCGGTGGCACGGGCGTTGACCAGCCTCACCTGGGATGTCATCGCCGTCGGGGTGGGTCCGGCCGCCGCTGCCGCCGGCACCGCGACCGCCCTCGCCCGCACCCCGTACGACCTCGTCGTCTCCGCCGGGATCGGCGGCGGTTTCCAGCCCGAGGCGCCCGTCGGCTCCCTGGTGATCGCCGACGAGATCACCGTCGCCGACCTGGGCGCGGAGACCCCCGACGGGTTTCTCCCGGTCACCGAACTCGGCTTCGGCGCCGTCACCCACCGTCCGCCGGCCGCACTCGTACGAGCGCTGGCGACCGCGACCGGCGCCCGCACCGGAACCGTACTGACCGTGTCCACGGTGACCGGTACGGCCGCCCGTGCCGCGGAACTCCGCGCCCGCCACCCGCGGGCCCTCGCGGAGGCGATGGAGGGCTTCGGCGTGGCCGAGGCCGCCGTCGCGCACGGCGTCCCCGTCCTGGAACTGCGCGCGGTCTCCAACCCCGTCGGCCCGCGCGACCGCGCCGTCTGGCGCATCGGCGACGCGCTCGCCGCCCTGACCGAGGGATTCGGGAAGTGCGCGCCCGTACTGGAGAGTTGGAAACAGGCATGACCGCCACTGAGCCTTTGCAGATCGCCTACTCCCCCTGCCCCAACGACACCTTCGTCTTCGACGCCCTCGCGCACGGCCGGGTGCCGGGTGCGCCCGAGCTCGACGTGACCTTCGCGGACATCGACATCACCAACGGCATGGCCGAGCGCGGTGAGCTGGACGTGCTGAAGGTGTCGTACGCCGTGCTGCCGTACGTTCTCGACGAGTACGCGCTGCTGCCCTGCGGGGGCGCGCTGGGGCGGGGTTGCGGGCCGCTGATCCTCACCCGGGAGCCGGGGGACCTGACGGGTCGTACGGTCGCCGTGCCGAGCGAGCGGTCGACGGCGTATCTGCTGTTCCGGCTCTGGGCGGCGGACACGATTCCGGGTGGGGTGGGCGAGATCGTCGTCATGCCGTTCCACGAGATCATGCCGGCCGTGCGGGACGGGAAGGTCGACGCGGGGCTCGTCATCCACGAGGCGCGCTTCACGTACCAGAACTACGGGCTGCACAAGCTCGCGGACATGGGCGAGCACTGGGAGGCGACCACCGGTCTGCCGATCCCGCTGGGCGCGATCATCGCCAAACGGTCCCTGGGCGGCGAGCAGTTGAACCTGCTCGCCGACTCGATCCGGTCGTCCGTGCGCGCCGCCTGGGACGACCCCGAGGCCTCCCGCCCGTACGTCATGGCACACGCCCAGGAGATGGACCCGTCCGTCGCCGACCAGCACATCGGCCTGTACGTCAACGAGTTCACCGCCGACCTCGGCGAGGACGGATATGCCGCGATCCGGGGGCTGTTGACGCGTGCGGCGGCCGAGGGGCTGGTGCCGCCCCTCGGGCCGAACGCGCTCGAATTCCCGTAGAACTGACGGTGTGGCGGCTATACGTCCAACTGGTCGGCGACCGCGCGCAGTAGGCCCGCGATCTTGCCGCCGGAGGCCTTGTCGGGGTAGCGGCCCTTCTCCAGCATCGGGGTGATGTTTTCGAGAAGGGTCGTCAAATCCTGGACGATGGAGGCCAGTTCGTCCGGCTTCTTGCGCTGGGCCGCCGCGACCGAGGGGGTCGGGTCGAGCAGCGTCACCGAGAGCGCCTGGTCGCCGCGCTGACCGGCGACGACCCCGAACTCCACGCGTTGTCCGGGCTTCAGGGCGTCAACTCCGGCGGGCAGTACCGAGGAATGGACGAAGACGTCGCCGCCGTCGTCGCGGGAGAGAAAGCCGAAGCCCTTCTCACTGTTGAACCACTTGACCTTGCCGGTGGGCACGTCTGTCCTCGTCCTCGTACTCGTCGGAAAACTGCTCGGAAAACGCTGGGGAACTGCCGGTACCAAGGCTAATGGTCTTCAGGCCGGTGACAAGACGTCGCCGGACTGTTCCTGTGCGCAGGGAACTACCCTGGTCGAGTGCGTGACAAAACCCAAACGAATTCCGCCGTGGCCGGTGACCGACTGATCCGTGCCGGTGCCATCGTCTTCTTCGTCGGTGCGGTGGCCACACTCGTCACCGTGGTACCGCTACTGCTCCATACGACGCCTTTTCCGACGTACATGTACCTCTTGAGCATGCTCATGGGCGTCGGATTTCTGCTCGCCGCGGCCGGTGTGCTCCGGTCCGTGGCCGCCGGCCGCCGTCAGGCGCGCGTCACCAGGTAGTCCGAAA
Source organism: Streptomyces sp. NPDC050548 (assembly GCF_044457385.1). Classification (NCBI taxonomy): domain Bacteria; kingdom Bacillati; phylum Actinomycetota; class Actinomycetes; order Kitasatosporales; family Streptomycetaceae; genus Streptomyces; species Streptomyces sp. NPDC050548. The sequence goes on from NZ_JBITGV010000001.1 coordinate 1,169,136, forward strand.
GCCATCGCGGGAACTCGGTGAGATCGCCGAGCACGACATCCGCACCGGCCGTCCGCAACTCCTCCGCATCGCACGGCCCGGTCGCGACCGCGACCGACAGGGCGTCGGCTCCGCGGGCTCCGCGGACGTCCCCGACGTGGTCGCCGACGTAGACGCTCGCGCCCTCCTCGCGCAGCGCCTCCGCCTTCCGCTCGGCCCAGAGGTCGCCGATCACCGCGTCGGCGTCGATGCCGAGGTGCGCGAGGTGCAGCTTCGCGTTGGGCTCGTACTTCGCGGTGACGACGACCGCCCGCCCACCGGCCCCGCGTACGGCCGCTATCGCCTCACGGGCGCCGGGCATCGCGGGGGTCGCGGCGATGGCGATCGCCGGGTACATCTCGCGGTACAGGTCGGACATGGCGGGCACCTCGTCCGCCGGGAACCAGTTGATCAGCTCGTCGGCGAGCGGCGGCCCGAGCCGGGTGATCGCCAGATCGGCGTCGATGTACGTCCCCGTCCGCTCCGCCAGCGCCAGATAGCAGGCGTGGATGCCGGGCCGGGAGTCGATGAGGGTCATGTCGAGGTCGAAGCCGACGGTCGGGGCGGGCGAGGAGTAAGAAGTCATATGGGCTATTGTGCCCAGTCGCCACGACGATCCCACCGGGCCCTCGACCGCCCTACCGCTGCCGTTGCGACCGCCACACCAGGAACAGCGCCGACGCCACCGCGGCGCCGCGCACCACCCACGGCCAGGTCTCGGAGATCGCGTCGTTCATGTGGCCCTGCGCGATGGGGGTGCCCCAGCGTCCGGTGTTCCTGCCCCACAGCCAGACGATGCCGGCCGCGACGGCCGCCGTCGGCAGACCGATCACCGCCGCCTTCGTCTCGGCGTCGGTCAGCCGCTTGGAGGCGTACGCGATGAGCCAACCCAGCAGCAGCGCGAACCAGTTGCCGAGCACGGCGCCCACGACGAGCAGCGCGGCGGCGATCAGGAGGAGGGGGTTGGACCAGCCTCCGGTGGGGAGGCGGGGGACCAGGCGGCGCCGGCGGGCGGGGGCTTCCGGTGCCTGCTCGACGGCCGGTGCGGTCGCCGGTTCCGGTTCCTTCGCCGGTTCCGTCGCCGGCTCCTTCAGGGGCTCTTTCGGCGGCGGGGGCTTGAGCAGTTCCGGGATCTCCACCCCGCCGGTGAACCCGGGCACGCTGTCGCCGAGCGCGAACCCGTTGCCGTTGCCGTCGCCCGCCACCCGCCACCAGTCGGGCTGCAGCACGCTGTTGCCGAGTTCGGCCGCGCTCGCGAGGTGCGGCGGGGCGGCCGCGTTGTCGGGTTCCGGTGCGGGGGCGGCCTTGGTGGGGCGCGGGCGCGGTACGACCCGGCGCAGGCCCTTGGGCCGCAGATCGTCCTCGTGGTCGCGCTGTACGGGTACGGAGGTGGACGGCGCCCGGGGGACACCGGCGCCGGTGCCGGCCGCGGCGACGACCTCGTCCGGGGTGCCGAGGCCCTTGAGGATGCGCTGGACGGCGGCGGGGGTGTCGGCGGTGGCTCCGGCGCGGCGCCGGTCGATCTCGTTGCGCAGCTCCGACACCAGCCGCATCCGGGTGACCGAGGGCAGCTGGCGTTGCTGCGCGACGTCACCGACGCGGCTCAGATACTCGTAGACGACCTGGTCGCTCTCGATACCCACGAAGTCCCCTCCGGGGCGGGTGCGTTGGATACCCCGTGGTGACAGACGTTACCGCCAGCGGGCCCGGTGCCGGGAACCTCACGTCGTGCGCGCTCCCCCACGGTCACACCCACCCGCTACCGTGGGTCGGATGAGCACTCCGGCCACGCCGCCCCGTTCGCTCGCGGAGGCACTCCGAACCAGGGACGACGTCTCCCTGGCCGCGCTGCTGCGCACTCGCCCCGACCTCATCACGCCCGTGCCCACCGATCTGACCCAGCTCGCGACCAGGGCCGGAACGCGCGCTTCGGTGGTGCGGGCGCTGGAGCGGCTGGACCGTTTCACGCTGCAGACGGCGCAGGCGCTGGCCGTGGCGGCGGACCCGGCGCCGTACGACGAGCTGCTGGGGCTGATGGCGGGCGACGCGCGTGATCCGGCGGTGGTGAACGCGCTGCCGCGCGCCGTCGCGGCGCTGCGCGAGCAGGCGTTGGTGTGGGGCGGGGAGGACCGGTTGCGGCTGGTGCGGACGGCGCGTGAGCTGCTGGCGCCGGCGCCGCAGCATCCGTCGCCGACCGGGCTCGGCCCTACGGTCGCGGAGGCGACGGCGGGCATGTCGCCGGGCCGGATCCAGGAGATCGTGACGGCGGCGGGCCTGCCCTCCACGCACGACCCGGTGTCGGCGGTGGCCGCGCTCACCAAGCTGTTCACGGCCCGGCGGCGGATGAAGACGCTGCTGGCCGGCGCCCCCGAGGACTCGCTGGAGGTGCTGAACCGGCTGGTGTGGGGGCCGCCGTACGGGCAGGTGACGGCCGATCCGGCGGCCCGGCTGCGCTGGCTCATCGACCGGGGGCTGCTGCTGCCGACGGCGCCCGGCACGGTCGTACTGCCGCGTGAGGTGGCTCTGTATCTGCGGGCCGGGCGGGCGCACCGGGAGACGGAGCCGGTGGCGCCGCCGATCGAGGCGAAGGCGACGCACCGTCCACAGGTTGTGGACGCGGCGGCGGCCGGGCAGGCGTACACGGCGCTGGCGACGGTCGAGGAGCTGCTGAGGGACTGGGACGAGGGCGGGCCGACCGTGCTGCGGGCCGGTGGCCTCAGTATCCGCGACCTGAAGCGGACCGCCGTCGCGCTGGACCTGGCGGAGCCGGTCGCCGCGTTCTGGGTCGAACTCGCCTATGCGGCGGGCCTGTTGGCGTCCGACGGCGAGGCGGACGAACGGTATGCGGCGACCCCGGCGTACGACGAGTGGCTGGAGCAGCCCGCCGCGCAGCGCTGGACGCATCTCGCGGAGACCTGGCTGACGGCGACCCGGACGTCCGGGCTGGTCGGCGGCCGGGACGCGAAGGAGCGCACGCTGTCGGCGCTGGGCCCCGGCCTGGACCGCTCGGCGGCCCCGGAGGTACGGCACCGGGTGCTCACGCTGCTCGCCGCGCTTCCGGAGGGCGCCTCGCCGGCCACGGAATCGGTGCTGGCCCGGCTGCGCTGGGAACGGCCGCCGCGGGGGACGGGCGGTGCGGCGCCCCAGTCCGACGACGACCTGCGCAGCCGCCTGGCCCGCTGGGCCCTGGACGAGGCGGAGTTGCTGGGGGTGACGGGGCGGGGCGCCCTGTCGGGGCAGGGGCGGGCGTTGCTGGGGGCGGCGGCGGGTGGCGCGGCGGCGAAGGGTACGGGCACGTCGGCGGGTGCCGGGCGGGCGACGGGCGGCGCGTCCGGTCATGCGGCCCCCTCCGCTGCCGCTGACTCCTCCGCGTCGCCTTCGGGTGCCGGTGACAAGCTCCCCGTCCACCATCGCGCGCCCGCTCTCCCCGAACCCCTCTCCCCCGCCGAGCAGGCCGTGGCGAGTGCCGCCGCCGCCCGGCTGCTCGCTCCGCTGCTGCCCGAGCCCTTGGACCATGTCCTGCTGCAGGCGGATCTGACGGCGGTGGCCCCCGGCCCGTTGCAACGGCCGCTGGCCGATGTGCTGGACGTGCTCGCCGACGTGGAGTCGAAGGGCGGTGCCACGGTCTACCGCTTCACTCCGGGCTCGGTGCGCCGCGCCCTGGACGCGGGCCGCTCGGCCTCCGACCTGCACGACTTCCTCACCGCGCACTCCCGCACGCCCGTCCCGCAGCCCCTCGCCTATCTGATCGACGACGTGGCCCGCAGACACGGCCATCTGCGGATCGGCGCGGCCTCGGCGTATGTGCGGTGCGACGACGAGGCGGTGCTCAGCGAGATCCTCGCGGACAAGCGGTCGGCGGGCCTGCGGCTGCGCCGGCTGGCGCCGACCGTGCTGGCGGCGCAGGCCGATCCGGCGGCGCTCCTGGACGGGCTGCGCGCGATGGGCTTCGCACCGGCCGCCGAGTCCGCGGACGGCGATGTCGTCATCACCCGCGCCCATGCCCACCGCACTCCGCCCCGCACGGCTCCGGAGCCGGTGCCGGACGGTCCGCCGACCCCGGACACGACCCTCCTGTCGGCGGCGATCCGCGCGATCAGGGCGGGCGACCGCGCCTCCACCACCCCGCTGAAGCCGTCGACGACCCCGGCCCCGGCCGGTGAACTCCCCCGCACCACCTCCGCCGAGACCCTCGCCACCATGCAGGCCGCCGTCCTCACCGGCACCACCCTCTGGATCGGCTACGTCAACGCCGAGGGCTCCGCCAGCCAGCGCGTCATCGCGCCCATCCGCGTGGAGGGCGGCTTCGTCACGGCGTACGACCACACGGCGGACGAGGTACGGACGTATCCGCTGCACCGGGTGACGGGGGTCGCGGAGCTGGCGGAGGGGTAGGGGCCCCTGCCTCCTCGCCTCAGCCCAGATAGCGGTCCAGGGCCTCGACGGCGTCCGCCACGAACGTCGGGCGCCGGGCCATCTCCCGCAACTCGCCCTCCGTGACCCACGCGTGCCAGGCGATCTCGTCGGGGTCGGGGGTGATGTCCGTGCTGACGACCGCTTCGTGGACGCCCATCCAGTACGGGCTGATCACGCCCCGGCACAGATACTTGAAGGCGAACCGGACCGGCGCCCGCACCCCGATCTCCTCGGTGAGTTCACGGGCCGCCGCCTCCTCGTAGGACTCCCCGACCTCCGCCGCGCCGCCGACCAGGAAGTTGTACTGTCCCGGGAACCGGGACATGTCCGCCGCCCGCCGGTGCACCAGGACCCGGCCCTCCGCGTCCCGGCACACAGTCGTCGCGACCCGGTGCAGCCAGTGCCGCGCGATGGCCTCGCCCCGGTCCACCGTGCCGACGATCCGGTCCTGTTCGTCCACCCGTTCCACCAGTTCTCCCATGGCCCCACCCTCACAGAGCCCGGCCGTGATCATCCGCCGGTAGTGCACACTTGACGTTTGGCCGTGCGGAAGGGATGTGTACGTACGTGAATGGCCCCCTCATCGTCCAGTCCGACAAGACCCTGCTTCTTGAGGTCGATCACGAGCGAGCCGACGACTGCCGGCGCGCCATCGCGCCGTTCGCCGAGCTGGAGCGGGCGCCCGAGCACATCCACACCTACCGGGTGACACCGCTGGGGCTGTGGAACGCGCGGGCCGCCGGGCACGACGCCGAGCAGGTCGTGGACGCGCTGGTCGAGTACAGCCGCTATCCCGTGCCGCACGCGCTCCTGGTCGACATCGCCGAGACCATGGACCGCTACGGCAGGCTCACCCTGTCCAAGCACCCCGCGCACGGGCTCGTCCTCACCACCACCGACCGGCCGGTGCTGGAGGAGATCCTGCGCTCGAAGCGGATCGCCCCGCTGGTCGGCGCGCGGCTCGACCCGGACACCGTCGCCGTGCACCCCTCCGAGCGCGGGCAGATCAAGCAGGTGCTGCTGAAGCTGGGCTGGCCGGCCGAGGACCTCGCCGGGTACGTCGACGGCGAGGCGCACGCGATCGAGTTGGACGAGAACGGCTGGGCGCTGCGGCCCTACCAGAAGCAGGCCGTGGAGAACTTCTGGCACGGCGGCAGCGGTGTCGTCGTCCTGCCCTGCGGCGCGGGCAAGACCCTGGTCGGCGCCGGGGCGATGGCGCAGGCCAAGTCGACGACGCTCATCCTCGTCACCAACACCGTCTCCGCCCGGCAGTGGAAGCACGAGCTGATCAAGCGGACCTCCCTGACCGAGGAGGAGATCGGCGAGTACAGCGGGACCCGGAAGGAGATCCGGCCCGTCACCATCGCCACCTACCAGGTGCTGACGACCAGGCGGAAGGGCGTCTACCCCCACCTGGAACTCTTCGACTCCCGCGACTGGGGCCTGATCCTCTACGACGAGGTGCATCTGCTGCCCGCGCCCGTCTTCAAGTTCACCGCCGACCTCCAGGCCCGGCGCCGCCTCGGTCTGACGGCGACGCTCGTCCGCGAGGACGGCCGTGAGTCGGACGTGTTCTCCCTCATCGGCCCGAAGCGGTTCGACGCGCCCTGGAAGGAGATCGAGGCGCAGGGCTACATCGCGCCCGCCGACTGTGTCGAGGTGCGCGTCAACCTCACGGACTCTGAGCGGCTCGCGTACGCCACCGCCGAGACCGAGGAGAAGTACCGCTTCTGTGCGACGACCGCGACGAAGCGGAAGGTCACGGAGGCGATCGTGCGACGGTTCGCCGGTCAGCAGATCCTCGTCATCGGCCAGTACATCGACCAACTCGACGAGCTGGGCGAGCACTTGAACGCGCCGGTGATCAAGGGCGAGACGTCCAACGCGCAGCGCGAGAAGCTCTTCGGTGCCTTCCGCGAGGGCGAGATCAGCGTCCTGGTCGTGTCGAAGGTCGCGAACTTCTCCATCGACCTGCCCGAGGCGACCGTGGCCATCCAGGTCTCCGGCACCTTCGGCTCCCGCCAGGAGGAGGCCCAGCGCCTCGGCCGCGTCCTGCGCCCCAAGGCCGACGGCCACAAGGCCCACTTCTACTCGGTCGTCGCCCGCGACACGATCGACCAGGACTTCGCCGCCCACCGCCAGCGCTTCCTGGCGGAACAGGGCTACGCGTACCGGATCATGGACGCGGACGAGATCCTCGCGGAGAACTGAACCCGGGCACGGCCTACGTCACTTACGGCGTATGCCCGCTTCCTCGCCGTACTCTCCGAGGACGACCACGCTGAACGCGGCGCCCGCGAACACTTTTATGGCGCGGAGGGCATTGCCCAGGCGATGGGGGCGGGTGCCGCCGGTGACCGGTGTGGCACCGGCCGGGCGGACGGGGACCGGGTGGATGGTTGCTGCGCTCATGAATCCATGGTGCGTCTTGGGACATAAGGTCGGCATCGGTCCAGAGAGCCAACCTGCGAGCCGCCCGCGTACGACTCCGGGCTGACCCGTTCCCCCGTCGGGTGGAGGGGTCGTCCCCTAGGGGACGGATAGGGAACGGAAAACGATTGGCCCTCACCCGGCCCCCGTCACTAAACTCTCCGCTCTTGCCCGCCTCCCCGCAGGGAGTGCCGCCGCCCGGACGGAAACCGGCCGGCATCCACCCAGCACACACCCAGCAGCCGCACCAGCAGGCCCTCCGGAGGCACGCCCTTGTCCACGCCCGCCACCGACCCCCTCGGCGATCCCCTCGGCGCCCCGCTCGACGACCCCCTCGCCCGCGAACGCACCCACCTCGCCTCCTCCCGTTCCGCCCTGCGCGCCATGCGCGAGGACGTCGAGTCCCTCGACATCAAGGACGTCACGGCGAACTGGGTCAACGCCGAGGTCCTGGCCCGCCAGATCGACGAGCGCATCAAGGCGCTGGCCGACCTCAGCGACACCCCGCTGTTCTTCGGCCGCCTCAACTACCTGCACGCGCCCGGCGCCGAGCAGGCGGAGGGCGCGGAGGGCGAGCAGTTCTACATCGGGCGCCGGCATGTGCACGACGGCGACGGCGACCCGATGGTGATCGACTGGCGGGCGCCGGTCTCGCAGCCGTTCTACCGGGCGTCGAAGAAGGACCCGCAGGACATCTCGCTGCGCCGCCGCTTCGGCTACACCGGCGGCGACCTCACGGCGTACGAGGACGAGCACCTCATGGACCCGGCCGAGGCCGCCGCCACCAGCAAGCTGCTCCAGCAGGAGATCGAACGGCCCCGCGTCGGCCCCATGCGCGACATCGTCGCCACCATCCAGCCCGAGCAGGACGAGATCGTACGGTCCGGACTCGGCGGGACGGTGTGCGTACAGGGCGGACCGGGCACCGGGAAGACCGCCGTCGGCCTGCACCGCGTCGCCTACCTCCTCTACGCCCACCGCGAGCGGCTGGCCCGCACCGGCACCCTCGTCATCGGGCCGAACAAGTCCTTCCTCCACTACATCGAGCAAGTCCTGCCCGCGCTGGGCGAGTTGACGGTCCGCCAGGGCACGGTCGACGACCTGGTCGCCCATGTCGAGGTGCGCGGCACGGACGAGGCACCGGCCGCCGTCATCAAGGGCGACGCGAGGATGGCGGAGGTCCTCCGGAGGGCCGTCTACTCGCACGTGAGCATCCCGACCGAGCCGGTGATGGTGGTGCGCGGCTCGCGCCGCTGGCGGGTCCCGGCGTACGAACTCGAAGCCATCGTGCGGGAGTTGCTCGACCGCGACATCCGCTACGGCGCCGCCCGCGAGGCCCTGCCGCAGCGCATCGCGCATGCCGTGCTGGTGCAGATGGAGCGGTCCGGGGAGGCGCCGGACGACCGGGTGCAGGACGCCGTGGCGCGCAACGCGGCGGTGAAAGCGGCCGTAAAGACGGTCTGGCCGCCGGTCGAGCCGGAGAAGCTGGTGCTGCGGCTGCTCTCGGACGCGGAGTTCCTCGCCGCCCACGCGGACGGGATCCTCGACGAGGACGAGCAGAAGACGATCCTGTGGGCACAGCCTGGATCTGGAAAACGGGCCGTCCGGAGCGTGAAGGCCGCCAAGTGGGCCGCCGCGGACGCCGTGTTGATCGACGAGGCGACCGACATCGTCCAGCGGACGCACTCGCTCGGGCATGTGGTGCTCGACGAGGCGCAGGACCTCTCCCCGATGCAGTACCGGGCGGTGGGCCGCCGCTGCACCACCGGTTCCGCGACCGTCCTCGGGGACCTGGCGCAGGGCACCACGCCCTGGGCGACGCGGAGTTGGGACGAGGCGCTGGCCCATCTCGGCAAGTCGGACGGTGTGATCGAGGAGCTGACGGCCGGTTTCCGCGTACCGACGGACGTCATCACCTACGCCTCCCGGCTGCTCCCCCACATCGCGCCGGGCCTGACCCCGGTCGCCTCGGTCCGTGAGAACCCGGGCTTCTTCGACCTCCGCGAGACCGCCGGCACGGCCGAAGTGGTCGCCGCCTGCGAGGAGTTGCTGCGCAACGAGGGTTCGACGGGCCTGATCGCGGCGGACGCCCGCGTCCCCGAGCTGGCCGAGGCCCTGACGGCGGCGGGCATCGGCTACATCGATCCCGGCGAAGAAACGACCGTGGACACTCGCCTGACCCTGGTCCCGGCCTCGCTCGCGAAGGGCCTGGAGTACGACTACGTGGTCCTCGACGAACCCCAGGCCGTGGTCGACGGCGAACCGGACGAACGCACCGGCCTGCGCCGCCTGTACGTCGCCCTGACCCGAGCGGTGTCGGGCCTGATCGTGACGCACGCGGCCCCGCTGCCGCCCCAACTACGCGGTTGATCAGCGCGCAGAACCTGGCGCTGTCCACGGTGTTGCCGGGCCACACGGACCGGGTGGACACCCTGGCCTTCAGCCCGGACGGACGGCTGCTGGCGAGTGCCGGGGACGACGGACGGACACACGCTGGCCAGCACCAGTTTCGACAACACGGTCCGCCTGTGGGACCTGACGGACCCGCAGCGCGCACGCCCGCACGGAGCGCCCCTGACCGGCTTCCTGAACTGGGTCAACGCGGTCGCCTTCACCCCTGACGGCGCCACCCTCCTCCTGGGCGACGGCGAGCACACGGTCCGCACCCTGCCCCTGTCGGTGAAGACGGCCACGGCCTACGTCTGCACGGCGACCGGCGGCACCCTGACACCGGCGCTCTGGCACACGTACATCCCGCAACTGCCCTACGACCCCCCGTGCGCCCGGCACGGCTGACCGCGCCTCACCCGTCGAGCACCGCCCGCCACTGCTCCACGGCGGAAGCCGAGACCGGGGCCGTCCAGCCGTCCGGGCGGGCGGCCCCGCCGATGTGGAAGGCGTCGACCCCGGCGGCGCGCAGGGTGGGTACGTGGTCGAGGCGCAGGCCGCCGCCGACGAGGATGCGCTGCTCGTAGCCGGGTTCGCCGTGCAGGGCCGCCTCGCGGAGCAGTGCGGGGAGGCCGTCGTCCACGCCGTCGGCCGAACCGGCGGTGAGGTAGGTGTCGAGGCCGGGCAGGTCGGCGAGCTGCTTGCGGAGGGCGTCGCGGTCGGCGGCGCGGTCGATCGCGCGGTGGAACGTCCAGGCGCAGCCGTCCAGTTCGGCTACGACGCGTTCCACCGCGTCCAGGTCGACGCGTCCGTCCGGGTCGAGGAACCCGAGCACGAACTGGTTGGCGCCGGCGGTCCGCAGCTCCCCGGCGACCCGTACCAGCCGGTGCGTGTCGCCCGCGGCGAAGCCGTCCGCGAGGCGGATCATCACGCGCAGGTCGATGTCCACGGCGGCGCGGATCGCGGCGAAGGTCTCGATCGGCGGGGTCAGTCCGTCGGCCGCGATGTCGGTGACCACTTCGAGGCGGTCCGCGCCTCCGGCCTGGGCGGCGATCGCGTCCTCGGCGCCGAGGGCGATCACCTCCAGGACTGCACGCGTGCTCATAGGACCCCTTCCGTCGTGTTCCCTGGAGCGGCTACAGGTCTAGTCCAATCTCAGGGTACGCGGGCGGATCGGTGGCCGCGAGATCACCCCCGTGAACGGCGAACACATGACGGAAGACACACGACGAAAAACAGGGTCCTACGGCCACGCGCCGAAGATGTTCAGCTCCGCCGGCTCCGCCCCCGCCAGCTCGTACGCCGCCCCCTCCGGGACCGGACGCCCCGAGTACAGCCGTACGAGCGTGGGCGCGTCGCCGATGTACCGGGCCGGGGTGCGGTCGCCCGACACATCGCCCAGCCGCAGTGGATCGTCCAGGTCGTCGAGGTCGGCGTGGAGAGGCTGGTGCCTTCTCTGACGGGTCACAAGGCCGAGAAGGGTTAGAGCGGACCCCAGCCTTTCGCCCCCATAGGCCCCGGGCTCGCCGAGGGTGTCCCGTACGTCGCCGGCGTGCACCCACTCCCCGAACGCGACCGCGTCCAGCGCCCCGCCCGCGCGGGCGATCACCGCACCGGCCTCGGTCATCCCGCGCTCCAGTTCGTCGAGGACCCGCGCGTTGCTCCAGTCGGCGCGCTCGGCGATGTCCCGGTCGTTGGCCTCCGGCGAGAACACCCCTTCCTCGAACCGGCGCTCCACCACCCGCATGAGCGCGGACGAACAGTGCGCGAGCACGTCCCGCACGGTCCACCCCGGACACGCGGCGGTCGCCAGCGCGAAATCCTCCTCGGAACGGGAACGCAGCAGCGGAATCAGCACGTCACGCTCCCCGGCGAGCAGCCGTCCGGGCAGCTCGGGATCACGTACGTCGTGTGTCGTATCGGCGTAAGTCATGGGTCCCACGCTAGGGGCGGGGCCACGGGAGGAAAATAAGCACCATGGCCGATCTCGACGCCCTCCGCGCCCGCTGGACCCGTGCTCTCGAAGGAGCCCGGGCGCCGGGCGGCGGACCCGACCCCCTGCCGTACGCGGAGAATCTCCTCGCCCGCTGGCAGGAGCCGCAGCGCCACTACCACACGCTCACCCACCTCACGGCGGTCCTGGACCACATCGACGTGCTGGAGCGGTACGCCGACGACCCGGACGTCGTACGGCTCGCGGCCTGGTTCCACGACGCGGTCTATCTCCCCGACCGCTCCGAGAACGAGGACCGGTCGGCCCGGCTGGCCGAGCGGGCGCTGCCCGAGGCCGGGGTGCCGGACGCGAAGACGGCCGAGGTCGCCCGGCTGGTCCGCCTCACCGTCACCCACGCCCCCGCCGACGACGACCGCGACGGCATGGTCCTGTGCGACGCGGACCTCGCGATCCTGGCCGCACCGCCGTCGACGTACGCCGCGTACACGGCCGCCGTCCGCGAGGAGTACCACTTCGTGCCCAACGACGCCTTCCGGGAGGGCCGTTCGGCGATCCTGCGCCAACTCCTCTCCCTGCCGCGGCTGTTCAGGACGCCGCACGGGCTGGCGGAGTGGGAGGCGACGGCGCGCTACAACCTGACGGGGGAACTTGCCCTGCTGGGTTCGGCGGACCCGAGTGCCGGGTGAGGACGGCGAGTGGTGAACGAATTATTCACGGCGGTTAGCGGAGCGCGGCCCGTATGCTCCCCGGCATGGGGACCACGGGCGCACCACAACTGGAAGAGGCCGTAGCAAGCTGTGTCGCACTGCTGAGCACGGCGACGGACCGGGACTGGGACGGCGTGAAGGCCGACCGCCTGGAGTGGAGCTGCCGGCACACCGCCGAGCACATCGCCAGTGATCTCATCGCGTACGCGGGCCAGTTGGCCGGTCGCGCACAGCACGCCTACGTCCCCTTCGACATCGCCCTCGACGAAGGCACCGACAACTCCGGTGTCCTCGACGTGATCGGGGCGACCGGCACCCTGCTCGCCGCCGCCGTCCGCACCACTCCGCGCGAGGTGCGCGCCTTCCACCCGTACCCGTTCCGCAGCGCCAACCGCGAGGGCTTCGCCGCGATGGGCACCGCGGAAGTGCTGCTGCACACCCAGGACATCGCCGAGGCCCTGGGGTTGACCTACCAACCCGCCCGGAAACTCGCCGAGTTCGTCCTCACCCGGATCTTCCCGCACGTCCGCCCCGGCGCCGACCCCTGGCTCACCCTGCTCTGGGCGACCGGCCGCGGCCGACTCCCCGGCCGCGCCCCCGTCACCGAGTGGCGCTGGCGCAACAACCTCGTCCTCCCTACCGACCGCCTCACCCTGGAGGGCGTCCACCCGGCAGCCGCCGCCGACCTGGCCTCGGGCGGCGACGGCGGCTTCGAGTGGATCACCGGCGGCCCCTTCCAGGGCACCCGGGAGGCCGCGACCTTCATGACGAAGGCGTACCGAGCGGGCCTGCACCGCCCGGAGTTCGGGGTGTTCGCCCTCGTCCGCAGCGAGGACGGCCGCGCGATCGGCGGCATGGGCTTCCACGCCGTACCCGACGAGGAGGGCCGCACCGAGGTCGGCTACGACCTGGTGGAGGGCGCGCGCGGACAGGGCTACGCGACGGAGGCGCTGCGCGCGCTGACCGACTGGGCCCTGGCACGGGACGACGTACGCACGGTCCTCGCGACCGTCGAACGCGACAACCTCGCCTCCCAGGCGGTCGTTTCCCGCGTGGGCTTCAAGCAGGTGGGCGAGGACATCGACGAACTGACCTACGAGCTACCAGGCTGACCTGCGAACGAGGCGACCGACCCGCCCAACCGGGCTACAGCTCCCGCCCCTTGGGCCTGCGCAGCCCCGCCGCCGTCAGCAGCCGCACCACCTCCCGGCTCCTGACCTCCACCGCCCCGGCGGCCACCGCGTCCGCGTAACGATGCGACGGGATGTCGTAGTGATCCCGCTCGAAGGCCCGGCGCGGCACGCCCAACTCCTCGGCGAACAGGTGGAGTTCGTCGTACGAGACATCGCTGACGAGGTGGGACCACAGGCGCCCGTGCCCCGGCCAGGTCGGCGGGTCGATGTACACGGTCACAGGGAACCCAGGTTTCCCACCGCGGCGACCTTCACGCCCGCCTGGTGGCAGACCCAGTGCGGGTCGGGTCCCAACTCCGGTTCGATCTCCAGGGCGTGCGGGTCGCCGGCCGAGCAGACCCGGCAGAGCGGCCAGCGGCCGTACGCCTCCAGCAGCGCGTCCTGCACGTCCTGCGCGACCAGGCCGGCCACGTAGTCGACGCCCTCCGGCCACTGCTCCACCCACCACCGCCGCTGCGCGACGGACTCCTCCACCATCGACACCACGTCCGCCGCCACGACCTCGCGCGCGGCGAGGTCGGCGAGCACGAGCGCGCGAGCGGCGTGCAGCGCCTGCTCCAGGGGGCTGACGGGGTCGCCGGTGGGTTCTTCCATGGACCCATTGTGCGCACTCTTGACCGAACCACCGCACCGAAAATATCTTTCAAAGGTGACCCAGGACGTGAAAGAAATTTTCGGAAGCGCCTCCGGGAGTACCGGGGGTACGCCACCCGCGGCCCTGGCCGCCAAGGTGCGCACCCTCGTCCCCTCCATGACCCGCTCCATGCAGCGTGTCGCCGAGACCGTCGCCGCCGACCCGGCCGGCTGCGCGGCCCTCACCGTCACCGCCCTCGCCGAACTCACCGGCACCAGCGAGGCCACCGTCGTCCGCACCGCCCGCATCCTCGGCTACCCCGGCTACCGCGATCTGCGCCTGGCCCTCGCCGGGCTCGCCGCGCAGCAGCAGTCCGGGCGGGCGCCCGCCCTCACCACCGACATCGCGGTCGACGACCCGATCGCCGACGTCGTCGCGAAACTCGCCTACGACGAACAGCAGACCCTCGCCGACACGGCCGCCGGCCTCGACACCGCGCAACTCGGCGCGGCCGTCAGCGCGCTCGCGGCGGCCCGCCGTACCGACATCTACGGCGTCGGCGCGTCCGGGCTCGTCGCCCAGGACCTCACCCAGAAACTGCTCCGCATAGGGCTCATAGCCCACGCCCACAGCGACCCGCACCTCGCCGTCACCAACGCCGTGCAGCTGAAGGCGGGTGACGTGGCGATCGCGATCACCCACTCCGGGTCCACCGGTGACGTCATCGAACCGCTGAGAGTCGCCTTCGAGCACGGGGCCACGACCGTGGCGATCACCGGGCGGCCGAACGGCGCGGTGACGCAGTACGCCGATCACATTCTGACGACGTCCACGGCTCGGGAGAGTGAGCTTCGGCCGGCGGCGATGTCGTCGCGGACGAGTCAGTTGCTGGTGGTGGACTGTTTGTTCATCGGGGTCGCGCAGCGGACGTACGAGCAGGCTGCGCCGGCGCTGTCGGCGTCGTACGAGGCGCTGGCACACCGCCACAGGCGTTAAAACACACGGTTCGGCGTGGGCTTTTAGGGGCGCGGGGAACTGCGCGACCAGCCCCCACCGCCCCGCAGCCAAAGAACAACCGAAAGAGCCGCTTCTCCATGACCTCCACGTCCAACCCCCGTGACCTCCGCACCGAGTTGGAGTCACTCACCACCGAAGCCTTCCGCCCGGAACTCGCCGGGATCGATCAACTCCCCACCCTCGACATCGCCCGCCTCATGAACGCCGAGGACGCCACAGTCGCCGCCGCCGTCGCGCAGCGGCTCCCCGAGATCTCCGCCGCGATCGACGCCGTAGCCGAACGGATGGAGCGTGGCGGCCGGCTGATCTACATGGGCGCCGGTACCGCCGGACGGCTCGGCGTGCTGGACGCGTCCGAGTGTCCGCCGACCTTCAACACCGACCCCTCCCAGGTGGTCGGACTGATCGCGGGCGGCCCGGCCGCCATGGTCACGTCCGTCGAAGGGGCGGAAGACTCAAGGGAGTTGGCGGAAGCGGACCTCGACGCGCTCGCGCTCACGGCCGACGACACGGTGGTCGGCATCTCCGCCTCGGGACGCACCCCGTACGCGATCGCAGCCGTAGAACACGCGCGGAGCGAAGGCGCGCTGACCATCGGCCTGTCCTGCAACGAGCACAGCGCGCTCGCGGCAGCGGCCGAGCACGGCATCGAGGTCGTCGTGGGCCCCGAACTCCTCACCGGATCAACGCGGTTGAAGGCGGGCACAGCCCAGAAGCTCGTCCTCAACATGCTGTCCACGATCACGATGATCCGGCTCGGCAAGACGTACGGGAACCTCATGGTCGACGTCCGCGCCTCGAACGAGAAGCTGCGCGCCCGTTCCCGCCGTATCGTCGCGCTGGCGACCGGCGCGGACGACCAGGAGATCGAGCGGGCCCTCGCGGCGACCGGCGGCGAGGTGAAGAACGCGATCCTGGTGGTCCTGGCGGGGGTCGACGGCCCGACGGCCGCCCGCCTTCTGGAGGAGTCCGGCGGCCGGTTGCGCGCGGCACTGACCGCTGCGGGCGGCTGACCAGCACGCTCAGGGGGTGGATACCGACACTCCGTACGACATCGCCGCCGCGCTCCTCCCCCTGGTCGGCGGCCCCGCGAACGTCACCTCCGTGGCCCACTGCATGACCCGCCTCCGGCTCGGCCTGGCCGACCGGTCACGGGTGGACGAGGACGGGCTGCGGGCACTGCCCGCCGTGCTCGGGATCGTGGACGACGACACGTACCAGATCGTGCTGGGGCCGGGGGTGGTGGCCCGAGTGACCCCCGAGTTCGAGAAGTTGGTGGGTGGCGGTGGCGAAGTGGCCGCGCGGGGAGCCGAGTTGAAGGAATCGCGGCAGGCACGCAACGCCACCCCCGCCAAACTCCTCCTCCGCCGGATCGCGAACATCTTCGTCCCGCTCATCCCCGCCCTGATCGGCTGCGGGGTGCTGGCCGGGCTCAACGGTCTGCTGATCAACATGAGTTGGCTGCCCGGCCTCACCCCGGCCCTCTCCGCCGTGGCCTCCGCGTTCCTCGCCCTCATCTCGGTCTTCGTCGGCTACAACACGGCGAAGGAGTTCGGCGGGACGCCGGTGCTCGGCGGGGCGGTGGCGGCAGTGGTCGTGTACCCCGGGGTGGCGAAGGTGACGGCGTTCGGGGTCGCCCTCTCCCCCGGCCAGGGCGGAGTGCTGGGCGCGCTGGCCGCCGCGGTGCTCGGCACGTACGTCGAGAAGTGGTGCCGCACCTGGGTCCCCGCCGCCCTCGACGTCCTCGTCACGCCCACCCTGACGGTCCTGGTCGCGGGCCTGGCGACGCTCTACGGCCTCATGTACGCGGCCGGCGAGATCTCCACGGCGATCGGCAGCGCGGCGAACTGGCTCCTCACCACCACGGGCCCCTTCGCGGGCCTGATCCTGGGCGGCCTCTTCCTCCCCCTGGTGATGCTGGGCCTCCACCAGGCCCTCATCCCCATCCACACCACCCTCATCCAACAGCAGGGCTACACCGTCCTGTTGCCCATCCTGGCGATGGCGGGAGCGGGCCAGGTCGGCGCGGCGGTGGCGGTCTACTTCCGTCTGCGTCACGACACTTCACTCCGCACCACGATCAAGTCCGCACTCCCCGCAGGCCTGTTGGGCATCGGCGAGCCCCTCGTCTACGGCGTCTCACTCCCCCTCGGCCGCCCGTTCCTGACCGCGTGTGCGGGCGGTGCGGCGGGCGGCGCGTTCGTGGGCTTCTTCGCGACCCTCGGCGACAAGGTGGGCGCGACGGCGATCGGCCCGTCGGGCTGGGCGCTGTTCCCGCTGCTGGCGGGGAACAGGGGGCTGGGGACGTCGATGGCGATCTACGGGGGCGGGCTGCTGACGGGGTACGCGGTCGGCTTCGTGGCGACCTATGTGGTGGGGTTGAGCGGGGTAGTGCCTGTTGACGCATCCCGGGAGTGAACGTGCGGCCCCCCTTCCGCGTCGTAGGACGGACAGACAGGCGCAAGCATCAACGCCCAGGGGGACTCCATGAACACGCAAGCGAACCGGCTCGCCAGCCTGCTCCTCGCACCACTTCTGGGTACCTGCCTCCTTGCCGGTTGCGGCGATGACCGGAGCGCGGACGACGCGCGTACGGACAGTAAGTCGCAGCAGACGCAGGAGAAGCGCGCTCGTGAAGTGGCCGACGCCTGGCACGGATCCGCGGCCGCCGCTGCCTGGAGCCAGGGCTACTACCCGATGGCCGACACCACGCAGCCCCCGGTATCCGGCTGGCACAGCGACGCGGACAAGCAGGCCTACGAGAGCGGGACCATCGTCCGGAGCGGCAAGCTGCCGACCACCGCGATCACGCAGGGGACGGTGAAGTGGCGGAGCGGAAGCACGCTGAGCCGTCCGGTGGTGGATCCGAACAGGGCGTATCAGTCGTTCGGCCACTACAGCAGTAAGGGCCCCAGGCTCACCGTGACGGGAGTGAAGCTCGGCGAGATGACGATCACCACAAGCCGGGGAACGGCGACTGTTCCCGCCTGGCTGTTCGCTCTCGACGGCTACGACGCCCCGCTCAAGCACGTCGCAGTCACCCCGTCGAAGCTTCCCGAGCCGCCGATCGTACGGGCTCCGCAAGGATCCGCAGACGGCCTCTGGAGTGTCGCCGAGCTGGCCGGGACGGCGGCGGACGGCCGTTCCCTCACCGTGCGGGCGACCCACGGAGCCTGCGACGACGGCCCCGTCGTCAACGTGCTGGAGACGGACGAGAGCGTCGTGCTGTACGCCTCCGTCGCGGGGGCGCGAAGCGGCGCCTGCACAGCCCAACTGATCGAACAGGACGTGAGGGTGGAGTTGCGGCAGCCGCTCGCCGACCGCGTCGTCCTCGACGCCCTCACCGCTCAGCCGGTGCCGTACGCAGGCTAGGGGAGCCGAGCCTCGCGGTTCCGTTCCCGTACCCGGGCCCGCAGCACCTCCTCCTGCGCCGCGGGCCCCGTCGACTCCGGAGGGCAGTCCCACTCCCGGCCGCCGCAGACGGGCCGCAACTGCACGTTCCCGCCCACGTGACCCATCACCTCGCCGACCCGCCCGTCCCGTACGTCCACGGCGTGCGCCCCGACCGGCGGCCGTTCCCCGCGCAGCGCGGACGCCAGCTTCTCGGCGGTACGGACGTTGCAACGCCCCAGCACCACCAACGCGAACGGCTCCTCGCTCGCACCCGTCACCGGGTCCACACCCAGGGACGGCAGGGCGACACCCACACCAGTGAGCGCGTCCCGCAGCAGGGCGACGACTTCTTCCGTCGACCGCAGCATTCCTTCACCTCCACGCAGAGTTCGCTGTTCGCGACACAGCGTGTCCTCTACGTGTCTAACCTGGCCATACGCGAAGTCCCAACAAACTCGGGTGTCAGGGCAGGGAGTTGCTGTGGCAGGACAGAAAGACCTCGACCCGTCGTCGTCACCACGCGCCCTGCTCGGCGCCGAACTCCGCCACGCCCGCGAGAAGGCGGGCCTCAGCCAGGAGGAGTTGGGGCAGCGACTGTTCGTGAGCGGTTCGTTCATCGGGCAGTTGGAGGCGGGGACGCGCCGGATGCTGCCGGAGTACGCGCGGATGCTGGACGTTGAGCTGGGGACGGGGGACTTCTTCACGCGGAACTGTGGAGCGGCGGCGAAGTCCAGGTACCCCGAGCACTTTGCGGAGGCGGCGGAGGCGGAAGCCGCAGCGACTGAGATCAGGCAGTACTCGACGATGCTCATCCCCGGGTTGCTCCAGACACCCGAGTACGCACGGGCCGTGTGCCGCGCCTATCAGCCCACGGCAACGGATGAGGTGATCGAGGAACTCGTGACGGCCCGGATCGAGCGGACGCATCTCCTCGACGACCCAACAGCACCACTGTTGTGGGCGATTGTTGACGAAGCCGCGTTGCGCCGGGTGTCGGGCGGCTCTGCGGTCATGGCGGCGGCCCTGCACCGCGTCATCGGCCTGATGCGCCGGAACCGGGTCATCGTGCAGGTCCTGCCGTTCGAGGCAGGGGCACACCCGGCCATGCAGGGCTCCATCAAGCTCATGGACTTCGAGGACGCCCCGCCGCTGGTCTACTTCGAAGGCGTTGGCACCGGACGCCTGGAGGACGATCCGAGCACCGTCAGGCATCACCGCCTCACCTACGAACTCCTCGCGGCCTGCGCGCTCTCCCCCGAGAAGTCCCTGGTCTTGATCGAAGCGATGGCGCAGGATTACGCCCATGAGGAGCAACCCTGAGTACGACCTGAGCACCGCGATCTGGCACAAGTCCAGCTACAGCGGCGGCGGGGGCGACAACTGCCTCGAAGTCGCCCGCTGGCGCAAGTCGACGCACAGCGGCGGCGACGGCGGCGACTGCCTCGAAGTAGCCGAAGGCAACCCCGCCCTCGTCCCCGTCCGCGACTCCAAGAACCCCCTCGGCCCGAAACTCGTCTTCCGGGCCGCCACATGGTCCACGTTCGTCGAAGGCCTCAAGCACGCCTGACCACGGCACATCACTCCATGCGGTGACCTTTTCCCAATACCACGAGTATGCTGTTGTCGACATACTACGGTCCGCCGCATGGACAACCTGTACGTGATCGAGCTGGAGCCAGAGGTGCGGTCCTGGCTGGAACTCCTGCCCGACAACCACCACCGCAAAGTGGAGGAGTACGCCGAACTGCTGGCCGCTTCGGGGACGCAGACCCCCATGCCCTTCGCCCGCCCTCTCGAAGGGGGCGTCTACGAACTGCGCCCCACACTCGGCGGCGTAGACACCCGGATCACATACTGGTTCGCACCGGATCGCCGCATCGTGCTCCTCACGGTCTTCCGCAAGACCCGTATGCATGAGGCCGCGCAGGTCGCGCGAGCAGTCGCCGCTCGCAAGGTGTGCGCCGGCAAGCACGGGCCCGCTCACACCACCTACAGTCGCGGCGAAAAAGGAGACACGCGATGAGCCACACCCGCTGGAAGCTGGCCCGCGAGAAGAAGCTGGCCGAGGAGGACACCGAATCCCCGGAGGTCGCTGCCGAGCGTGCGGAGATCCGGCTGGCCATGGCTTTCGCCAAGGCCGTGTACGACCGCCGCATGGAGCTGGGGCTCACACAGACACAGCTCGCGGAGCGGGCCGGGCTCACCCAAGCGAAGATCTCCCGCGTCGAGGGTGCCGACACCGTGCCGACCCTCCCCTTGCTGCGGCGCCTGACCCTGGCGCTGAACGCCTCGTTGAACATCGCATTGGACGACGACCACGAGGAAGTCAGGTTCATCGCTCACCCCGCTGCCTGAGGGCGCCCCGAGCTGCGCTCCGAGGCGATCGCAGGTGAACTGCGCCTCATGGACCCCAGCGTGCGCAGTTCACGCTCGCTTACCCGACAACTCCTGGACCCGGGCTTCACAGAGGTCGGTGCTTCGGGGCGGCGGTGGACGTATGACGAGATACTCGCGGCGATGCGCTGGTGCGCCTCACCTACGAGACCACGCTGGACGGAAACCGGTCCCGGCGACGTGGCGGATGTACTACCACCAGGCCACCCCCGTCCCGCCCGACAGCATGTGACCGCGCATCTCGGGCGGTGATCGTCAGGACATCGAGCCTCGGACCAACTGAGCTGCCATGGTGGGTGATTGAGCCCTTCAGCCCCTCCCGCTGAGTACCGGTACTCATGCCCGGCCGCCCCCCTTCGGTCCACCGTTGTGGCACCCACACCGGACCGAACCGAAGGACGCCTCGATGCCGCATCCCTCCCGCCCGCGCCGGCTCCTCGCGCTCGCCACGGACAACTGGCCGGCCCGGGCCTACCTGGGCGTCGTGGGCGCCTCCGTCGTGGTGATGTTCCTCTCCCCGGAGAGCCCCGTCGCCACGGCCCCCTTGGTACTCACCGCGCCCCTCTCCCTGCTGGGCATCGTCCTCCCCTTCGGTCCCGGCACCGAAGGCGGCGGGACGGCGCAGGGGCTGGCCGTCGGCTCCTGGACGGTGTGGGTCGCGCTGAGCGCGCTGGTGAACGCGGCCGTGATCGGCGCCCTGGCGACGAGGAAATCCGCAGCACACTCCACAGCACGCCCTGCGACACGTACCGCCCGTCTCCGTGCCCTGCTCGCGCCCGCCGTGGACAACTGGCCCGCGCGGGTCTACCTCGCCGCGGTCACCGCCTCGGTGGTGTTCTTCCTCTACGCCGCGTACGTCCTGCCGGACCCGGGGTTCGCCGGGATCTGGCCGCTCATCACGACCGCGCCGCTCAGCTTCGTCCCCCTCGCGGTGTCGATACCGGCCGAACTCCCCGATCTCTCCTGGCTGAGCCCGCCGCTCTTCGCAGCCGCCTGCGCCCTGTGCGGGCTGGTCAACGCCGTCCTGCTCGGCCGCCTCGCCCACCGACTCCGTACACGCGAAGCGCACCTGGCCGTCTGAGCGGAGGAACGGCGGGGTCCACCCCGCCACCGGCCCGCGGCAAAGCCGACTATCGTCGGCAGGACCATGAACCACGCCCAGCAGACCGCCCTAGGTCGCGCCCTCCGCCTCCTCGGCGAGCACGGTGAGGCGCTGACGTCCGACACCCCCGACGCCCGGCTGCACGAGGTCAAGGCGGACATCAAGCGCGCCCTGGACCTGCTGGACGACACCGTCAGCGGCGGCGCGCCGACCACCCGCTGCCCGGAGCACCCGGGCGGCCCGGTCGACGCCGACGCCCCCGACCTGTGCCTGCTCTGCGAGACCCGGCGCCGCGCGGCCCGCCGTTCCGAGATCAACGGCCCCGACGTGCGCAGGCCGGCCGACACCACGCCGTCGCGCTACGGCGTGCGCGAGGACCGCCCGCAGGCGCAGCAGCGCTGGCTGCCCGAGCTGTGGAACGGCCAGGCCTGGCAGCTGTGCGGCACCCCGCGCCGCGACCGGCACGAGGCCGAGCTGTATCTCGCGGCGCAGCGCCGCGGCTCGCGCGCGGCGATGGCGTACCGGCTGGTGCACGAGTTCACGGACTACGAGGTGCTGCGGGTGTGGGGCACGCCGGTGCACGTGGACATCGAGCCGCTGGGGAACCTGTGAGCATCTTCAAGGGGTTGAACTGGTGGCAGCGGGTGGTGTTCGTCGCGTGCCTGTGCGCGCTCGCGCTGCCGCTGTGGTTCGCCGCGAGGAACGTCCACCGCTTCGTCGACGGCGACCGGACGATCACCGAGGGATACGTCCACTGCGAGTCGAACGACCGCTGCACGGGCACCTGGCGCCTGCCCGACGGACACCAAGGGCGGGGAAAAATAGCGGGGTTGGCCTTCGAGTACGACGAGGAGCAGGTGACGGGCATCCGGCTCTTCGCCGGCCGGGACTGGGCCGTGACCGAACGCTCCGACCTGGCGTACCACGCGGCCTACGAGTTCGCCGCCGCCGCGATCGGCGCGGCACTGATCGTCTCGGTCGCCTGGTTCAAGTCCCGCTAGGACTGTGACCCGCAAGGTCTGCCGGACAGGTCCTAGCGGACGAGGTCGGGGCGGGTGCCGAGCACGGCGGCCAGCAGTCCGGGGAAACAGGCGTCGAGATCCTCGGTCCGCAGGCTGACGATCCGGTGCGCGCCCTGCACGCGTTCGCGCAGCACGCCTGCCTGCCGCAGCACGCGCTGGTGGTGCGAGAAGGTCGGCTGGCTGATCGTCAGACCCGCGGCGTGACGGAGATCCACGCAGGGCGACTCGCCGAGCCCGGCGAGAGTGCGGACGATGCTGACGCGCGCCGGGTCGGCGAGCGCGGCCAGCACCTTGACCAGCCGGAGGTCCTGCGCGGCGGGGTGACGGTCGTCGTCGGTTGCCATCATGCGCCCAGGATATCGACAGTCACCGATCGCATCGACTATCGTCAAAGACATTGATGGATGTCGATTGATTATTGATTGGGGGATGTCCTCGTGACCTGGACCACCGCCTACCTCGCCGCACTCGCGGATCCGGCCGGAACACCGCCGTTCATGCCGCAGCCGCGCACGTTCGCGCCGGCGGAGACCGTGCGGCAGCGTGTCCGCGTCCTGCGCGGGGGCACCACGCTGCGACTGGTGCTCAGCAACGAGTTCGGCCGCACGCCACTGGTCTTCGACACGGTCACGATCGCGGACGCCGGCCTGCCGGTGACCTGCGAGGGCCGGACATCCTGGGAGGTCCCGCCCGGCGGGACCGCGACCAGCGATCCGGTCCCGCTGATGTTCGACGCCGGGCACGAGCTGACGGTCGACCTCACACTCGGCGACAACGCCGAGGCCGGTGCCTACCTGCACTCCGCACAGCGGACCGGCGAGGTGCTCGGCTCCGGCGAGCGCTTCACGTCGCTCTACTGGATCACCCGGGTCCTGACAAACGCCCCCGCGAACGGGCCGGTCATCGTCGCCTTCGGCGACTCGATCACGCGCGGCGACGGCACCTCGGCCGATCTCGACCAGCGCTACCCCGACCACCTCCAGCGGAGGATCGGCTCAGCCGGAACCGTCCTCAACGCCGGAATCGGTGGCAACCGCCTCCTCGGCCCGCTGTTCGGCCCCACCCTCCCCGACCGTTTCTCCCGCGACGTGCTGGGCACCCGGGAGGCCACCCACCTCTTGCTCCTGGCCGGCCTCAACGACGTCGGCCTCGGCGCCACGGCCGCGCAGATCACCGACGCGCTGTTCGCACTGGCCCGCCGCGCGGAGGAGCACCGCATCCGCCCGGTCATCGGCACCCTGACGCCGACGATGGGCAGCGTCTACGAGACCTTCCGCGCGGCGGGCACCGAGACCACGAGGGTCGCCGTGAACGAGGCGCTTCGCGCCCAGTCCGACTGGCCTCTGATCGACTTCGCGTCCGAGGTGTCCGATCCACGGGACGCTTCCCGACTCGCCCCCGCCCTCGACTCCGGCGACGGCGTCCACCCGAGCGACTCCGGCGCGGCGGCGCTCGCGGCGGCGGTGGACCTGGACCTGTTCAAAGGCACGGGAGTCGCGGCGACCCGCTAGGACCCGTCAGGCGGATCAGGTCGCAGCACCAGCCGCGCCACCGTTCTCCCGCTCCTGTTCCCGCTCCCGCCCCTGTTCCCGCTCCCGTTCGATGACCAACCGGGTCCGCTCCGCGTCCAGTTGGTACACCGTCTCGTGCGCCCGTGGATCGCGTGCGTGGAAGGTGTGGAACATCGGCCCGGTGTCACCGCCCAGTTCGACCCGCGAGGCCGAGGCGCCGCGCACCGCCCGCTCGGTGCCGTACGCGGTCGTCAGGTCGACGCGGTTGACGACACCCGGCGTGACCCACACCGGGGTCGCCTCCAGGAAGCCGAAGAGCTGGAGGTGGAAGTGCCCGGTGAGGACGACCCGTACGTCACTCCCCCGGATCGCGTCCGCCAGCTCCCCGGGATTGCGCAGCCCGAAGGCCTGTTGGGTCGGTACGTCGAGGGCGATGGGCGGATGATGGAAGGCGAGGACGGTGCCGTTCCCGAACGGCGTGCTCAACTCCTCCTTCAGCCAGTCCAGTTGGGCCCCGCTCAGCCGCCCGTACACCTTCCCCGGCACCAGTGAGTCGAGCGTGATGAAGCGATACCCGCCCACGTCACTCACGGCCGCGCACGCGAACTCCACCGGAAACACAGCCGATACGACCCGATCGGTGCCGTCGGCGGCCAGGTGCCCGCTCCCCAACACCTTCCCGAACGCCTCGCGTTCGTCGTGGTTCCCGGTCGTGTAGAAGACCGGCACCCCGCCCATCGACCGCGCGAAGCCGCCCACCAGCTCCCGTACGGTCGAATACGCCTCCACCGCACCGTCGTTGGCGAGGTCCCCGGTGACGACGATCGCGTCCACCCCGCGCTGGTGCCGGAGTTCGGCGAGCATCAGCCGCAGCGAGTCGGTCGCGTTGACACCGTTCCGGTTGGGGGCGTCGGTGCGCTCCAGGTGGGTGTCGGACAGGTGGAGAATCCTCATGTTCCGGCACGCTAGCCCGAGTTGGGGCCCCCACCAAGAGCCACGGCTCAACGAGTGGCCGGCCGCCACATGGTCGTAACGACCTGGCCACCTGCGGTGACGATCTCGTCCCGGACCTCGAACCCGACGCTCTCGTAGCGCCTGTTGTTGGCCGGGTTGGTCGACTCCAGATACACGGGCGCACCGGCCGCACCGAGCGCGTCGATCCGGGCCAGCCCGTCGGCCACCAGCCCCATACCCAGCCCCTTGCCTCGGTGATCGGCGTGCGTGCCCAGGATGGTGAGGTAGAAGAACGGCTGGGCGGGGTGCGCCGCCTCGAACTGCTCCCCCACCTCCATGATCGCCCGAGCGGTGCCCGCATCGGTGACCGCGGCCAACCGCCCCTCCAGCCCACCGGCCTCCTCCTCGGTCAACTCGACACCGCCCGGCGGGATGAAGATCGCGGCGGCCTCGACCTCCGGCGTCACCAGCGTCCAGGGATACCGCAGCGCGGAACCGGCGTAGACCCGCCACATCACGGCCGCCTGCTCGGCGCGCCGGCGCTCGTCCGGGAACGCGGGCCCCCAGACCGGGTCGTGGAGAAAGGCACTGGTGAAGGTGGCGACGAGAGCGTCGAGATCGGCGACGGTGGCCACCCGGCCGGCGGAAGTCATACGATCACCGTACGCACGCCCACGGAGCTTCGCGCACGAGGGGACGAGGAGAACGACAGCCGGAGCGGCAGGGCGGAGAAGACATCGTGGGGTTCCCGAGAGACCCGGACACCGGCGCCATGTGGGCCGTACTGCTGGTGGCCGTCGGGCTGCCCGCGCTGCTGTACGCGGGCATCGCCCGGTTCACCGGGCACGGGCGCAAAGGGGGCCCGGTCTGGCGCCCGTTGGACGACCGGCTCAACCTGGTCTGCGCCGTCCTCGCCGTCGTCGGCCACGCGGGCGCCTCGGTCGCGATCGGGGGCTGGGGGGACGTATTCGGATTCACCCCGAGCGCGGGCATGAGCGGCAGCTTCTCCAGCGCCCTCGCCTACGCCGCCGGCGGCGACCAGAAGGGCCGCGCCCTCCGCCCCATGCTCCTGCTGCTGGGGCCGTACTCACTCGCCCTCGGGTACTTCGCGCGCATCGCAGGCTGAGCGGCACCTTTCCAACACAGGCCGGCATCACCCAGCCCGTCCGGCACCCTTCAAACCCAGGCCCGCACCATCAGCCCGTCCGGCGTTTGAGGACGAGGCCGTCCAGGCCGAAGCGGGGGTCTGGGGGCGGCAGCCCCCAGGGACGGGACGGGCAGGGGCGGCGGGGGCGAGAAACTCAGCTCAGCGAGCGCAGCGCCGCCGCGTCGTACGGCGCCAACTCGCCCACCCGCCCCGCAAGCACCTTCGCCGCCCACTCCGGATCCTGAAGCAGCGCCCGCCCCACCGCCACCATGTCGAACTCGTCCCGCTCCAGGCTGTCGAGCAGATCGTCGATGCCCTTGACCGGCGCGCCCTCCCCGCGGAACCCCTTGAGGAAGTCCCCGTCGAGGCCGACCGACCCGACCGTGATGGTCTGCTTCCCGGTGAGCTTCTTGGTCCAGCCCGCGAGGTTGAGGTCGGAACCGGTCTCCTCGAACTCGGGAAGCCAGTAGCGGCGCGTGGACGCGTGGAAGACGTCGACACCGGCCGCGGCGATCGGGGTCAGGATCGCCTCCAGCTCCTCCGGGGTCTCCGCGAGCCGCGCCCCGTAGACGTCCTGCTTCCACTGCGAGAAACGGAAGATGATCGGGAACTCCGGCGAGACCGTCTCCCGTACGGCCGCCACGATCTCCGCCGCGAACTTGGTACGGGCGACCGGGTCACCGCCGTAGGCGTCCGTACGACGGTTGGTGCCCGAGTACAGGAACTGGTCGATGAGGTAGCCGTGGGCGCCGTGCAGCTCGACGCCGTCGAAGCCGATGCGCTCGGCGGCTGCGGCGGCCTCGGCGAAGGCGCCGATGACGTCGTCCAGGTCCCGCTGCGTCATGGCCGTACCGGTGACGTCGTCGCTGCCGATGCGCAGCCCGGACGGGCCGACCGCGGGGGCGTCCGCGTACGGCGGCTGGCCCTGCTCGCGGACCATGCCGATGTGCCACAGTTGCGGCACGATCGTGCCGCCCGCCGCGTGCACGCCCTCGGCGACCTTCGCCCAGCCCGCGAGCTGCTCCGCGCCGTGGAAGCGCGGGACGCGGTCGCTCTGCCCGGCGGAGTCGTGGCCGACGTACGTGCCCTCGGTGACGATCAGACCGACGCCCGCGGCGGCCCGGCGGGAGTAGTACCCGACCACGTCCTCACCGGGAATGCCGCCCGGCGAGAACTGCCGGGTCATCGGCGCCATCACGATCCGGTTCGGGACGGTCAGGCCGTTGAGGACGATCGGACGGGCGAGCACTTCGGCCGCTCGGGAGGCGGGGGCGGACGTAGACACGTGTGGGGGCTCCTCGGAACTACAAGGCACTGGGTACCGGACGGTATGTGCGTATGCATCGATCATGCGTCAACGACAACCTCCGAGCCAAGTCCGTCATTCCACCCGCTTCACGCGACAGCCTGTGATCCCGGACACGCCGGGCTCCGCCGGGATCACAGTCCGGGGCCAGAAGGCCCGAGGTACGGGCTGCGAACTCTTGGGCGGCCACGGGCTGGTGTATCCCCACGGCCAGGACACGCCCGAGGGCGGTACCCCCCGCCAGAAGCAGGAAGTACCGCCCTCGGTAAGACCGTTGATCAACCGGAAGGGGTCGATCAGAAGTCCATGTCACCGCCCGGCATGCCGCCGCCGGCCGGCGCGGACGCCTTCTCCGGCTTGTCGGCGATGACGGCCTCGGTGGTGAGGAAGAGCGCGGCGATGGAGGCCGCGTTCTGCAGCGCGGAGCGCGTGACCTTCGCCGGGTCGATGATGCCCTCGGCGATGAGGTCCACGTACTCGCCGGTCGCGGCGTTGAGGCCGTGACCCGGGGTGAGGTTGCGGACCTTCTCCACCACGACGCCGCCCTCAAGGCCGGCGTTGACGGCGATCTGCTTCAGCGGGGCCTCAAGGGCCAGCTTCACGATCGCGGCACCGGTGGCCTCGTCGCCTTCGAGCTCCAGCTTCTCGAAGACGTGACCGGCCTGGATGAGCGCGACGCCGCCACCGGCGACGATGCCCTCCTCGACGGCCGCCTTCGCGTTGCGAACGGCGTCCTCGATGCGGTGCTTGCGCTCCTTGAGCTCGACCTCGGTGGCCGCGCCCGCCTTGATGACGGCGACGCCACCCGCGAGCTTGGCCAGGCGCTCCTGGAGCTTCTCGCGGTCGTAGTCCGAGTCGCTGTTCTCGATCTCGGCGCGGATCTGGTTGACCCGGCCGGCGACCTGGTCGGCGGAGCCGGAGCCGTCGACGATGGTGGTCTCGTCCTTGGTGATGACGACCTTGCGGGCGCGGCCGAGGAGGTCCACGGTCGCGTTCTCCAGCTTGAGGCCGACCTCCTCGGAGATGACCTCACCGCCGGTCAGGATGCCGATGTCCTGCAGCATCGCCTTGCGGCGGTCGCCGAAGCCCGGGGCCTTGACGGCGACGGACTTGAAGGTGCCGCGGATCTTGTTGACGACCAGCGTGGACAGGGCCTCGCCCTCGACGTCCTCGGCGATGATCAGCAGCGGCTTGCCCGACTGCATGACCTTCTCCAGGAGCGGGAGCAGGTCCTTGACGTTGGCGATCTTGGAGTTGGCGATCAGGATGTACGGGTCGTCGAGGACGGCCTCCATACGCTCCATGTCGGTCGCGAAGTACGCCGAGATGTAGCCCTTGTCGAAGCGCATGCCCTCGGTGAGCTCCAGCTCAAGACCGAAGGTCTGCGACTCCTCGACGGTGATGACGCCTTCCTTGCCGACCTTGTCCATCGCCTCGGCGATGAGCTCGCCGATCTGGGTGTCGGCGGCGGAGATGGAGGCCGTGGAGGCGATCTGCTCCTTGGTCTCGACGTCCTTGGCCTGCTCAAGGAGGGCACCGGAGACGGCCTCGACGGCCTTCTCGATACCGCGCTTGAGGGCCATCGGGTTGGCGCCCGCGGCTACGTTGCGGAGGCCTTCCTTGACGAGGGCCTGGGCGAGGACGGTCGCGGTGGTCGTACCGTCACCGGCGACGTCGTCCGTCTTCTTGGCGACTTCCTTGACCAGCTCGGCGCCGATCTTCTCGTACGGGTCCTCCAGCTCGATCTCCTTGGCGATGGAGACACCATCGTTGGTGATCGTGGGGGCGCCCCACTTCTTCTCAAGGACGACGTTGCGGCCCTTGGGGCCGAGGGTGACCTTGACGGCGTCGGCGAGCTGGTTCATGCCGCGCTCAAGGCCTCGCCGCGCCTCCTCGTCGAACGCGATGATCTTGGCCATGTGAAGTGGTCCTCCCGGACTGGGGTGGATTGCTCCGGACCGCGCTGGCGCCCGCGACGGACGGCTCGCCTGCCCCGTGGCTCCTTGCGCCACCTGGCCTGCGGGCCTCACCGACCCGATCCTTCGTTATCACTCTCACCTTCAGAGTGCTAACGCCAATGATTAGCACTCGGCATGGTCGAGTGCAAGCGGCTCCCAGGTTCTGACACCCGCTCCGGCCCCTGCTCCGGCCCCCGGTCCCGGGCATGCCGAAGGGCCCGTACCCCAGGAGGTGACCCCCCAGGAGTACGAGCCCTTCGATGAAGAACGAAGAACGTCGCTGCTGTTCGTCGGCGCGTGCTTCAGCCGGTCGCGAGCCGGACCATGTCCGCCTGCGGCCCCTTCTGACCCTGCGAGATCTCGAAATCGACCCGCTGACCCTCTTCCAGGGTGCGGTAGCCGTCCATCTGAATCGCGCTGTAGTGGACGAAAACATCCGCACCACCGTCGACCGCGATGAAGCCGTACCCCTTCTCCGCGTTGAACCATTTGACGGTGCCCTGAGCCATGCCTAACTCCCCTATTACTGGCCCTTGCACGGATCCGCACTTCGCGGATCCGGGTCAGACCTCACCCCCCACAGGATTGGGGGCGTGCGCCGGAACGCGTCGACCGCGGCCGAATGTATCCGTCCAACTGCCGTCTGCAACAGGTCAATCCGACGAGAATTCCGGGCAGGACCGGTCGGGAATTTACGGATAATTCGTCCGACTTCAGGGCAAGTCGGGCCGGATAAAGGGCACATAAGGCGCAAAAGACCTGCACACTTTGGCTGCTTCTCATCGCACGCGGAGCCGGTACTCATATGCGTTCGGCATGCCGAGTGGAGCGCGTTCCCCAACTGTACCCCGCTCAACCATAGAGAATTGCCCCCTCCGCTTCTCCAGCGGAGGGGGCAATTCGATGAACTCTCGGTAATCGGCATTACCCAGGGTAACGATCAGCCTCCGGCAACGGCCGGGATGATCGAGACGCCGGCCCCGTCCGGAGTCGCCGTCTCCAGCCCCTGCTCGAACCGCACGTCGTCGTCGTTGACGTACACGTTGACGAACCGACGCAGCTTCCCCTGGTCGTCGAGGACCCGGGCGGAGATCCCGGTGTGGTTCTTCTCCAGGTCACTGATGACCTCGGCGAGGGTGGCGCCTTCGGCGGCGACCTCTGCCTTGCCGCCGGTGTAGGTGCGCAGGATGGTGGGGATGCGAACGGTCACGCTCATGACTTTCAACCTCCGGTCAGGTGGGGGCCTTTAGGGGCGCGGGGAACTGCGCGACCAGCCCCCACCGGCCCGCAGACGAACAACGACGCTAGGACGCGAGCCCAGCCTCCCTGAACGACTCAAGACTCGGCCGGATCGTCGCGGTGAGCCCAGTACCGGCAACCGCGTCCAACGTCTTCAGACCGTCCCCGGTGTTCAGCACCACCGTGGTCAACGTCGGATCCAGCAGCCCGTTCTCGATCAGCTTCTTCGCCACCCCGACGGTCACCCCACCGGCGGTCTCCGCGAAGATCCCCTCCGTGCGCGCCAGCAGCTTGATCGCGTCCACACACTGCTCATCGGTGACGTCCTCCACGGCACCGCCCGTACGCCGGGCGATGTCCAGCACGTAGGGCCCGTCCGCGGGGTTCCCGATGGCGAGGGACTTCGCGATGGTGTTCGGCTTCTGCGGCCGTACGACGTCGTGCCCCGCCTTGTACGCGACGGACACCGGCGAGCAGCCCTCCGCCTGGGCGCCGAAGATCTTGTACGGCTTGTCCTCGACGAGACCGAGCTTGATCAGCTCCTGCAGGCCCTTGTCGATCTTCGTGAGCTGCGAGCCGGAGGCGATCGGCACGACCAGCTGGTCGGGAAGCTGCCAGCCGAGCTGCTCGCAGATCTCGTACGCCAGGGTCTTGGAGCCCTCCGCGTAGTACGGCCGCAGGTTGACGTTGACGAAGCCCCAGCCCTCGCCGGCCGGGTCGCCGATCAGCTCGGAGCAGAAGCGGTTCACGTCGTCGTAGTTGCCCTCGATGCCGACCAGCTCGCCGCCGTAGACCGCGGCCATGACGACCTTGCCCTGCTCCAGGTCGTGCGGGATGAACACGCAGGAGCGGAAGCCGGCCCGGGCGGCGGCGGCACCGACGGCGCCGGCGAGGTTGCCGGTGGAGGAGCAGGAGAGGGTGGTGAAGTCGAAGGCGCGGGCGGCCTCGATGGCCTGTGCCACGACGCGGTCCTTGAAGGAGTGCGTCGGATTGCCGGAGTCGTCCTTCACGAACAACTTGCCCGCGTCGACGCCCAGTTCGCGGGCGAGGTTGTCGGCCTGGACGAGCTTGGTCCAGCCGGGGTTGATGTTCGGCTTGGTCGCCACGTCGGCGGGGACGGGCAGGAGGGGCGCGTAACGCCAGATGTTCGCGGGGCCCGCTTCGATCCGCTTGCGGAGCTCTTCGGTGTCGTAGGCCGAGAAGTCGTAGGCGATCTCCAGCGGGCCGAAACACTCCTCGCAGGCGAAGACCGGGCCGAGCGGGACGCGGTGGCCGCACTCGCGGCAGGAGAGCGCGGTGGCGGGGCCGAGATCAACGGCGTCTGCGGACTTCGTGTCCGTCTTCGCGGGGTTCGTGGTGCTTGCAACAGTCTGCGCAGCCATGGAGGCGAGGCCCTTTCCTCATCTTCCTCACGACGCGTTTCGCCGTGAGACGGATTTGGCACCTTCCCGAGCCGGGAGCCTCGGCGCATGGTCACCATGCGGCAAGACCGGCTGGAGGGTTGCCGGGGCTTCAACGGGCCGTATCCCTCTGCCCCTCTGGATGAGCGGTGTTCAGTTGTGTATGCAATTGTCTCGCCGACGGCCCCCGACATGCGATGGTCATCAGCGTTGTTCAAGACTGTAACCGAAGGCCAGGACAGTTGAGTGAGCCGTCCGAACCGCGAGATGGATCACATACTCACTGTCTGTGACCAGTCCTCGCCGAGAGAACGCAGAGGAGCCGCGCAACGTGCTGAAGGAAGTCGAGCACTGGCTGAGCACCCGCTCCTGGTCCCTGACCGATCGGCCGCTCCACAAGATCCTGGCCGCGAAGCACCGCACGGGCCAGTCGGTCTCCGTCGTGCTGCCCGCGCTCAACGAGGAGGCGACGGTCGGTGAGATCGTCGCGATCATCCGTCACGACCTCATGCAGCAGGTCCCGCTCGTCGACGAGATCGTCGTCGTCGACTCCGGGTCCACCGACCGCACCTCCGAGGTGGCCGCCGCGGCGGGCGCCCGGGTCGTGCACCGCGACGACATCCTGCCCCGCATCCCCACCGTGCCCGGCAAGGGCGAGGTGCTGTGGCGCTCGCTGCTGGTCACCAGCGGCGACATCGTCTGCTTCATCGACGCGGACCTGAAGGAGTTCTCCTCCGACTTCGTCACCGGGATCGTGGGCCCGCTGCTCACCGACCCCGGCGTCGACCTCGTCAAGGCGATGTACGACCGCCCGCTGGGCGGCGCGGCCGGCCAGGGCGGACGTGTCACCGAGATGATGGCCCGCCCGCTGCTGAACATGCACTGGCCTCAACTGGCCGGATTCGTCCAGCCGTTGGGCGGCGAGTACGCGGCCCGGCGCTCGCTGCTCGAACAGCTGCCGTTCCCCGTCGGGTACGGCGTCGAGTTGGGCATGCTCGTCGACGCGCTGCACCTGGTGGGCCTGGACGCCCTCGCCCAGGTCGACGTGGGTGTGCGCAAGCACCGGCACCAGGACGGGCAGGCACTGGGGCGGATGGCCGCGCAGATCTACCGCACGGCACAGCTGAGGCTGGCCCGCGGGCATCTCATCCGGCCGTCCCTGACCCAGTTCGAGCGGGGGCCGGACGGTTTCGAGCCGCGCACGTACTCCGTGGACACGGAGGAACGGCCGCCGATGGCGGACATCACCGAGTACCAGTCGCGCAAGGTGGCGTAGCCGACGGCACGACAGCCAGGGCCCGGGGGCCGTATACGGACTCCGACAGTCCGCCGCGGGCCGTCCGTACGTTTGAGTGTTTCCGGGCCGGGCTAGGTTGTGCCGTATGGCTTCCACGGCTTCCACGCCCTCTCCCGGTGCAGCTCAGGTGCTCGTCGCGTCCAATCGCGGCCCGGTCTCGTACGAGGTGGGCGACGACGGTTCGCTGCACGCCCGGCGCGGGGGCGGCGGGCTGGTGTCGGGTCTTTCGGCGATCGGGCCGGACGCGGGGGCGCTGTGGGTGTGCTCGGCGCTGTCGGAGGGTGACCGGGAGGCGGTACGGCGGGGCGTCGGCGAGGACGGTGTGCGGATGCTCGCCATTCCGGCCGACGTGCACGCCGACGCGTACAACGGCATCGCCAACTCCGTGCTCTGGTTCGTCCACCACATGCTGTACCAGACCCCGCTGGAGCCGGTCTTCGACGCGGAGTTCCGGCGCCAGTGGGAGTCGTACGAGACATACAACCGGGCGTTCGCCGAGGCGCTGGCCCAGGAGGCGGCCGAGGGCGCGGCGGTACTGGTGCAGGACTACCACCTGTGTCTGGTCCCGGGGATGCTGAGGGAGTTGCGGCCGGACCTGCGGATCGGACACTTCTCGCACACGCCGTGGGCGCCGCAGGACTACTTCCGGATGCTGCCCGACGACATCCAGGCGCGGCTGATGGAGGGCATGCTCGGGGCGGACCGGGTGGGGTTCCTGACCTGGCGCTGGGCGACGGCGTTCCAGAACTGCGCGGGCGGGGTCGACACCGATCGCTGGCTCTCCACGTGGCCGTCGGGCGCCCCGCGGGCCATCGAGCACCTGGGGAAGGACGGGCCCACCCACCAGGAGCGGATCACCCGCCGGACGCTCATCGGTGTGCACGGGCTCGGCGCCGACGCCGAGTTCCTGCACGCGCGCTCGCACCAGGCGGACGTCGAGGAGCGGATGGCCGCGCTGCGCGAGGAGATCGGCGAGGGCCGCCGGACCATCGTCCGCGTCGACCGCACCGAACTCTCCAAGAACATCGTGCGCGGACTGCTGGCCTACCGCCAACTCCTCGACGACCACCCCGAGTGGCGGGAGCGGGTCGTGCACGTGGCCTTCGCCTACCCGTCCCGGCAGGACCTCGCCGTGTACCGGAACTACACGGCCGAGGTGCAACGGGTCGCCGACGAGATCAACTCCCTTTACCAGACGCCCGGCTGGACCCCGGTCGTCCTCCACGTCAAGGACGACTTCGCCCGCTCCCTCGCCGCGTACCGCCTCGCCGACGTGGCCCTCGTCAACCCCATCCGCGACGGCATGAACCTCGTCGCCAAGGAGGTCCCGGTCGTCTCCGACGAGGGCTGCGCGCTGGTCCTGTCCCGCGAGGCGGGCGCGTTCCAGGAACTGGGCAAGGACGCGATCGCCGTCAACCCGTACGACGTGATCGGCACGGCCGACGCCCTCCACGAGGCCCTGACCATGCCGGCCGAGGAACGCGCCGAACGAACAAAGAGGCTGGCCGTCGCGGCCACGGCACTCCCCCCGGCCCAGTGGTTCCTGGAACAGCTGAACGCGCTGCGGGACCAGGCGAGTTGATCGTCGGGCGCGGGCGTTAGAGCGCCGGGGAGACCGGCCGACGGGCGCCCGGGCAGCCGCGACGACCTGACCCGGCGCCCGCCAACACCCGCGCACGATCAGCCGAGTTCACGGGCCCGCGTCAACGGCAGGGCCACGGTCCCGGCGGACGACGCCCGCCACGCCGTTGCAGCGGGCCCGACTCGCCGCTGCCCGCGCCGGGCGCAGGACCTGACACCCCACCCGGCCTCCTCCGCCAACACCCGCCCCGATCAACCCAGTTGATGACGACGGGCGGGTGGCGTACCGCCGGGACCGCCGACCGGTGACGCCCGGGCCCGGCCCGACAATCCGGCCCAGCACCCGCCAACACCCGCGCACGATCAGCCGAGTTCACGGGCCCGCGTCAACGGCAGGGCCACGGTCCCGGCGGACGACGCCCGCCACGCCGTTGCGGCGGGCCCGACTCGCCGCTGCCCGCGCCGGGCGCAGGACCGGACCCCTGCTGACCTCCTCCGCCAACACCCGCCCTGATCAGCCCAGTTGATGACCACGGGCGGGAGGCGCCGAACACCGGACCGCCGACCGGGGGCACCCGGACCGACGCGAAAACCTGAACCGGCACCACCAACACCCCACCTGATTACCCCCGTTGATGGCCACCGACGGGGGCGCCGGAACGCCGAGAAAGCCAGCCGGGGGCACCCGGACCGACGCGACGAACCGACCCAGCGCGCCCGTCAACACCCCCACACAATCAGCCCAGTTGAGCGGCGAGAGCCGACAGCAGGCCTACAACCCCCGCCGCCCCGTCCACCACCAGGTCCGCCCTCTCCCGCAGTTCTGTCACCTCGTCGTTGCCGCTGCACACGAGGAGGCCGGGGAGGCCGTCGGAGCGGAGTTTTTCCACGGCGGCGAAGGCGGGGAGGTCGCCGAGGTCGTCGCCGGCGTAGAGGACGGACTCGGCGTTCGTCTCGCGGAGGTAGTCGGCGAGGGCGACTCCCTTGTCCATGCCCGGTGGGCGCAACTCCAGGACCAGGCGGCCCGGTTCGACGATCAGGCCGTGGCGGGTGGCGAGGTCGGTGAGGGGGGCGCGGAGGGCCTCGAAGGCGGCCTGGGGGTCCGTGGCGCGGCGGGTGTGGACGGCGAGGGCGCGGCCCTTCTCCTCGATCCAGGTGCCCTGCCACGCGCCGATCCGGTCGAGGAAGCCCGGGAGTTCGGCGCGGACGGCGGCCACACCCGGGTGCTGGGCGGGGGCGCTGACGGTGCTGGTGACCGCGTCCCAGCGTTCCGTGCCGTAGTGGCCGAGGACGACGAGGTGTTCCAGGCCCGGGACGCCCGCGAAGCCGCCGTTGCGGACCGCCACGCCCGCCGGGCGGCCGGTGATCACGGCGACGGAGGCGACCTTCGGGGCGAGGGCGGCCAGCGCGGGCACCGCGCCCGGGTGTGCACGGGCCTGCTCGGGGTCCGCGACGATCGGTGCGAGTGTGCCGTCGAAGTCGAGTCCGATCACCGCGGCGGAGGGGCGCGCGAGGATCGCTTCCAGGCCCTCACGCCCGGCACTGGTACGAGGGATCGGCAGGGTCGGCAGTGCGTCCGGGGAAGGGGAAGGGGAATGGGAATGGGAAGGGGAATGGACTGGATCGGTGGAGTCCTCAGGGCTGCCCATACAACGACCCTATCCGGGCGGAGCCGACCGCACCCCTCGCCCCTCGGCCGGACCCTCACCGCTCCGAACGCCGCGTCTCACGGACCCGTCTCAGCCTGTTCACCGTGACCGGGTCGTGGGCGAGCGCCCGCTCGTCGTCCAGCAGGGCGTTGAGCAGCTGGTAGTAGCGCACGGGGACCAGGCCCAGTTCCTCGCGTATCGCGCGCTCCTTCGCGCCGGGGCCCGGGAAGCCGCGGCGCTCCAGCGCGAGGATGTCCTGTTCCCTCCGGTGCAGGGGCGGGAGACGCGAGGGGCGGTCCTTGTCCATGCCCTGCACCGTAACCCCCGCCACCGACAACGGCCCCGGCCCGGCCCGGCCGCCGCCTACTTGCCGCTCTCCGCCAGCGAGGCCGCCGCCTGCAGCTGCCCCAGCACCGCGCCCGGGCTGCCGTTCGCGGCGACCGCCTGCCCTATGCGCTTCTTGATGTCGGCGCTGACCGCGGCCCAGGAGGTGTTGCCGACCGGGTAGAGCGTGGAGAGGGGGAGTTCCTCCAGGAAGGGGCGGAGGTCCTGGTCCTGCTTCGACGCCTCCATCACCTTCGACGCGGAGTTCGTCACCGGCAGCAGGTCGTACTCGCGGGAGAAGGCGAGCACGTTCTTCTCGCTGTAGACGTAGTCGAGGAAGTCACCGATCTGGTCGCGGTGGCCGTTCTGCTTGAACGCGGCCATCCAGTCGGCGACGCCCATCGTGGTCTTGGCCTTGCCGGTGCGCCCCGGCATCGCGACCGTGCCGAACTTGACGCCCTTCTTGGCCGCCTGCTGGATGAGGGTCGGGTGACCGTTGAGCATGCCTACGTCACCGTCGGCGAAGGCGGCGAACGCGTCCGCGCGGTTGAGCTTGGCGGGTGCGACGGGTCCGGTCAGGCCCTTGCCGACGAGGTTGTCGCGCAGCCAGGTGAAGGTGGAGATGTTCTCCGCGGAGTCGAGGGTGTAGGTGCTGCCGAGGTCGTCGGTGTAGCCGCCGCCCCCGCCGAGCAGCCACTGCATGGTCTCGGCCTGCGCCTCCTCGGAGCCGAGCGGCAGCGCGAACGGGTACTTCACGCCCCGCTCCTTCAACGCCTCGGCGTCGGCGGCCAGTTCGCGCCAGTTCTTGGGCGGGGTCAGACCGGCGTCGGCGAAGAGGGTCTTGTTGTAGAAGAGGACGCGCGTGGACGCGGCGAACGGCATGCCGTACTGGACGTGGTCGACATTCCCGGCGTCCGCGAGCGGCTCCAGGAAATCCGCCTCCACGGGGATGGAGAGCAGGTCGGCGGTGGAGTACAGCCTGCCCTCGTCGGCGTAGTCGGCGTACGCGCCGATCTGCGCCATGTCCGGGGCCTTCCCCGCGTCGACCATGGCCCTGACCTTGGCGTCGACCTCGTTCCACGAGTACACGCTGACGTCGACCTTCACACCGGGGTGCTTCGCCTCGTACGCCTTGACGAGCGCGTCCCAGTACTTCCGCGAACTGTTGGACGCGGAGTCGCCGTAGTCGGCGGCGACGAGTCTCAGGGTGACGTCACCGGAGTCCCCGCCGAGGCCGCAGCCGCCGAGGACCGCCGTCATGCCCAGTACGGACATCGCCGCGATCATTCCTGTCCTGCGCCGCTGCACTGCTGACTCCCCAAAGCTTTGCTGTCGTGACGTTCGCTCCGCGAACCCATAAGGTCTACACCACGTAAGTGGACTAGACCTCTCGCGGGTAGACGGGCCACACTGTCCCCCGTGAGACATGTCATCGCCCTCGACGTGGGCGGCACCGGGATGAAAGCCGCCCTAGTGGGCGCCGACGGCGAGCTGCTGCACCGGGCCCGCCGGGCGACCGGCCGCGAGCGCGGACCGGACGCGGTCGTCGAGCACATCCTCGGCTTCGCCGCCGAGCTGCGCGCGTACGGCGAGGAGCGGTACGGCGAGCCCGCGTCCGCCGCCGGAGTCGCCGTCCCCGGCATCGTCGACGCCGAGCGGGGCATCGCCGCCTACTCGGCCAACCTCGGCTGGCGCGACGTACCCCTGCGCGACCTGCTCGCCGCCCGGCTCGGCGGTGTCCCGGTCGCCCTCGGCCACGACGTCCGCACCGGCGGCCTCGCCGAGGGCCGCATCGGCGCGGGCAAGGGCGCCGACCGCTTCCTGTTCGTACCGCTGGGCACCGGCATAGCGGGCGCGATCGGCATCGACGGCCGGGTGGAGGCGGGCGCCCACGGCTTCGCGGGCGAGATCGGCCACATCGTCGTACGCCCCGGCGGCGCCCCCTGCCCCTGCGGCCAGACCGGCTGCCTGGAGCGGTACGC
This sequence comes from Streptomyces sp. NPDC050548, assembly GCF_044457385.1. Lineage (NCBI taxonomy): Bacteria > Bacillati > Actinomycetota > Actinomycetes > Kitasatosporales > Streptomycetaceae > Streptomyces > Streptomyces sp. NPDC050548. Next base: position 1,208,092 of record NZ_JBITGV010000001.1, read on the forward strand.
GTCCGCGGCGGCGGTGACCGAGGCGTGGACGGCCGTTTCCGGCGCCCCGGACGCGGACGCGGCGGACTGCGCGAAGGCGGTCGCCTCCGGGGACCCCCGCGCGGAAAAAGTCTGGCAGGAAGCCGTGGACGCCCTCGCCGACGGCCTCGTCACCGCCCTCACCCTCCTGGACCCCCGCACGATCATCATCGGTGGCGGCCTGGCCGAGGCGGGGGAAACGTTGTTCACACCACTCCGGGAGGCGGTCGAGACCAGGATCACCTTCCAGAAACTTCCGACGATCGTCCCCGCGGCCCTGGGAGACACCGCCGGATGCCTCGGTGCCGGCCTCCTGGCCTGGGATCTCCTACACACCACTGACCGCACGGAGGTAACGCCCTAATGGCAACTCCCTCAGGGGCGCGGGGAACTGCGCGACCAGCCCCCACCGGCCCGCACCCCGCAACGGCGAACGCACCCCTGATCCTGTCCGGCGCGAACGTGGTCCTCCCCACCGGCATCGTGCGCGGCGGCCGAGTCATCGTGGACGGCACGAAGATCACCGATGCCGCCCCCGACAACGCCCAAGTACTCGACGTCACCGGCCACTGGCTCGTACCGGGATTCGTCGACCTCCACAACCACGGCGGCGGCGGAGCCTCCTTCACCTCCGGCACCGTCGAGGACGTCCTCAAGGGCATCCACACCCACCGCCTGCACGGCACGACGACCCTCGTCGCCTCGACCGTCACCGGCGAGATGGACTTCCTGACCCACCGCGCCGGCCTCCTCTCCGAACTGGCCGAGCAGGGCGACCTCGCCGGCATCCACTTCGAGGGCCCGTTCATCTCCCCGTGCCGCAAGGGCGCCCACTCCGAGGCCCTGCTGCGCGAGCCCGACCCCGCGGACGTGCGCAAGCTGGTCGACGCGGCGCGCGGCAGCGCCAAGATGGTCACGCTGGCGACCGAACTCCCGGGCGGCCTCGACTCCGTACGGCTGCTCGTCGAGCACGGCGTCATCGCGGCGATCGGGCACACGGACGCGTCGTACGAGCAGACGGTGGAGGCGATCGACGCGGGCGCGACGGTCGCCACGCATCTGTACAACGCGATGCCGCAGCTCGGTCACCGGGAGCCCGGTCCGATCGCGGCGCTTCTCGAAGACGAGCGCGTCACCGTCGAGTTGATCAACGACGGTACGCATCTCCATCCGGCGGCCCTGGAGTTGGCGTTCCATCACGCGGGCGCGGGCCGGGTGGCGTTCATCACGGACGCGATGGACGCGGCGGGCTTCGGTGACGGCCGGTACATGCTCGGCCCGTTGGAGGTCGAGGTGAGTGAGGGGGTCGCGCGGTTGGTGGAGGGCGGTTCGATCGCCGGCTCGACGCTGACCCTGGACCGGGCCTTCAAGCGTGCGGTGACGGTCGACCGGCTGCCGGTCGAGGACGTGGTCACCGCGATCTCCGCCAACCCGGCCAAACTGCTGGGGAGTTACGACGAGATCGGCTCGCTGGAGCCCGGCAAGTACGCCGACCTGGTGCTGCTGGACTCCGACTTCGATCTCAAGGGCGTGATGCGGCGCGGCACTTGGGTGGTCGAGCCCCAACTGGGCTGATATGTGACGTGGTTGACGGCGGCGGTTGTCCCGGGGGACTGGGAGGACCGCCTCCCGTTTGGCATCATCGAGCCTCCGGAGCAAGCGCGTTCACGCGAAAGTCGGGGGAGGTCGACGCGGGTGATTCTCACGGTCACACTCAACACCGCGCTCGACATCACCTACCGGGTACGGGAGTTGCGGCCGCACGGCACACACCGCGTCTCCGAGGTGACCGAGCGGCCCGGCGGCAAGGGCATCAACGTGGCCCGGGTGCTGGCCGCCCTCGGCCACGAGGTGACGGTGACCGGGTTCACGGGCGGTGCCACCGGGCGGGTCGTACAGGAGCAACTGGCCGGTACGCCGGGTGTGTTGGACGCGCTGGTCCCGGTCTCCGGGGCCACCCGGCGCACGACGGCGATCGTGGACGAGCTGACCGGTGACACGACTCAACTCAACGAGCCCGGCCCGACGGTCACTTCGGCGGAGTGGTCGGCGTTCCAGGAGGCGTACGGCGCCCTGTTGGGCGGGGTGTCGGCGGTGGCCCTGTGCGGGAGTCTGCCGCCGGGGGTGCCGGTGGGCGCGTATGCCGGGCTGGTCCGGACAGCGCGGGCGGCCGGGGTGCCCGTGCTGCTGGACACCAGCGGCGAACCCCTGCGCCGCGGAGTCGCCGCCCGCCCCGACATCCTCAAGCCCAACACCGACGAACTGGCCGAACTCACCGGCTCCCACGACCCGTTGCGGGCCACGCAGGACGCGCGGCGCCGGGGCGCCCGTACGGTCGTCGCCTCGCTGGGTGTGCGGGGTCTGCTGGCGGCGACCCCGGAGGGCGACTGGCACGCGGCGCCTCCGGCGCGGGTGCACGGCAATCCGGCTGGCGCGGGCGACTCGGCGGTCGCGGGCCTGCTCTCGGGACTGGTCGAACGCCTGCCCTGGCCGGACCGCCTGGCCCGGGCCGTGGCCCTGTCGGCGGCGACCGTACTGGCACCGGCGGCGGGCGAGTTCGACCGCCCGGCCTACGAGGAGCTGCTGGGGCGGGTCACGGTGACGGGGGACGCCACGGCGGCATAGGACCCGCCCGGGGCTACGACTTCCAGCCCGATTCCAGGGAGAACTGGTCGAAGTTGACGTCGCACTGGTTGCCCTGCTCGCAGGAGACCTTGATGGTGTTGGTGCCCTTGTTGAGGGTGATGTTCCCCCAGGTGTTGGTCCAGCCCTTTTCGTAGTCGCCCTCCGCGGCCTTGGCGAAGTTGCCGAGGTTGAGCGGGCGGGTCTGGGCCGTGCCGTTGACCGTGAGCGTGGCGTTGGCGTCCTTGCCGGGTACGCCGTAGTTGACGTTCAGCGTGTACTTGCCGGCCTTGGTGATGCCGTTCACCGTCCAGGTGATGGACGCGCCGACCTGGTTGAAGCCCGACACATAGACGCCGCCCGCGGCCTCCGCGCCATCGACGTCCGAGGCCGTGGTGGTCCCGCCGTCCAGCTTCAGCGCCTTGGCGTCGACCTCCTGCGTCTCCGCGCCGTCCGACGCGCTGCTGCTCGGCGACGGGCTCGACGACGCGCTCTGCGACGCGGACGGGGTGCTGCCCGCCTGGTCGCCGGTCTTGTTGCTGTCGTCGTTGCCGTTCATCATCGCCACGCTGATGCCGATGACCACCGCGGCGACGACCGCGATCGCGCCGATCAGCAGACCCTTGGTGTTGGGGCCGCGGCCCCGGCCGCCGCCGCGTCCGCCGTCGTAGGACGGGGGCTGCTGGGTGGGCGGGGCGCCGAACGCCTCCGGGGCCTGGTAGTGCGCGTTCGGCTGAGCGCCGTAGGCCTGCTGCTGCGGGACGGTCTGGCCGTACGGCTGCTGGTACTGGGCGGTGGGGGCGGCGGCGGGCGGGCCGCCGTACTGGCGCTCGCCGACCGCGCGCACCCGGTTGACGGAACCCGGGTAGCCGTAGCCGCCACCGCCGGACGGCGGCTGGGCGCCGTTGGCCTGGCCATCGGCGTACAGATAGCCGAACGGGTCGTCGTCCTCGGGCGTGCTCGCGCCGTTGTTGCCGGGCGTCATCCCTAGGTACTCCTCAACAGGTGCGGGGCGGATCAGAAACGTCAGCTTCATACGTCTGGAGAACTGCGAGCCTACCCGCTCCGCGTAGTCCAAACAGGTGACTCGGGCCGCATCACAACGCTGACCTGGAGATCATCCCGCGCGTCTGTGCTGTTTGGGACGAGATCGTTTCTCGATGTACATCCGTTCGTCGGCGGACTTCAACACCTCGTCCGCCGTCATGCCGCAGTGGGCCCACCCGATGCCGAAGCTGGCCCCGACCCGCATGGCCCGGCCGTCGACCCGGATGGGCTGAATGATCTCGTTCCGCAGGCGTACGGCGAGGTCGGCGGCGTCGGCCTTGCCGAGGCCGTCGGCGAGGACCACGAACTCGTCGCCGCCGAGCCGGGCCACCGTGTCGCCGTCGCGCACGGCCCGGCCGAGCCGGCGGGCGACCTCGATGAGGACCGCGTCACCCGCGTTGTGCCCGAACCGGTCGTTGATCGACTTGAAGCCGTCGAGGTCGCAGAAGAGGACCGCGAGCCCCTTGGTGCCGTCGTCGCGCTCGCCCTCGGGGGCGATGGTGTGGACGTGGTGGTCGTAGGCGCCCAGGAGGTCGGCGCCGGGGGGGTAGTCGAAGCCGTGGCCGTTCGTGTCGTAGGCCGGGTGTCCGTAGGCGGCGTCGAGGGACTCGACCTCGCCGGGGAAGGCGGAGGTCGGGCGCTGACAGAGGCGCGAGGAGAGGCGGGTGCGCAGCTCGGCCGAGTTCGGCAGGCCGGTGAGCGCGTCGTGCGCGGCGCGGTGGGCGAGCTGCAGCTCGCGGCGCTTGCGGTCCTCTATGTCCTCGACGTGGGAGAGGAGGAAGCGCGGCCCGTCGGCGGCGTCGGCGACGACGGAGTTGCGGAGCGAGACCCAGACGTAGGTGCCGTCCCGGCGGCCCAGGCGGAGTTCCGCCCGTCCGCCCTCCGCCGAGGTTCTCAGCAGGGTGCCTATGTCCTCGGGGTGGACGAGGTCCGAGAAGGAGTAGCGGCGCATCGCGGAGGCGGGGCGGCCCAGGAGGCGGCACAGGGCGTCGTTGCTGCGGAGTATTCGGCCGTGCTGGTCGCCGCCCATCTCGGCTATCGCCATGCCGGAGGGGGCGTACTCGAAGGCCTGCCGGAAGCTCTCCTCGCTTGCGCGCAGGGCCTGTTGCTCGCGTTCGAGTCTGACAAGTGCGCGTTGCATATTCGCACGTAGACGCGCGTTGCTGATCGCGATGGCGGCCTGGAACGCGTACATCTGGAGCGCTTCACGACCCCATGCGCCCGGCCGGCGGCCGTTGCGCGGCCGGTCCACGGACAGGACGCCGATCAGTTCGCCGCACGAGCCGCCGGAGACGCCGGGCGTGTACATCGGCGCGAACAGCCGGTCGGAGGGGTGCCACTCGTCCTCGAAGCGGGGGGCGGGGCCGTCGGTGTACCACTGGGGTACGTCGTCCTCGTCGAGGACCCAGCCCTCGGTGTGCGGTATGAACCGCAGGTCGCCCCAGTCCTCGCCCATGCCGAGGCGGCGCTCCCAGGAGGCGCGGGAGCCGACGCGGCCGGTGATGAGTGCCTCGGCGGCGGAGTTGCCGGAGAACGCGGCGACGACGAGGTCGCCGTCGGGGCGCACGAGGTTGACGCACGCCAGCTCGTACCCGAGGCCGTTGACCACGCCGTCGGCGACGGTCTGCAGGGTGTCCGCCAGGCTGCGGGCGGTGTTCATGTCCGCCATGACCGTATGCAGTTGCCGCAGGTTCTCAAGACGGACGTAGGGTTCCGACTCGGTCTCCATACTCGCCCTCCCCCCGAGACCTCGCAGCGAATCAAGGGTCTTCTTCCCCGCCACTGAATCACAGCGCGCTGCCCACTCGGTACACAGGGTCAACAATTACTACCCCTTGTGACTCAAGTCACAGCAGAAGATGAACAATTGAGTGGAGTTTCTGCGTTTTACCTGTGCGTTTACTGAACGCAAACTTTGTGGCTGTGTGGACATGATGCACGACGATGTTCCGTCGCGTGGGCCATTGGTCCTAGGACCCTGTTGCGACCCAAGTCCGATGCGGAGCGCGGCACTCGGAGATTAGCGTTCCCGGCGTGCTGAACACCGCGTCGATCACCGGGTCCCTCCCCTCCGGGCATGCTGTGGGGGTGAGCAACGACGAGTTCCGCGCCGCCCTCGCCCGGCTGGCCGCGGGCGTGGTCCTGGTGACCGCGCACGAGGAGCCGTACGACCCGGACGACCCGCACGCCCCGGTCGGCGAGGACGTGGGCATGACGGCGACCGCCTTCATGTCGGTCTCCCTGGACCCGCCGCTGGTCCTGGTCAGCCTCCGCAACGGCTCCCGCATGGACGACCTCCTCGACGAACAGCCCCTGTGGGCCGTCTCCGTCCTCTCCGAGAGCCAGCGCCACATCGCGGGCCGCTTCGCGATGAAGGGCCGCATCAGCGACCGCCTCCTCTTCGACGACATCCCCTACGTCCACGGGGCGGCGTCCGGCGCGCCCCTGGTGCGCGGCGCCCTCGCGACCCTCGAATGCCGCACGGAACAACGGATTCCGGCCGGGGACCACACCCTCGTCATCGGCCGCGTACTGACGGCGGAGGCGACGAGCACCGACGGCGGCCCGCTGGCCTATTTCCGCGGCAGGTACCGGCAGTTGGGGTGACCGGGAATTCGGTCGCCCCCCGGTGAGCGGTCCGCCTACCGTGCCCCCATGACGACGATCACCACCGCCGAACCAGGGCCCCGCCTCGAAGAGATCACCCGCGCCAACATCGACGCCGCCCTGGGCATTCGGGTCCACCCCGACCAGGAATTCGCGGTCTCCCCCGTCGTGAAATCCCTCGCCGAGGCCTACGTCCACCCCGGCACCGCCTGGCCCCGCCTGATCGTCGACCAGGACCGCCCCGTCGGCTTCCTCATGGCCTTCTTCGACATCGACTGGAACCTGGACGGCACCGTCATCCGTTCCGGCCTGTGGCGCCTGAACATCGCGGCGGACCAACAGGGGCGCGGCTACGGCCGGTTCGCCGTCGAATCCGTCGCCGCCGAGATCCGCCGCCGGGGCGGCAAGGAGCTCTACGTCACCTGGCACGAGGGCGCGGCCGGGCCGGCGAACTTCTATCTGGGGCTCGGTTTCCGGCCCAACGGCGAGCTGAGCGAGGGCGAGACGGTCGGGGTGCTGGAACTGTCGTAGCCGCGCCTCACACGAGCCGTACGTCCAGCAGCGCCACCTTCTCCGCCTCCGTCACGATGTCGATCGCGGCGATGCGGTCGCCGACGAAGGTGAAGGTCAGAGTGCGCTCGGGGCGGCCGTCGACGACGAGGGCGATGGCGGTGGCGCCGTCGACCAGGGCGGGCCGGGCGAAGGCCGCGAAGTGGGCGAAGGAGGTCGCGCCGGTCGCCACGGCGGCGGCACCCGCGGTCACCGTGTCCCCGGAGCGCGCGACCACGTCCGGGTCGAGCACCTTCACCAGCGCCTCGAAGTCCCCCTCGCGCACGGCGGCCAGAAACGCGTCGGCGACCACCCGCTGCCGTACCGGATCCCCGTCCGGCGCGGGCGCCCCGCGCACCCGCCGCCGGGCCCGGCTCGCCAACTGCCGTGCCGCCGTGGGCGTACGGCCGACGATGGACGCGATCTCCTCGAACGGCACCGCGAACAGGTCGTGCAGCACGAACGCGAGCCGTTCGGCGGGCGTCAGGGTCTCCAGTACGACGAGGAGCGCGGCCCCGACCGAGTCGGCGAGGAGGGCGTCCTGTTCGGGGGTGGGCACGGCGGCCGGGACCGGGGCGCCGGCGTCGAGGGGTTCCTCGGCGCGGGAGGTGCGGGAGCGGAGCATGTCGAGGCAGACCCGGCCCACGACGGTGGTGAGCCAGCCCGCGAGGTTCTCCACCTTTTCCGCGTCGGTCCGGCTCAGCCGTACCCAGGCCTCCTGCACGGCGTCGTCGGCCTCGGCGGACGAGCCGAGCATGCGGTGCGCGACGGCGTGCAGGCGGGCACGGTGGGATTCGAACCGGGCGGCGAGAAATTCGCTGTCCTGTCGCTGCGGGAATTGTCGGGGAAATGCGAAGTCGCCCACAGGTGAACACTCCTCGTCGCGGTCCGTCGTCACTGCTACGACGGAGCGCGGGCCGAGGATGTGACAACCGGCGGCGGGAACCGGGGATTACCCCCAGTCGCGCCCGGTCCGCCCCCGCTTGGTGTCGGAGCGCGCCTTCTTCTCGCGCAGCCGGCGCTCGTTGATGCCCCGGGGGATCCGGGTGGGCCTGCGCGGTTTCGGGGGCGGCGCGGTGGCCTCCGCGAGGAGCGCGGCGAGGCGTACGGCGGCGGTCTCGCGGTTGCGCCACTGGGAGCGGTGCTCGGAGGACCGTACGGTCACCACGCCGTCGACGAGCCGGGAGGCGAGGCGCTCCAGCGCGCGGGCCTTCCACACCTCGGGCAGGGCCTCGGTCTTCGCCAGGTCGAAGCGGAGTTCCACCTGGGAGTCGCTGGTGTTGACGTGCTGCCCGCCCGGCCCCGACGACCGCGAGAAACGCCACATCAGCTCGGCCTCGGGCAGGGAGACGGAGCCGCGGATGAGATAAGGACCGGACATGTCCCCATGGTCGCCTGCCTGTCCGGTCCACGTCACGCCAATTACCTGGAACGTCGCCGGGTAAAGAAAGTAAAGCCACGTGGAACCTTCGATACCCCTCTTGGCGTTCATAGAGGTACCGGTAGCTTCGTCCTCAGTACGAAGCCCGCACCGCAACGAGGGAAGGACTCCCAACAATGGCTGTAAGCCTGTCCAAGGGTGGCAACGTCTCGCTCACCAAGGAGGCCCCGGGCCTGACCGCCGTCACCGTAGGCCTCGGCTGGGACGTCCGCACCACCACCGGCACGGACTTCGACCTCGACGCCTCGGCGATCGCGGTCAACCCCGAGGGCAAGGTCTACTCGGAGGGCCACTTCATCTTCTTCAACAACAAGTCGACCCCGGACCAGACCATCGTCCACACCGGCGACAACCGCACGGGCGAGGGCGCGGGCGACGACGAGGCGATCAACGTCAACCTGGCCGGCCTCCCGGCGGACATCGACAAGATCGTCTTCCCGGTCTCGATCTACGACGCGGAGACCCGCTCGCAGAACTTCGGCCAGGTCCGCAACGCCTACATCCGCATCGTGAACCAGGCGGGCGGCGCGGAGATCGCCCGCTACGACCTCTCCGAGGACGCGGCGACGGAGACGGCGATGGTCTTCGGCGAGCTGTACCGCAACGGCGCGGAGTGGAAGTTCCGCGCGGTGGGCCAGGGTTACGCCTCGGGCCTGGTCGGCATCGCCCAGGACTTCGGCGTCAACGTCTGACGGACAACCCGCCCGCAGTGCACTGTGCGAGGCCCCTGACCGCGTGACTGCGGCCGGGGGCCTCGGGCACAACTGGGAAGGGCGTTTCCGGGGGCCCACAGGGGCGTCTCAGACCCGTGTGGGAGTGTGCCGGGGTCAGCAGCGGCTGGACCCTGGAAGGACAGAGCACCCATGTCGTTCGGACCGCCCTCCGCCGGTTTCGGGCCTCCCCCGCCCGCCGGTCCGCCCGCCTGGACCCCGCCGACCGAGACCGAGCGGGACCTCGCCGGGGCCAGGGCGCGCGGCGACTGGCCCGCGTACTACGACGTACTGGCCCGGACCCACCTCTACTACGAGATGTCCCGCGAGGCCTACGACGCCCAACCCGACCGTGTGCACCGCGTGTTCATCCGCGATGTCCGACACGGCACCCGGCACTGGGAACTGTTCACCGACGGCATGCTCCCCGCGCCGCGCACCGACATGGTCTACTCGCGCGCCTCACTGCGCTGGATAGCCGACGCCTGGACCCCGCAGTGCCCGCCCACCCTCGTCATCAACCCCGGCACCCCCTGCGAACTCCCCCTCCCCTACGGCCCCCGGGGCACGACGGACTGGTCGCGCGCGGCCGAACACGCGGGCACGCCCGCCACCGCGATGCGCCTGCGCGCCCTGCACGTCGGCGGCGCACTGCACGGTCCCGTCGCCCACGGCCTGGCCTGCGGAGCCCTCCTCTGCGTCAGCAACGGCTCCCTGTGGAACGCACCGGCCTGGCACGGCAGCGGCTACGACGGTGAGCGCCGGCAGCTGCGCGAATGGTGGGGCATCACCACCCGCGCCGCATGGCAGCAGCACCTGCGCAACCTGCTCGCCGCCGAAGCCTCCAGCTCCGTGTGGGAGTTCGCGCTGAGCCTGCGCCGCACCATCGCCCGCGACTTCGGCGGCCACGTCGACACCGGCTACTGGCGGCAGGCCGTAGCCACCGTCATCCGCGCCGACTCCGAGGGCTCCACGGTCATCACGGAGGACGGCGTCACGAAGACGGACCCGCGCCCCGCGTCCGAGACCGAGGCCCGCATCGAGGGCGTACAACACCTCATCGGCCGCATCACCCGCTACGAGGCCCGGATGCGGGCCGACGGCATCCTCGACGAGAACCGCCATGTCACCTCCGTCGAGGCCTGGGACCTGGGCCGCGCCTCGAAGATGGCCCGCTGGGGACTCGGCGCCCGCTTCTGCACCCTGCCGGAGACCGAGTCGGCGCTCGTCCGCGCGGGCCGCGCCGCCTCCCTCGCCTATCGCTCCTGGCCGGACTTCTCGGCCGGCTACATCCTGGGCCGCTGCCTCCACTTCGACGAGGAGGAGTTCGGCCCCTGGTACCAGGAGATGGTCACCGCGCACCGGATCCTGACGTCCGATCCGGGGAGCCCCTGGCTGAACATCCCGTTCCGGTAAGGGGCGGACCGATCAGCGCAGGTCGGCCCCGGCTCTGTCCCTCGCGTCTCGCGCGTCCCTCGCGTCGAGGGTCCGCCGTGCCTCCGCCGCGCGGGCCGTGCGCACGAACGCGGCGACGGCCGGGCGGGACGCGCCCTCGGGCCAGGCGAGGGCGAGACGGGTGGGCGGGAGGTCCGACACCGGTACGGCGGTCACCTCGGGGGAGATCCGTTCGGCGGCCCCCGAACCCACGACGGTGACCAGGCGGCCGAGCGCGACCCGGTCGATGATCTCGTCGAGGCCGACGGGTGGGCACTCGCGGGCGTAGTGCGGGTCCCGGCCCAGTTCCGCGACCGTCACCGCGGGGCGGCGGGTCAGCGGATGGTCACGCGGAACCAGCGCGAAGGGCGCCTCCTCGGCCAGGTCGGCGGTCCGCAGCCCGGTGAGGTCGTCGCTGCCGACGCACAGCAGCGCGATGTCGGCGCGGCCGTCCCTGAGGGCGGCCGGGCGGTCATGGGTGAAGACGATGTCGTGACCGCCGACCTCGGAGGAGCGCAGCAGTTCGGCGATCAGTCCGGACGCGGTGCCGGGACGTACGGCCATCACCAGCCGGCCGGGCTGCGGCACCCGCCGCGTCCGCCGTACGGCCGCGTCGAGCGAGTCGAGCAGCCGTCGGCTCTCGTCCAGGAACACGGCACCGGCGTCGGTGAGCGCGACCCGGCGGCTGGTGCGCTCCAGCAGCCGTACGCCCATCCGGCGTTCCAGCCGGCTGATCGCGCGGGACAGCGGGGGCTGGGCGATGCCCAGGCGCTCGGCGGCGCGGCCGAAGTGCAGTTCCTCGGCGACCGCGACGAAGTAGGCGAGTTCGCGGGTCTCCAGACGATCCATACCTCAAGGGTATCGACCCTTGCCGGAACCCTCATGGCTCCGCCCCGTTCCCGATGGTCGACTCGAAGCAGTCAGCGAGCCCCACTTCGGACACACGAGAGGAACGTGCGAACCATGAGCGACGAGCGCAAGGTCCAGGAGATCCTGGCCCACTATGTCCGCGCCGCCGACCGGCGGGACGGCAAGAGCCAGGGCGCCCTGTTCACCGACGACGCGATCGTGGACGTCTTCGTCAAGACCGGCCCCGACGCCTACGAGCAGATCGGCGAGCCCATCATCGGCAGCGCGGGAGTGGCGTACGCGGTCGACAACTTCATGGCCCCGCACCCCGAGGGCGGCTCCAGCCACCACGTCACGGCCGACCACCTCATCGAGGTCGCAGGCGACCGGGCCCACATGAACGCCCACTTCGTGGTCTTCGAGGTCCGCGCCCTCTCCCGCCCGGAGGGCGGCTGGCCCGAGGACGCGTTCGGCGCCCAGGGCACCATCCGTCCCATCGAGTCCGGCTACTACGACACCGACCTGCGGCGCATCGACGGCGAGTGGAAGATCGTCCACCACCGGGTACTTCATGACATGCCGTATGCGGGGCTGGAGGCCTGAGCGTTGACGGCCGTCGTGTGCGGCCGCTACGAGGAAGGGCGAGTACGGCGGAGCGCCACCGCACACGGCATCAGCCGACCGATTCCACCGAGGCCTCGAAGCCCGCGCTGTCGCAGTAGGACACCGCACGGCCCTCAGCCCCGGTGTCGCCGGCGATCGCGTTGACGGTGTCGTCGAGGATGCGGGTGCCACCGTGTTCCAGGCCTGCTTTGTCCAGCTTCTTCGAAGCGTAGATGGCCGCTTCCCCTGCCGATTCGGTGTTGGCCGTCCTGGCGTGCACCTCATGCTGCCAAGATCCCAGCTTGTCGCAGTACTCCTCCTGCCACGCCTTGCCCTGCGCCGAATCGTCAGACGAACAGCCACTCATCAGGACCGCCACGACAACAACGGCCGCCGCTCGTACGACCGTCCCGCCCCCGCACCTGTGCTGCATGGACATGCCCTCCCCGTAGCCGCCGACACAGAGTATGGATCAAGCGGGTGTCACCTCACACCGGATTCGCGCAGCACTAGCGTGCCCCCATGTTCCTCGAACCGCTCACGCCGACCGAAGCCGCTGCCCTCCCCGGTGAGTTGCTCACCGAACTCGCCGCCCTCTACGCCTCCCACCACGCGTTCCACGCCCTCAGCGGCGACTTCCCGGACCCGGAGGACATCCGGCCCGAGCAGGTGGCGACGGCGTTGGCCGACGAGCTGGCCGACCCGGAGGTGGAGGTGCTGCTCGCGCGCAGCGCGGGGCGGCTCGTCGGGATCGCCATCACCCTCGGAACGCACCCCGACCCGGCCGACGAAGACCCCTGGATCGGCCTGCTGATGATCGACGCCGCACAGCAACAGCAGGGCTACGGACGGCAGTTGGCGACCCTCGTCGAGGACCGCTTCCGCACGGCCGGCCGAACCGCCGTACGCCTGGCCGTCCTTGACAACAACCCGCAGGCCCTCGCCTTCTGGACCACCCTCGGCTACGACGTCATCGACCACCGCCAGGACCGCCAACTCGGCCGCCCCTGCACGGTATTGCGCAAGCAGCTCCCCACCACCCGCCGCTCCGCCCGTATCGCGGTACTCGACCCCACCGGTTCCGTCTTCCTCTTCCGCTACGACGACGCCGAAACCGGCGGCACCTTCTGGGCCCTCCCCGGCGGCGGCCTCGAAGGCGACGAGACCCCGCGCGAGGCCGCCCTGCGCGAACTCCAGGAGGAGACCGGCTGGACCGACCTGGAGCCCGGCCCCCTCCTGTCCACCAGAGAGGTCGACCTCACCTTCGCCGGCACCCCGACCCACCAGTACGAACGCATCTACGTCACCCACGGCCCGCACCGCGAACCCACCGGCGCCCACCTCGCCGCCGCCCACGCCCAGGAGAGCATCCTGGCCTGGCGGTGGTGGACGCGGGAGGAGCTGCGGACCACGACCGAGACCGTGTGGCCCGCCGAACTCGCCGTACTCCTCGATGAGTTGGACGAGAAAGGTGCGCAGGACTGACACCGGCCGCACTCCCTGGCCCCGGAGACGCGTGCCGCAGGCAGCCGGAAACGCCCTCACGTTCCCGGCCCTCGCCGATGTCAGCGGCCGTACGTCTCGCTGAAGCAGGTCAGCGAGCGGTCCCGGCGGCCGGGATGGCGGCGGGACTCGGCCGGGTGGCCGAGCGGGACGAGCAGGGCGATGTGCAGGTCGTCCCGGCCGTCGATGCCGACGGCCTTCTTGACCGCGGCCTCGTCCCAGCCGTTCATCGGGCTGGTGGCCAGCCCCGCGGCCTCGGCGGCGACCATGAGGAAGGAAGCGGCGATCATGGCGTCCTTCACCGCGTACTCCCGCTCAAGACCGCGCTCGCGCAGGTCCTCGTGGAAGAGCCGCGCGTCCTCGGGCGAGGCGGCGGCGAACCGCTCGGACCACGCACCACCCCGCCGCGCCGTCTCCCAGACATCACCGCGGTCCTCGCGCCAGGCGCCGGACTCGGCGACGAACACCAGCGTCACCGGCGCCTCTTGAGGATGCGGCTGCCCACCGGTGGCCTCGGCCAGCGCCCTGCGCCCCGCCGCACCGCTCACCACGACGACGGACCGGGCCTGGAGATTGAAGCTGGACGGAGCCTCCAGAGCCAGCTCGACCAGCTCGCGCAGCAGCGGGGCCGGCACCGGATCGGGCCGGTAGTGGCGGATGCTGCGGCGGGACCGGATGACCCGGGACACCGTGGCGTGATCCGTCGCGGGCGACTCCACAGACATGAGACCAAATCCTTCGACGTCGAACTGTCTGACATCGAGAGGTTATGCAGTGGACTAGGGTGCGGTCAAACAGTTCGTTGTCGAATCAATGCGGCTGAAGCAACAGTGAACACAGGAGGTGACCCCATGAGCGATGCCGTCACCCGTGACGCCGTCGACGACTTCATGGGCCAGTGGGCCGCCCGGCGCACCGACCTGGACCTCGATGCCATGGGCACCATCGGCCGCGTCCTGCGGCTTTCACGGCTGGTCAACACCCGGCTGAAGGAGTACTTCGCCCAGTACGACATGGAGACCTGGGAGTTCGACGTCCTCGCCACCCTGCGCCGCGGCGACCGCCCGCTGACGGCGAAGGCACTGGCCTCCAGCGTCATGATCGGCTCGGCCGCCCTCACCAACCGCGTCGACCGGCTCGTCGCCCACGGCCTCGTCACCCGCGACTCCGTCCCCGGCGACCGCCGCAGCCTGCACATCGCGCTCACCGACGCCGGGCGCGACCTCGTGGACCGCGTGGTGGAAGGCCACGTACAGAACCAGATCGAGATCCTCTCGGCCCTGGAGAACACCGACCGCGACGAGCTGACCCGGATGCTGCGCACCCTGCTGATCTCCCTGGGGGACACCCGCTGAACGGCCCGATTCAGCCTCTCAGGCGTGGGCCGGCTTCCCGTCCCCGTACAACCAGTCCCGCCAGATCCCCCGGAGGTCCTTCCCCGGCGCCATCCGCTCCACGTACGCCGTGAACTCCGCGGTGTCGGCGTTGCCATGACGGTGGGCGGCGGCCCAGCCCTGGACGATGTCGTAGAACCGGCTGTCGCCGACCGTCTGCCGGATCCTGTGCAGCACCATCGCGCCACGTTCATAGACCGGACTGTCGGAGATGTGCGCGGCGGAGCTGGGCCGGGCCGGCGGAAAGGCCCAGACGGCCTCGCTCTCGGACGGGTCGTCGAAGTAGGTCCCGTCATAGAGCGCGTCGAAGGTCTCCTGGGCGGTGTCGCCGTCGTGGTCCTCGTCCCAGAGCCATTCCGCGTAGGTCGCGAAGCCCTCGTTGAGCCACATGTCGCGCCACGTCCTCGGGGTGACGGAGTCGCCGTACCACTGGTGGGCGAGTTCGTGGACGAGGAGGACGGTGTCGGGAGCGCCGGGAAAGAAGGGACGGTTCTGCGTCTCCAACGCGTACCCCGCGTCACCACGCCGGTCGACGATCGCACCGGTGGAGGAGAAGGGATACGGACCGAAGTTGTACTCCTCCCACTCCATGATCTCCGGCAGTCGGGCGAGCGCCTTCCTGCTCGCCGCCGTCTCCTCCGGGTCGACCGCCGTGTACACCGGGAGGCCGTCGCTCGTCGTCGTACGGGTGATGTCGTAGTGGCCGATCGCAACCGTGGCCAGATAGGTCGCCATGGGCTGGGCGGTGCGCCAGCGGTAAGTCGTCCTCGTACCGGCGGTGTTCGTGGTCTCGGCCCTCAACTCCCCGTTGGAGACGGCCTGCAGGCCCTTGGGCACGGTGATCGCGATGTCGTACGTGGCCTTGTCGGAGGGATGGTCGTCGCCCGGGAACCAAGCCATCGAGCCGACCGGCTCACCCAGTGCCACCGCACCGTCCGCCGTACGCAACCAGCCCTCCTCCGAACCGTCCGGATCGGTGATCGCCCCCGGGGCGCCGGAGTAACGCACGGTCGTCTCGAACGTCCCGCCCTTGCGGAGGACGGACGACGGCCGAACCGTCAGCTCCTGTCCCCTCCGACTCCAGCGGGCGTTCCGTCCCCCCACCGTCAGCGACTGCACCGTCATGCCCTTGAAGTCCAGGTGAAAGGAGGAGAGGTCGGCGGTGGCCCGGGCCGTGATGGTCGCCGTACCGGTCAGAGCGCGGGAGTCGTAGGCGAGGGTCAAGGCGTAGTGGCTGACGTCGTAACCGCCGTTGCCCGCCTGCGGAAAGTACGGGTCGCCCACACCGGAACTGCCGGACGTGCCCCGGACGCCCGTGCCCGACCCCGTGCACGCGGTCGGGGCGAGGGCCAGCACACAGGCGAGGGCCAGGGGAACGAGCCGTACGGATCGGGGCACGTCCGCGATCCTATGAGTCCGGAGCTCGTACGCTCGGCTCCGTGCCCCGTTCCGCCAAGAAGCCCCGCCGCCTCGTCGCCGACGGACGCACCTACCTCTGGAGCCTGCGCCACAGCCACACCGACAGTCGGCCTGTGGGCTGCGTCCACACCCTCACCCTGCGTCCCCAGCCGGCCGGGACCGGTGGCCCACTGCGCATCGTCTTCGCCGAGGGGCCCGGGCGGTACGTCCCGGGCGGCGCCCCTCTGGGTTCCGGTGACGTGGGATACGTCCAGGGCGTCTCCCTCAACCTGCACGAACCCGGCGCCGTCCGCGCGCTGCTCGACGCGGCGACGGCCCAAGGGTGGCTGCCGCGACCGGAAGAACCGCAGGCCACGGAGGTCGACGGCTGGTCCCTCCTGGAGGTGGCCGCCGCCGCACAGAACAAGGACGGGGACCGTCCCACCGGGCCGGCGTGAGTGATCGCTCCAGCTGCCGTCCGCCCTCCCGAACCGTGACACCATCACCTACGTGCTCGACATCGGCTACGCCCTCTCCAACCGCTTCCCGGACCCCCCGCAGACCGACTACCGGCGCGCCGACGTCCACGCGCTGCGGCACGACCTGTTCTGCGGTGACGTGTATCTCGCCGACACCAAGGCGGACCGCGAGGTGGCCACGGCCTGGGGCTGGGTACCGGTGCTCGACTTCGCGTGGGCGCTGTGCGACATCGTGGAGCGGATCGACCAGGACCCGGCGGGCTCACGGGCGTCCCGCCCGCAGCGGGCGGAGCTGGACTTCACCGAGTCCACGGACCGGATGCTGTTCGAGCGCCGCTTCGGCTGGGTGGACGTGGAGGCCGACTGGATGCGGCGCGACGAGGAGCCGCTGACCTTCTCGCACACCGAACTCCGCCGCGAGGCAAGGGACTTCCTGCACGACCTGATCGCCGACCTGGTGGACATGCACGATGCCCTAGGCGAGAACCCGGCGATCTGGACGCTGCAGGCGAAGTTCCCCCGCGTGCAGTGAACGTCCGGGGGCTGCGCCCCCCAGACCCCCCATCGGCCTGAACGGCCTCGTCCTCAAACGCCGGACGGGCTGGAAATCGCGCCCGCCACCAAGACGAACCCCCCTCACCCCTCCACCCGAATCCCCATCTGCACGGCCAACACCGGCGCCAGATCCAGCAGTTGCCCCATGCTGATCACGGCCCCCGACAGCCGGTCGATGCCCCGCGTGATCTCCAGCTCGGCCGCGCCCCTCAGATCCACATCGGTGAACGTCACCCCCGTGAAGTCCACCCCCTTCAACACGCAGTCCACGAACTCGACCCGCTCCAGCCGGGCATCGAGAAAGTCCGGCTCCACAAGCACGCACCCCTCAAAGACGACATCCCGGAGCCGTGCCTTACGCACATTCAGATAGTCGATCTTCCCGCCCCGAACGACCACCCGCTCCAGCACGGCACCGTGCAACTGCACACCCCCCATCCTGGCGTCGACGATCTCGACATCCCTCAGGGTCGACTCCGCGAGATCGGTACCGACACCCCGTATGCCGGTGAGGACCGAGTCGAGTACGCGCGCATGATGCAGCCGCGTCTCGTCCAGCGCGCAGCCCGTCAGCGCGCAGTCCATGAACCGGGCGCCCCCGCCGTCCTGCCCCGCGAAGTCCTCGTCCCTGATCTCCAGCCCGTCGTAGTCCCCGTCCGGCTCCAACCCCCCACCCCCATAAGCCTCCAGGGCCGGCAACCGCACCTCCGGCCGCCGCGCCCCCTTCACTCCACCCGTCCCGCCAGCCGCTCTCCTCGCCATGCCCCCATCCTGCACCCCACCACTGACAACGAGGTCGACGAACCCTTGACCTCAAGCATGCTTGAGGTCGAAGAGTGACCCCATGCACGCCATACGACTCCACACCTTCGGCCCCGCCGAAAACCTCACCCACGAACACGTCGACGCCCCCACCCCCGCCCCCGGCCAGGTCCGTATCGCCGTGGCCGCGGCCGGAGTCCACCTCCTGGACACCGCGCTCCGGAGAGGCGAGCAGGGCCCGCTGCCCGAACTCCCCGCCCTCCCCACGATCCCCGGCCGCGAGGTGGCCGGAGTCGTCGAATCGCTCGGCGAGGAGGTCGCCGCACTGTGGCTCGGGAAACGGGTGGTGGCCCACCTCGGTCTCGCACCCGGCGGCTACGCCGAGTCGGCCGTGGTCGATGTCGACCGGGTGCACGAGATCCCCAAGAACCTGGACTTCGCCCAGGCAGTGGCCATGATCGGAACGGGCCGTACGGCAATGGGAATCGTGCAGTTCAGCGAGCTGGGACCAGACTCGACGGTCATCGTCCCGGCCGCAGCCGGAGGCCTCGGCACCCTCCTGGTCCAGTACGCCAAACATGCCGGAGCCACCGTGATGGGCCTCGCAGGCGGCCCCGAGAAAACAGCCATCGCGCGGGCGAACGGCGCCGACCTGGCCGTCGACTACACAACCCCGGAGTGGCCGGAAAAGGTGAGGGCCTGGCTCGACGGCCGACACGCGACGACCGTCTTCGACGGAGTGGGCGGCACAGTCGCCCGCAAGGCGACAGCCCTGCTCGGCCCCACCGGCCGGCACATCGTCTTCGGCTGGTCGAGCGGAGAGCCGTACGCCCTCGAAGGGGTATCCGTACAAGTCCTGGGCCCCGCGATGATGCGGAAGGCCGGCGGCCCGAGCCCCGTCCGAACCCTGGAACTACGGGCACTCACCGAGGCCGCCGAGGCCCGACTCGTACCAGCGATCCAACGTTTCCCACTGTCCGCCGCGGCAAAAGCGCACCAGGCACTGGAGACGCGACAGACGACCGGAAAGGTGGTCCTGGAGCCATGACCACCCCACAACACCCCCCACCCTCAGATGCAATACGCACCGATTCATGGTCTTCTGAGCAGATGAGCGTCACCCGAACAGGTGAGGGCGCAACCGCCACGGAGCCGGACCCCCGGCGCTGGTGGGGCCTGGTGATCATCGCTCTCGCCCAGCTGATGGTCGTCCTCGACGCGACGATCGTGAACATCGCGCTCCCCTCCGCACAGCACGACCTGGGCATGTCCGACGGCAACCGCCAGTGGGTCATCACCGCCTACACCCTCGCCTTCGGCGGCCTGCTCCTGCTCGGCGGCCGAATCGCCGACCTCGTGGGCCGCAAGCGCACGTTCATCATCGGCCTGATCGGCTTCGCCGGCGCCTCCGCACTGGGCGGCGCGGCCACCACCTCCGGCATGCTCTTCGGCGCCCGAGCCCTCCAGGGCGCCTTCGCCGCCGTACTGGCCCCCTCCGCCCTCTCCCTCCTCACCACCACCTTCACCGACCCGAAGGAACGCGGAAAGGCCTTCGGGATCTACGGCGCACTGGCGGGCAGCGGTTCGGCGATCGGCTTCATAGCGGGCGGCCTGCTCACCGAATACCTGAACTGGCGCTGGTGCCTCTACGTCAACATCCCCATAGCAGTCATCGCCGTCTTCGGCGCCGTCGCCCTGCTCCACGACCGCCCAGGCCACACCGGCGCCCGCCTCGACGTACCCGGCGCAGTGCTCGGCTGCGGCGGACTCGTGGCAATCGTCTACGGCTTCAGCGAGGCAGAACCACGAGGCTGGACAGACCCACTCGTCCTGACCCTGTTCGCCGCAGGCGCCGTACTGCTCACGACCTTCGTCTGGTGGCAAACGCGCGCACCCAGCCCCCTCCTCCCCCTCCACATAGTCAAGGACCGCAACCGGGCCGGCTGCTTCCTCACCATGGGCCTGGCAGTGATCGGCATGTTCGGCGTGTTCCTCTTCATGACCTACTACCTCCAGGTCATCCTCGACTACTCCCCCGTAAAAACCGGCATGGCCTTCCTCCCCCTCACGGTCGCGATCATCATCGGCTCCACCCAAATATCCGCCCGCCTGATGCAGCACGTACCACCCCGCACCCTGATGGTGCCGGGCGCGCTCCTGGCCGCGGCGGGCATGACCTTCTTCACCCGCCTGACCATCACCTCGGACTACGCGACCGAACTGCTCCCCGGCCTGATCCTGATGGGCCTGGGCATGGGCCTGATCTTCATGCCGGTCTTCGCCACAGCCACCGCCGGTGTAGCCCCAGAGGACTCGGGCGTGACATCGGCGACCGTCAACACCTCGCAGCAGGTGGGCGGTTCGATCGGCACGGCCCTGCTCAACACGATCGCCACCACCAGCAGCGCGGCCTACCTCGCCGCCCACCTCCACACCCCGGCCCAGAAGGCCCAGATCACCAGCGAGGGCATCGTCCACGGCTACACGGTCGCCATCTGGTGGGCCGTAGCCGTCATGCTCCTGGCAGGCCTGGTGGCGGGCCTGATGGTGACGGCACGAGCACCGAAGCACAACGATCAGCCGCGTACGGCGCGAAGGTGACGTGTCGGGGGGTGTCCGCCCGGAGCGGTTGGCGCGTCAACACCCTCAAAATCTTGCGAGACCGATTCCGCGCCGTTCCGAGGACGGACACCCCCCCGGCGCGGCACCGACCCACACTCGACGCGAGGCGAACGACGACGCACCCGCACGTCTCAGTGCCGCCCGGCCACCCGATCCGCAATCCGCGCCAACCGCGAAGACTCCGCGCCATGTCCGACGAGTTCACGCCGGTCCGCCGCGCGATAGGTCGCGTACATCCCCTGCACCCCCAGCCAACGAAACGGCTCCGGCTCCCACTTTCGCACCTTGTGGTCGACCCACGGCAACCCCGTGAGATCGGTGGGTCCCCCCTGCCCGGAGTCCAGCAGCACCAGGTCCCGCAACGTCCGAGCCGCAAGGTTGGTCGTGGCAACCCCCGAGCCGACGTAACCCCCCGCCCACCCCAGCCCCGTAGCCCGATCCAAGGTCACCGTCGCGCACCAGTCCCGAGGCACCCCGAGCACCCCCGACCAGGCGTGCTCCACCCGCACCCCGACCAGCGACGGAAAGAACCGCACCAGGATCTCCCGCAACGCCTCGACAGTCGCATCCTGCGTCCGCCCGTCGTTGTCGGTCCTCGACCCGAACCGATACGGCACCCCACGCCCACCCAACGCGATCCGCCCATCGGCAGTCCGCTGCGCATACATGTACGCGTGGGCCATATCCCCCAGCGTCTCCAGCCCACCCCACCCCACCGAAGCCCACTGCTCTTCGCTCAGCGGCTCGGTGGCGATCATCGAGGAGTTCATCGGCAGCCAGGTCCGCCGCTGCCCCTTGAGACTCGCGGTGAAGCCCTCCGTGCACCGCAGCACATAGGGCGCCCGCACACTCCCATACGGCGTGACAGCGCACCGAGGCCGAATCTCCGTCACAGGCGTCGATTCACAAATGACAACCCCCAACGCCTCGACCGCCCCCGCCAGCCCCTTCACCAGTTTCACCGGATGCAGCCGAGCCCCATGCGGCGTCCACGACGACCCCACCGCGTCCGCCACGCGAATCCGCTCAGCGGTCTCACGGGCGCCGTACAACTCCCGGTCCTTCTCGCCGTACGACAACTCATGCTCATGAAAGGCCTTGAGCCGGGCCAACTGCGCAGGCGTACAAGCGACTTCGAGCACGCCACCCCGATGGATGTCGGCGTGGATCCGCTCCTCCTCCGCGACCTTCACGACCTCGGCAACGGTGTCGTTCATGGCCTTCTGCAGCCGTACCGCACCTTCCCGGCCATGAAGTCTGGCGTACCGATCGCGCCCCGCGATCCCGTTGTAGAGCCACCCACCGTTCCGCCCCGACGCGCCGTACCCGCAGAACTTCTGCTCCAGGACAGTGACACGCAGCGAAGGATCCGCCTTCTTCAAGTAGTACGCGGTCCACAACCCCGTGTACCCACCCCCGACGATCACGACATCGGCGGAGGCGTCGCCTCCAAGAGGCTCCCGCCTCACGGGAAGACCGTCGTCCGCGTACCAGAAGGAGACGCCACCGTTCACGACACCGCTAGCCGAGCTGCTCATATCCGGACGCTAACCCCTGAAGGCGGCCACTGTCTCCTTCGGATTCCATGCTTTTCCGCACCCCCTGACCAGCGGATAACACGCCAGCCCGATCGCCATGGAGGTGAAATGCCCGAGATCGGTGAACGTCCGATGGGTAGCCAAGGGCACCCCGTAAACCACAACCACGACCACCAGATACAGATACCGCCAAGGCACAGCGATCCGATACACCAGCACCCCCACCACCCCCGCCAACGCGTAACTCACCCCGATATCAAGGGTGTCAAGGGACGACTGCGGCGCCATCCCGTTCTTCACGGCCCACAACAACGCCCCCTCGCTGATCAACGAGGCAAGCACATGCGCGGCCACACACACCATCAGCCACCGCGCAGTCCCCAGCCACCGCTCCGCCTGCGCGTGGAACACCGTGTACAGCACGGCGTACGGCAGCCAACGCCCCCCGTCGATCCACATCGCGCTCGCGAACAGCACCCGCACCGGATTGTTCGACAGCTCGTGGATGTTGGTGGACCGCTGCCGCAGGAACTCCTGCTCGAAGTCCGGCGACATGTGATGCATGGCGACGGTCGTGAAAAAGAGAATCCCCAGCCAGACATACGTGCCGGGAGCGCTGCGGACGTAAGCCCACACCCTGTGGAGGCCCCGGATGATTCGCATGAGCCGATTCACGCACGCAAGTATCGCCCCCGGCGTGATCGACATTCCGAGCACAGGCAGGCACAACCCGTGGTTGTAGAGGCACAACGAGCCGGTTGTTTGACCACGGGCGGCGCCACTCGCTTGGATCCCTGAGGTCGTCCGACAGAGGGAGCGCAGGTGAGCAGAGACAGGCTGGGCCGCCAGTTCGGCTGGCTGTGGGCAGCGTTCGCGGTCAGTTCGTACGGCACCGGCCTGGGCTTCGGCGCCTTCTCCGTACTGGCGATCCTCGTACTGCACTCGGGCCCGACCCAGGTGGCGGTACTGGCCGCCTCAGGCCGCGCCGCGGGTTCCCTGATCGCGGTACCGCTGGGCCCCTGGGTGGAGTTCCGCCGCAAACGCCCGGTGATGATCGCGATGGACCTGACCCGCTTCGCGGCCCTGCTGAGCATCCCCGTCGCCTACGCGCTCGACGGACTCACCTTCACCCAGCTGCTCCTCGTCTCCATCACCGTCGCCACCGCCAACATCGCCTTCAACGCGGCGAGCGGCGCCTACCTCAAGTCCCTCATCGCCCCCGAGAACCTGCTGGTCGCGAACGCCCGCTTCGAATCCACCACTTGGACCTCGACGATGCTCGGCCCCCCACTCGGCGGAGCCGCGATCAGCCTGCTCGGCCCGGTGACGACCGTGATGGCCGATGCCACGAGCTACCTGCTCTCGGCCCTGGGCATCCGAGCCATCGGCGGAACGGAACCACACCCCGCCCCCCACAACGCATCGCGACTCCGCGCAGGCGATCTCCTGAACGGCTGGCGCTACATCCTCGCCCACCCCACCCTCCGCCCCCTGCTCCTCAACGCGATGACGGTCAACGCCCTGATCATGGCCTCCGAGCCACTGCTCGCCGTACTCCTGCTGGGCCACCTCGGCTTCACGCCCTGGCAGTACGCCCTCGTGCTCGCGGCCTCCTCCGGCGCCGGAGGCTTCGTCGGCTCACGCCTCGCCCGCCCGCTCGCGGCCCGCTTCGGACAGCACAGGGTGCTGCTCACCGCCGGAGCGCTGCGCGCGTGCTGGCCGATCGGCCTGGCATTCGTCCGCCCCGGAGTCCCCGGGATGCTCCTGGTGACCGCCCTCCAACTGGGCATGGTGACCTGCATCGGCGTCTTCAACCCCCTCCTCGCCACCGCCCGCCTCACACACACCGCCCCCGACCGGGTCGCCCGCACGCTCACCGCATGGTCGGTCAGCACCGGCGCGACGATCGCACTGACGACGGCCGCGTGGGGATGGGTGGCCGCGGCCACGACCCCCCGCACGGCGATCGCACTCGCGGGCGCCCTCCTCCTGGCAACCCCCCTCCTCCTCCCCCGCCGTGAGCCCGCCGCCGAACAGAACACGGACCCGAGCCCGTCTTCTACGCTTTCCGCATGATCCGCACCGCGACGCCCACCGACATCCCCGTCATCCACGCCCTGATCCGCGAACTCGCCGCCTACGAGAAGGAACCCCAGGAGGCGAGGGCCACCCCGGAACAGCTCCACGAGGCCCTCTTCGGCGAACACCCGGGCGCCTACGCCCACATGGCGACCGACGACACCACCGGCGAACCGGTGGGCTTCGCGCTGTGGTTCCTCAACTTCTCGACCTGGCGCGGAGTCCACGGCATCTACCTGGAGGACCTCTACGTCCGCCCCACCGCCCGCGGCGCCGGCCACGGCAAGGCCCTCCTCACCGAACTCGCCCGCATCTGCGCGGCCCGCGGCTACGAACGCCTGGAGTGGTCCGTCCTCAACTGGAACACCCCGTCGATCGCCTTCTACGAGGCGCTGGGTGCCCGCCCCCAGGACGAATGGACGGTGTACCGCCTGACGGACGACGCGCTGACCGCGCTGGCCGAAAGCTGAACGCACTGACCACACCGGCCGAAAGCCGACCGACGCCCGACGCGACCGCCGCCGCCGCCGCAAATTCGCACACACGATCATGCCCGGACTGGGCAGGGTCCCCGCATGAGCTTCACGAATATGCCAACTTTCTTACCGGGCCTCGAACTCTCCCGCCGTTTCTACACAGAAACCGTCCGCCCCCTCCTGGAGGAGACCGCCCCCGCCCTCCCCCACTCCGCCGCCCGCATCGGCGCCGGCTCCGAGGTCCTCGGCTACGACACCCCCCGCTCACGGGACCACACCTGGGGCCCGCGCCTCCAACTCTTCCTCCGCACCCGGGACTTACCGCGGCACGCCGGCCGTATCAGACACCACCTCGCCGAGCACCTCCCGAGCACCTTCCACGGCCACCCCACCCACCACTGCGTCGAAGTCACCCACACCGCGGCCTGGTTCACCGACACCCTCGGCTTCGACCCGGCCCACGCGATCACGCCCACCGACTGGCTGGCCACCCCCACCCGCCTCCTCACCGAGGTCACAGGGGGCGCGGTGTTCCACGACGGCCTCCACCAACTCGGCCCCCTGCGCCACACCTTGCGCTGGTACCCCCACGACGTCTGGCTGCACGTCCTGGCCCGCGAGTGGCAGCACATCACCGAACGCGAAGCCTTCGTGGGCCGCTGCGGCGAGGTCGGCGACGAGTTGGGCTCCGCGGTGGCCGCGGCCCACCTGACCCGCCACCTGATGCGCCTGTGCCTCCTCATGGACCGCCGCTACCCGCCGTACGACAAATGGCTGGGCACCGCCTTCGCCCGCACGACGGCCGGCCACCGTCTCACCCCGGTCCTCACCGCCGCCCTGGCCGCCACCGACTGGCAGACCCGCGAGAAACACCTGGCCTACGCCTACGAAGCCGTAGCGGGCATCCACAACCAGCTGAACCTGACCGACCGCGTCGACCCGACCACCCGCCCGCACCCCTCCGGCCCGTTCCGCGTCCTGGACGCCGAACGCTTCACCACCGCCCTGCTCGCCCGCGTCACGGACCCGGCGTTGAGACAACTCCCCGAGCGGCGCTGAGCACGCGCCACGAGGCCGTACGGCGTCCAGCCCGGGTCGCCGTCACGGATGAACGCGATCCGCCGGGCCGGACGGCGGCCGGTGGGGGGCCAAGCAGGGCGGTGCGTGCGGTGCGGTGGAAGACGGACGGCAGTTCCACGCAGTGGCGGGCGTGGGCGTCGGTGCGGAGTCGGCTGCCCGGGTGAAGGTGTCCGTGATGAGCCGGCTCGCCAACTCGGCGGGCCGGTCGGCCGGTTGGGCGGTCCGGTAGGCGGTGAGCCCTTCCCGGGGGTCGGCCAGGCGCCGTTCGGCGAGGGCGAGCGGCCGGGCCTCGGTCGGGCCTCGGCCCGAGGGCACGGTGCAGAGGCTGGCCTCCTCGCGGTCGGTGCCGACGAGCAGATCCACATCGGCGCCGGGGCCACCGTCGCGCACGGCCTCGACGGGCTGCCGGTCCAGCGACGAACCGTCGATGACACATCGCACCGGACTCCCGCCGAGCGAGGTGTCGAGCGGACCGTCCGGCATGACGACGACCGGCCCGATCGCACCGAGTACCCGCGTCAGCCGCCGGTCGTCAACTGCGCCCAGCTCGGCGGGAGTTGCCAGGACGCTCAACGCCTCGGCCACCGCCCGCGCGGTCAACGCGGCCTGTTCCGCACCCATCGCCGCCGTACCGCTGCCGCTCTGGCCGCCCGCGTCGGAGTACACCTCGCCAGGTCGTAGCTGTCGACCGGGATCAGCTGGTCAAGGTTTCCGGCCGAGCAGGCGGTGAAGGCCCTACAGCAACGGGGACGAGAGATCGGAGCGCCGGCGATGTCGTCCACCCACCCTTATCGCACGAACGTTCTTATGGTCCGATGGGGCAAGTCGCCGCAGGGTGCCGACCGCGAGGAGTCCTGAGCCGATGAGTGCCGTATCGCGGCGGACCGAGCCGCAACGACGAGACCGCATCCTGGCCGTGACACTGGACACCATCGAGAAGCGGGGGCTGAGCGGCGCGACGTACCGCACCATCGCCGCGGCGGCCGACGTGCCGCTCGGGTCGATGACCTACCACTTCCCGAACCGGGACGATCTGATCTTCATCGCGTTCGAGCGCTTCGCGAACGATCTCTTCTCACCGCTCGACGAGTCCATGGGAGATCTCGAACCTGGCGAGGACCCTCGTGAGCGCCTCGTCCAGATGATCGTCGCGGACTCCCGCGACCGCAGGCGCGACATGGTGCTGCTGGCCGAGCTGTACGTTCTGGCGATCCGCGACGAGCGCTATGCCGAACTGATGCGGCAGTGGATGCGCCGTGCCAAGGACGCCGTCTCCCGCCACATCCACGGCGTCAGCGGTCACGTCATCGACGCCGTGCAGGAAGGCATCGGCCTGCAACGGTACTTCCTGCCACAGGAGTTCACCGAGGACGTCGTCCGCCGCACCCTCCACGACCTCATCCCCGAAGCGCACGGGGACCGCTCACCTTGAACCAGACATCCGCGTTCCGGCGTCGTGGCCGACCGATGGCCGGTCCGCAGGAGGAAACGACATGACCATCACCGGTACCGTGCCCGGCCTGCCCTTCACCCTCTCGCCGTCGTCCGGCGAGGCGTGGACCTTCGACGAGGCGACCGCCACGCTGACAGCCACGGCGGCCGCTCACAGCGACATCTTCATCGACCCGGGAGCGGACTCCCAGCTCAACGCCGAGTCCATGCTCAACGCGGCGACCTTGCTCGGCGTCCCGCCGGAGGGTGACTTCCAGTTCGGCGCACGCGTCACCGTCGGCTTCGCGTCCACCTTCGACGCCGGCGTACTGCTCCTGTGGATCGACGACCGCAACTGGGGCAAGCTCTGCTTCGAGTTCTCTCCCGACCGCGAGCCCATGATCGTCTCCGTGGTCGCCCGCGGGGTCGCCGATGACGCCAACGCCTTCGTAGTCGACGGCCGGACGGTGTGGCTGCGCGTCTCCCGTATCGATCACGCTTTCGCCTACCACGCGTCCCTCGACGGCAAGACCTGGCGGATGATCCGCTTCTTCACCCTCGACGACACAGCCACGTCCGTCTCCATCGGCTTCGAGGCACAGTCGCCGACCGGTGACGGCTGCGCGGTCACCTTCGACGACATCCACTTCACCCGCGAGCGTCTGCGCGAACTGCGCGACGGCTCGTGACCCGAAGTCCGTTTCGGCCAGTTCGCGTCGCCGCTTGCGCCACGGGGACAAAAGGCTAGGTCACAGCTCTGCGAGCCGGAACACCCACCGGCAGTCGACCTCAGACCCACGCATGGCGACGCACAGCCCACAGGTGCCGGTGCAGGACGAAGACGCCGTCGTGGTTCCCGCCCACGCGGGGGTGTTCCGAGAGCACACGGGCCGATCCGGCCCTGCGCCCCCTCCCCCCGAGCCCCGAGCCCCGAGCCCCGAGCCCCGCGATGGCCTACGCGCCCTTCCGGCAGCGCGCGGTGATCTCCGCGCCCAGTTCCGGCCCGAGCGAGCCGGGCGCGCCGAGGCCGAGGGCGGCGCCCAGGGCAGCGCCGTGCAGGTCCACCGTCGACTCGATCAGATCGGCGAACGTCGCCACCGCCCCGCGCCCACGCACCCACGCCGTGGACCACACGCACACCGCGGCCACCGCCGACGGCCACCACAGCGCGCCGCCGAGCGCGTAGAGCACGGCCCATCCGGCCAGCACGGTGCTCGCGTCGAGCGCGCCGGACGCGGTGCGCAACTCCTCGCGGACGTCGCCGGGCAGCACCAGCCACAACCGCGGCCAGCACGCGGCGAGATCGAGGTCGTACTCGGCGAAGACCCGTACGTCCGCGCCGGCCAGGCGGTCTCCCATCCAGGTGGGCCGGACCGGCGGCGCGAGGCTGATCCGGTTGCGTCGCCCGGCGGCCTGCGACGGGTCGCGGCCCGCCCCGACCGCGGCGGCCACCTCGGCCTGGTGGTCCTGCCAACGTCGCAGCCGCCGGTCCGCCAGGCGGTCGCGCGGGACCTGCGCCCACCGCGGCCAGTCGCCCAGCCATGCCGCCCGCACCAGCCGGCCCACCCCCTGCGCCGCCAGCCCCAGGGCTCCCGCGGCCAGGAGCAGCGCGAGCACGGCCAGCGCCACCGCCGCGCCGCCCGCGTCCTGGACCCGCCGCGCCGCGTCAGTGGCCTCGTGCACCAGCCGGTCGGTGGAGAGCGCGTCGCCCTGGCCGACCAGCAGGCCCACCGCGAGCTCCCCGGTCAGCAGCAGTCCGGGCAGGACCAGCACGGAGATCCAGCGCTCGGCCAGTTGTCGGCCGACATCGACGAGGAGCCCGGTCATGTGGACCGCTGCCGGCGCATCTTCGCGCCGTGGACCGCGCACACCGTGACGCGTACACCCGGCGGCCGGACCCAGGTGCGGTCGCACACGCCGCCCGGGCAGACGTAGGCCTCGACGCCGTAGCGCTCCTCGCTCGTCGCGGGGTAGACGATGCCGCCGGGCGCGCGCACCTCGGCGGCCTCGGGGAGGTCCAGGCGTCGCAGGATCGCGGTGACGCCTTCTGTGCGGCCGGCCGCGGCGACGGAGACCACCGCCTCCAGCCGTTCGCTCAGTCCGTCGGCCCGCGCGGCGTCGCGCAACCAGGGCAGATTCTCGCAGAGCCGGGCGATCTCACCACGGTCGTCGCTCATAACTGGCAAATCCTAGCGGTGAGTTGGCCACGAAGTAACTATGGTGGAGGCATGGCGCTGCCGTATGCCCGGTCCATCGCGGAAGAGCACCTCTACATGCGCCTGCACCCCTGTGTGTGCGGCTCCGTCGCGAGGACGGGGATGCGGCACAGCACCGGCGTGATCGCCCAAGGCCTCACCTCCGACCACGAGTTCGTGTGCATGGGATGTGGCGCCGAGCGCCGTTTCGTGTTCCGCCTCCCCGGCCTGGTGCCCCGGTACGACGACATGTACGGCGGCCCCGACCCGTCACAGATCATCGACGCCGCCGAGTGGCGCATGGTCGCGCTCGACGCCATGGGCCGGGCGCAGCAGTTGCGCGGGCGGAGAACCGGGCTGCGGAAGTTGTTCGGCCGCGGCGTTCAAAAGCCGCAGATGCAGCGGGCGTTGGAGGAGGCTCTGGGCTCCTACCAGGAGATGCTCAAGTTCATCCCGCCCGCCGCCGACACGATCCCCGACTCGGCGTTCTTCACCGAGAACGGCCGCAGGATCAGGACGCAGGAGCCGTACGTCGCGTTCGAGCGGTCCTTCATCGAGGCCATGATCGACGGTGTGCGGTCGGACCTGGCGGACGGCCGGTGACCGACCCGCTCCTGGCCGGACTGCGCGAACGCATCGAGCGCTACCGCGAGACCGGGGACGGCGCGGCCGTCCTCGACAGAGAGGTCGAGCTCGAACTCGGCGCGCTGCTCGGCCCCAACGAGGGCTTCGATCCCGAGTCCGACTACGTCGGCGGCATGGTGCACTGGCTGCGCTACCGGGCCGGCAGCACCTCCGGCCGCGACCTGACGGAGGCGGCACGGCTGCTGGCGCTGGTCCACGACCACGGGCGCGGGTACGAGATTCCCGGCCCGTTGCGGCTGATCCTGGAGTGCCGACGTGCCGGATGACGCGAAGTGGCCGCGGACCGCGAGAGACCGGGACTCACGCGGGGCCCGCGGCGACGGGGGTTCCGGGGGCGGCGCGCGGCGAGACCGCGATGCCCGCGAAACTCCCTGGACGCGCGACGAGTTCGACGCGGCGGTAGACGCGCTGTGCGGCTCGTCGCTGCCCAGCCTGGACGTGACGCCCGCGCAGTGGCGGAGCATGCTGCGCGACGGCACCGAGGCCTCGCGGTTCCGGAACGCGATCTCCGGCGCCGTAGAACGGTTCGTGCCGGACCGCAGGAGAGTGGACGCGTCGCTCCAGGAGCGCGACACCGCTCTGCAGCTGCGCGAGTTGGGCGGGGCGGTCCTCGCGCAGTGGGGCCGTACGCACGATCCGCGCGCGCTGCGCATGGCGGTCGCGCTGTGGCGTGAAGTCGTGACGAGCGCCTGGCTCACCGACGTGTTGACGTCGATCGGCGACCTCGCGGCCCGCTTCCTCGACGCCTACCGGCGCGATCCCGCGCTGCCGTTGCTCGACACCGCCGTACGGCTCGGCGAGGACGCGGTGTTCGACCCGCCGGCCTTCCCGCAGACCCGGCCGCGCCGCCTGCTCGTGCTCGCGGAGGCCCAGCGCTGCCGCTTCGAGCACACGGCGGACCGCGGCGCGCTCGTCATGGCGAGGATGCGGTACGAAGAGGCGTCGTCCGCGCCCGACACCCGTGAAGCCGCCCTGGCCGGACTCGCGGCCGTCCACGCCCACATCGCCGAACTGACCGGCGTCCCGCCCTCGTTGGACGGTGCGGCGGGCGCGGTCCCGTCGCAACGCCCGTGGCCCGCGGACGAGTTGGGCGACGGCGGGCGGGCGGTGCCTGCGTGGCCGGACAGTGCGGGGGCGGGAGACGTGACGCCGGAGAGCGTGTGGCCGGGGTACGCGGGACAAGGGGGTGCGGGGCAGGGGGGTGCGGAGTCGGCGAGCACATGGCCGGGGAGTGGGCGACCGGGGCACGCCGGGCGGGCAGCCGGTGAGCCCGCGACGCCCGACCGACCCACGGCAACCGGCCCGCCTACGGGGCCCCTTGCGCGGGCCGCCGAACTCGGCGACCTGGCCGCCGCGCGCCTCGAACGGTATCTGCGGGCCGGCGACTCCGCATGCCTGGAGGAGGCCGTCGACGCGCTGCGGCGCGCGCTGGCGCTCACCCCTGCCGACCACCGCGACCGGCCGCTGCGGCAGGTGCGGCTCGGCATCGCGCTGCGCCACGCCTACCGACGCCGCCCCGCCGCGGCCACCGCGGTTGAGGCGGTGGCCGTCTGCCGGTCCGCGCTGACGGCGGCGATCGACCGGGAGACGCTACGCACCGGGGCAGTGGTCGCGCTCGCGCTGGCACTTGTGGCGCGTTACGGCGCCGACGGCGGCGGACCCGAACACCTCGCGGAGGCACGGCTGTTGGCCACCGAACTCGCCCATGCGTACCCGCCCGGGCATCCGCGGCGCGACGCGGCGCTCGCCGAACTCGCCGACGTACCCGAACTCGCCGAAGCCGCCGGCGTGTCGACCGGCCCGGCCCACCCGGCGTACCAAGCCCACCCGGCGCAGCCCGGCCCGCCGTCCCGTCCCGCACCGCCGGCACCGCCCGTGCCGCCCGCCCCCTCCCGCCTCGCGCCGCGCGGCTCCGCCCCCGCCGAGGACGCCCCGCGGCGCGCCCACCTCCTCGTCGAGGGAGCCGCGTTCTCGCTCTCCCACGCCGACCCGCGCACCGCGGAGAGCGCCTACGCCGAGGCCGCCCGAACCGTCGGCGCACCCCTGCGGGTCCGCGGCCTGGCCACCCAGCGGTGGGCCCAACTGGCCGCCGAGAACGGTGACTTCGACGCCGCGACCGAGGCGTACCGCCTCGCCGTCGACCTGCTCCCGGAACTCGTCGCCGAACTTGAGCGGCGCGACGACCAGGAACACCAGCTGCAGCCCTTCGCGGGCCTCGCCTCCGACGCCGCCGCCTGCGCGCTGAACCGCGGCGCCGACCCCGCCGAGGCACTCGACCTGCTGGAACGTGGCCGATGCGTGCTCTTCTCCCGCGCGCTGGGCGAGCCGCCGGTCCGCGTGGACGAGGTCGTACGCTCGCAGGTCGCCGCCCACGGACCCGTCGTGGTGGTGAACGTGAGCCGCTTCGGCAGCCACGCCCTCGTGCTCACCGCCGACGAGACCCGCGTGATCCCGCTGTACGGACTCACCCCCGAAGCGGTCCAGGAGCGCCGCGTCGCGCTCGACCTGGCCCAGGACCTCCTGCGCGCCCCGACCGCCGCGGCCGAACTGCGCCGCGCCGCAGGGCGGTTCGTGACCAGCCTGCTCGGCTGGCTGTGGGACGTCATCGCCGGGCCGGTGCTGGACACGCTGGGCCTCGGCCCGGCCCCCGACCCGCTGCCCCGGCTGTGGTGGCTGCCGACCGGCCAGCTCTCGCTGCTGCCGCTGCACGCCGCGGGCCATCACGCCGCCGCCGACGGCCGCTCCACCCTGGACCGCGTCGTCGGCTCGTACACCCCGACGCTGCACCAACTCCTGCGCGCCCGCGCCTCGGTGGCCCGCCGACCGCCGGACCGCTCGCTCGTCGTCGCGATCGGCGAGACCGCCGGGGCGCTGCTGCCCGCGGCGCGCGGGGAGGCCGCGGTGGCCGCCACGTACCTGCCGAACGCCCGGGTCCTCCTGGACGAGGCGGCCGACCCGGCCACCGTACGGACCCACCTGGCGACCGCCGGCTGGGTCCACATCGCCTGCCACGCCACGACCGACGTGGCCGACCCCTCGGCGAACCGTCTGGCGCTGACCGGCGGTCACCTGTCCGTCGTGGACGTCGGCCGGATGCGCGTGCCCGACGCGTACTTCGCGTATCTGTCCGCGTGCGGTACCGCCCGCGGCGGCGACGTGCTGCCCGACGAGGTCATCCACATCGCGTCGGCGTTCCAACTCGCGGGCTACCCACACGTGATCGGCACGCTGTGGCCGATCGTCGACGACGTGGCCGCACGGATCGCCACCGACCTCTACGCCGGCCTTGCCCCCGCCGCCGACCCGGCCCGCCTCCTCCACACCGCCGTCCGCCGTGTCCGCGACGAATACGCGGGCAACAGCCCCCTCCTCTGGTCCTCCCACCTCCACACCGGCCCCTGACCAGCCGGGCTGAACCGACAACGCCACCGGGCAGTTCACGACCCACGAGTTCCGGATCGCCGCCGAGAGCGCGCACCACATCACCCTCGGCGCAGAATCCGCACGTCGGACCGATGCCTCCGGGAGCACCTCCACCTCCGGACGACGCGAGGGCGATCTCCCCGGTTTCGATGTGGGTGCCACCGACGTAGGTTCGGTTCATCGGCTGGTTCCCCTTCGCGTTCTTGATGGCGAAGCCCGGCACCATGTCTTCGGCCGCCGCGAGTTGCCCCTCATACGTCCAGCCATCAGCCGCGGAAATGGTCTTGACGGCGGGCGGCCGCTTGGCGCTGCCCACCCGCGACTACGGTCAACAGGGCAGACTCGCCGACGGCTACCAGGCCCTGCGCATCGCCGAGAGCTGCGCGGTCCAGGACATCCGCCGCCCGGCCGTACGCGAACCGGTCGCCGACATGGCGGCCCGCGACCGCCGCCGGGCACCGCCCGAGCCGCACCACTTCAGCCGCCGACTGGGAGTGTCCGCGTGAGTGACCAGCCCGACAAGCCGTTCCTCCAGATCGTCGTCTGCGCGGCCGGAGTCGCCCCCGACATGGGCAAGTTGATCACCGCAGCGCAGGAACGGCACTGGGACGCAGGCGTCGTCGCCACCCCGCAAGGACTCGGATTCCTCGACACGGAGGCAGTCGAAGCACAGACCGGCCACCCCATCCGCTCGGCCTGGCGAACCCCGGACCAGCCAGCCACGCCCGACCCGACCCGACCCGCGGACGCGATCGCGGTAGCCCCCGCCACCTTCAAGACCTGTCACCCACTCTCAACAAATGGGCCGCCGGAATCTCCGACAACCTCGCTCTGGGCACCGTCCGCGAAGCACCCGCCATGGGTGTCCCGGTCGCCGTACTGCCGTACCTGAACTCGGCCCAGGCCGCCCACCCCACATACCGCCAGAGCCTGGAACGGCTGCGCGAGATGGGCGTCTTGATCGGCAGACGGGCGTCCTGATCGGCTCGTACGCACCACACCGACCGAAGGCCGGCGGCGGGGCCGACCGCTGCCGCCGGGAGGAAAGGCTGGAGCCGATCACCCCAAGGCTGTCCGCGCCGTCGTGACGCCGGGCCGGCAAGCCGCGCGCACACGATCTCACTGCCGCCCGCGCCCACCGGATCATCCGGATCTGTGAACGCCAGGGCGTACCCATACTCGCCGACCGCGACTACAGGGGAGGCGGGCCCAGGCCCATGGGTCACGACACCCCTCAGACGTCCGCCGGGCCGCGGCTTCACCCCGACCCAGCAAACCGTCACCCCGGGCACTGTCCACAGCGCGGGTGCCGGTCGAACGCGGCATTGCGCGCCGCAGGTCGTGGCGGATCTTCCGCAGGTCCCGGTGCAGTCCGAATCGAATCAACCGCTTCACCCTGGCGCTGTCAGCTACACCGTGGCCTGGCTGTCGCGCTCCTTCGTGCCTGCCAGCAGTGAGCGTTTTCCAACCTCGTGGCGCTGACCGCGAGTTGGACACTCCTGCGGAACGACGAAGCTCCTGGTAGACGGGTTCTCGACCAAGATCACCC